>JAQGKS010000254.1 GCA_028289965.1 Sphingomonas bacterium
GCATAGACATAGGAGCCAGCACATGGCCGACTACAAGGATCCCGAAAACACCCTCCTGCTCGAGACCACCAAGGGTCCCGTCGTGATCGAGCTGCGGCCCGATCTGGCGCCAAACCATGTCGCGCACATCAAGAAGCTGGTCCGCGAGGGTTTTTACGACGGCGTCGTGTTCCACCGCGTTATCGACGGCTTCATGGCCCAGGGCGGCGACCCGACCGGCACCGGCATGGGCGGATCGAAGAAGCCCGACCTCAAGGCCGAATTCAGCCGCGAGCCGCACGTTCGCGGCGTGTGCTCGATGGCCCGTTCGCAGAGCCCGAACAGCGCCAACAGCCAGTTCTTCATCTGCTTCGACGACGCCACCTTCCTCGACAATCAATATACCGTCTGGGGTGAGGTCGTGTCCGGCATGGAGCATGTCGACGCGCTGCCCAAGGGCGAGCCGCCGCGTGCGCCCGGCAAGATCACGTCGATGAAGGTTCAGGCCGACGTCTGACCCGCATTGATCGTCGTTTCCGCGACGGGCCTATTCCGGCCCGTCGCGGGCGACGGCTGCGAACAGCCAGTCGTGGAAGATTTTCACTGGCCGGCGCGACAGCGATGACCTGCGGCATGCGAACCAGTAGCTGTACGGGCTGTCCACATCGACATCGAACAGGTTGACCAGCCTGGCGTCGTGCGCATCGGCCAGATGGCTGTCGAGCATGAAGGCGACGCCGAGCCCCTGCGCGGCCGCATCGAGGATCAGCTGGCCCGAATCGAAATGGTCGATCGTGCGCGGCTCCAGCGTCGGCAGGCCGACCGCCTCGCGCCACACCGCGAAATTCTCCGGCATGTCGCGGTGGAGGAATATCGTCATGTCGCGCAGTTCCGACGGTTCCTGGGGCTGATTTTCCCGAACCCACTCGCGCGAGGTGATGGCGTAGATCTTGTTGCGATCGAGCCGACGCGCATAGAGGCTCGGCTCGATGTCCCGCGCGATCACGATCGCGGCGTCGATCCCCTCGCCCAGCCGGGCCAGGCTGTGCGCCGCGGTATCCAGATCGATGTGCAGTTCGGGGTGGAGCGCGCGCAGTTCGGGCAGCCGTGCCATCAGCCGCTGCGATGCGAAGAGCGGCAGCACGCCCAGCCGCAGCCGCAGGATGTCGCTTTCGCCGGTGGTCGCGTCGATCGCCTTGGTCAGCGCGTCGAGCGCGGGCGCGACGCGGCCGAGCAACGTCTCCCCCTCGGCATTCAGCAGCATCGCCTGATGCCGCCGCTCGAACAGCTCCCGCCCGACGAAGCGCTCGAGCGCCTGGACACGGCGGCTGAGCGCGGGAGAAGACAAAGCCAGTTCCTCCGCAGCGGCCTTGACCGATCCGAGCCGGGCAACCTGGACGAAAGCCTCGACCGCGGTCAGCGGCGGCAGTCGGCGCACGGGGCCCTCCATGCATGAAGCGAGCGGGCTGCCGGGGTGCGGATAAGATCGGTCCTCAAGGCCCTGCCCTCGAAAACCGGTTCGACGGCGTTGCTGGGATGCGGAATGCAGGCTCAGCCTATCACCAGACTTCGCAGATGCACAATACGCATGTCAGACGCCTTGACGGACAACCGTCTCGCGAGATCGCGCTGATTCTTGGCAGCCGAACGGATTTTGCACGCCGCCGAGGGATCAAAACCCCCGCGCGAACCCTTATCTGGCTTGCGAAGAGAGAGGACCAACTCCCATGGCGGAAGACGACAAGAACCCCCGGCGGCTCCAGGTGGCCAATGCCAAGCCGGACGATTCCGGCCGCGGGCTGGCGCGGCTGTCGCACGCGACGATGAACGCGCTCGGGCTGAAGGAGGGGGATGTCGTCGAGATCGCCGGCAAGCGGGCGACGCCGGCACGCGCGATGCTGCCTTATGCCGAAGACGAGGGGCTGGACATCCTGCGCCTCGATGGCCTCCAGCGCGCCAATGCCGGGGTCGGCTCCGGGGACTTCGTCGAGTTGCGCCGCGCCGAATCGCGCGCCGCGCAACGCGTGGTGTTCGCGCCGGCGCAGCAGAATCTGCGGCTGGAGGGGTCGAGTCAGGCGCTCAAGCGCAGCTTCGGCATGCGCCCGCTGATCCAGGGGGACATCGTCGCCACCGCCGGTCAGCAGCGCGTCGAGCGCGGCAATCTCCCGCCCGAGCTGCGCCAGATGCTCAGCGCGCCGGCTTATTCGCTCCAGGAGATCCGCCTGACGGTGGTGTCGACCACGCCCAAGGGCATCGTTCACATCGACGCCGATACCGAAGTCGAGCTGCGCGCCGAATATGAGGAGCCGGGCGAGGCGCGGCGTGCCGACGTCACCTATGACGATCTCGGTGGCATGGGCTCGACGATCGATCAGCTGCGCGAGATGATCGAGCTGCCGCTGCGCTACCCCGAGCTGTTCCAGCGGCTCGGCGTCGATCCACCCAAGGGCGTGCTGCTGCATGGGCCCCCCGGCACCGGCAAGACCCGGCTGGCGCGCGCCGTCGCCAACGAAAGCCACGCGGAATTCTTCCACATCGCCGGGCCCGAAATCATGGGTTCGGCTTATGGCGAGAGCGAGAAAAGGCTGCGCGAGATATTCGAGCAGGCCAACAAGGCCGCGCCCTCGATCATCTTCATCGACGAGATCGATTCGATCGCGCCGAAGCGCGGGCAGGTGACAGGCGAGGCCGAAAAGCGCCTCGTCGCGCAGCTGCTGACGCTGATGGACGGGCTCGAATCGCGGGCGAACCTGGTCGTCATCGCCGCCACCAACCGTCCCGAGGCGCTCGACGAGGCGCTGCGGCGGCCCGGCCGGTTCGATCGCGAGATCGTCGTCGGCGTGCCCGACGAGCGCGGCCGGCGCGAGATTCTCGGCATCCACACCCGCGGCATGCCGCTCGGCGACCAGGTCGATCTCGATGAACTGGCGCGCACCACCTACGGCTTCGTCGGCGCCGATCTGGCGGCGCTGACGCGCGAGGCGGCGATCGAGGCGGTGCGGCGGATCATGCCCAAGCTCGACCTCGAGGAGCGGACGATCCCGCCCGAGGTGCTCGACGAATTGTCGGTGACGCGGGAGGACTTCCTGTCGGCGATCAAGCGCGTCCAGCCATCGGCGATGCGCGAAGTGATGGTGCAGGCGCCCAATGTCGGCTGGGCCGATATCGGCGGTCTCGACGATGCGCGCGAGCGGCTGCGCGAGGGGGTGGAACTGCCGCTGAAGGATCCCGACGCCTTCCGCCGTCTCGGCATTCGCCCGGCCAAGGGCTTTCTGCTCTACGGCCCCCCGGGCACCGGCAAGACGCTGCTGGCCAAGGCGGTCGCGCGCGAGGCGGAGGCGAACTTCATCGCCACCAAATCGTCGGACCTCTTGTCCAAATGGTATGGCGAAAGCGAGCAGCAGATCGCCCGGCTGTTTAGCCGCGCGCGCCAGGTGGCGCCGTGCGTGATCTTCTTCGACGAGCTCGACAGCCTCGTCCCGGCGCGCGGCGGCGGGCTTGGCGAACCGGCGGTGACCGAACGCGTGGTCAACACCATCCTGGCCGAGATGGACGGACTGGAGGAGTTGCAGTCGGTCGTGGTGATCGGCGCCACCAACCGACCCAATCTGATCGATCCGGCACTGCTGCGCCCGGGGCGGTTCGACGAACTGGTCTATGTCAGCGTGCCTGATCGGGGCGGCCGGCGGCGAATCCTGTCGATCCACACCGGCAAGATGCCGCTCGCCGAAAATGTCGATCTGGATGATCTGGCGGCGCGCACGGATCGCTTCACCGGCGCCGATCTGGAGGATCTCGTCCGCCGCGCCGGCCTGTTCGCGCTGCGCCAGTCGCTCGGGGCGACCGAGGTGACGATGGCGCATTTCGACGCCGCGCTGAAGGAGACCCGCGCCTCAGTCACGCCGGAAATGGAGCGGGAATATGAACAGATGGCCGCCCGGCTGAAACAGGATGCGCTGGCGATCGATCCGATCGGCTTCGTCAGTCCGGGAATGCTCAAGTCGCGCCGTGCACCCGACTAGCCGGCCAGGTGCGAGCCGCGCGGTGCCCAACCGCGCGGCTTGCGTTTGCCTTCCGCATTTGCGAACGAACCGGAATCCCGATTTCAGCGTGGAGCTACCATGACCCTATCTTCCGCCGAGACCGCGCTCGACCGCAGCGCTCCCCGCCGCGCGCGAGACGGCAAGATGGGCCCGCTCGGCATCTTCTTCCGCGGTTTCCTCAAGCATCCGGTGATGGTCGGCTCGATTATCCCCTCGTCCGGCAAGCTGATCGAAAAGATGCTGTCGCGCGTGGACTGGGCCAACACCAAGGTGTTCGTCGAATATGGTCCCGGCGTCGGCACCTTCTGCCAGCACATCCTCGATCGGATGGCGCCCGATGCGACGCTGATCGCGATCGACACCAATTCCGACTTCATCGGCTATCTTCGCCACCGGATCGTCGATTCGCGCTTCGACGCCGTCGAGGGCTCCGCCGCCGACGTGCGCAAGATCCTCGCCGAGCGTGGCTTCGATCATGCCGACTTCATCCTCTCCGGCCTGCCCTTCTCGACCCTGCCGCCCGGCGTCGGTGCAACCATCGCCGCCGAGACGCAGGCCGCGCTTCGCGCCGGCGGCGCGTTCCTGGTCTATCAGTTTTCGCCCAAGGTCCGCGATTTCCTCGCGCCCCATTTCGAGCGGATCGATCATGGCATGGAGGTGGTCAACATCCCGCCGGCCCAGCTATATTGGGCATGGAAGTCCTGATCGGCCGCTTTCACTCCACCTCGATGCCGAAGTTGAGGCGGCGCGAGACGCCATAGTCGACCACCGCCACGACGAAATAAGCGATCGCCCAGCGCAGCCGGTCGATCGTGCCGGCGCGGCGATGCTCCGCTTGATCGATCTCCCGCGATCGTTCGAGTTCGGCTTCGAAATAGCCGCGCATATGATCGGCGAAGGCCTTGTCCTCGATCCGCAGCATCAGTTCGAGATTGAGATACAGGCTGCGCATATCGAAATTGGCCGATCCGATGTGGACGGCATCGTTGACCACGAACAGCTTGGTATGCAGCTTGGTCGGCTGATATTCGAACAGCCGCACCCCGCGCCGCAGCAGCCGCCGATAGGTGTGGCGCGCGGCGCCGATCGTCGCATTATTGTCGGACTTCGCCGCGGTCAGCACCCGCGCCGTGCCGCCGCCGCGCGGGATCGCCTCGATCCGCCGCAGCATCGCCGGGTTGGGCGCGAAATAGGCCGCGATCATGTCCATCCGGCGCGCGCCGCGCATATCGTGCTTCACCGCCAACGCCCACGGACTGAGCCGTCGCGCCGGCCCGCCGAGCAGCCAGCGTGCCTCGCCGCGCGGCTCGCTCCATTTCTCGAGCGCCCGGCGCAGCGTCCGCATCCGGGCGCGCGGGGTTCGCGTCCATTCGGCGAGGACGTCGAAATAGCCTGCAAGCCGCCCCGCCGCCGGCCCTTCGACCAGCAAGCCGAGATCGCGCCAGGCCTGTTGCTCGACCCCGCCGAAATAGTCGTCCGAGACGTTGAAGCCGCCGATGATCACCCGCGCCTCGTCGGCCAGAGCGAGCTTCTGGTGATTGCGCAGCAGGTATCGCCGGCCCCATCGCGGGATGAACTTGCAGACGTCGGCGCCCGCTTCCGCCAGCGGCGCGAAGAAGGTTTCCTCGACGCCGCTGCCGAACCCGTCGACGATCAACGATACCGACACCCCACGCCGCACCGCGGCGACCAGCGCGGCGAGCACCCGCCTGCCCGCATCGTCGTCGGCGTAGATATAATAAAGCAAGCGCAGGCTCTGCTGCGCCCCGTCGATCAGCGCGATCAGCGCCGCGAGCCGGGCCGGCCCCTCCGCCAGCAACGTGAGGCGATTGCCTGCGACGGTGAACGGAGCCGGGTCCGCCCCGCAGCCAAGGCCTGCATCTACCATGAAACGGGAATGCCCGCCCCGTAACGAGGTTGCAAGCCAAGCGGGGAAAGGCGCGGCGGATTGACAGATCGGCCCCATCCTGTTAGGCGCGGCCCCCTTCCAATAGAGCCCCTATTGTTTTCAGCGGAGCGTTCCATGGCGCGCGTGACGGTCGAGGATTGCGTCGACAAGATTCCCAACCGGTTCGATCTGGTGCTGCTTGCAGCTCAGCGGGCACGGCAGATTTCCGGCGGCGCCGAGCTGACGATCGATCGCGACCGGGACAAGAACCCGGTCGTCGCTTTGCGCGAGATCGCCGAGGAAACGGTGACCCCGGCGAACCTGCACGAATCGGTCGTGTCGAACCTCCAGCGCGTCCAGGTCGACGACGAGGATACCCCCGACGAGATCGGTTCGCTGAGCGCATCGGCCGAGGCGCTGCGCCTCACCGCCGCCGCGCCGCCGCGCAACCAGACTATCGGCCCCGATTACGAGTGACGCGAACGCCTCGGCCACGTTGGCCCGGAAAGCCGGGTCGCGTGGCCGAAAAGCGGATATGCTGTTGCATCTCGCCTGATGCCCGACCACATCGTGGAGGGTGTTGAGGCAATATGAACTGGTCGAACGGGTCAAGACTTACGACCCAGATGCCGATGAGGCGCT
>JAQGKS010000267.1 GCA_028289965.1 Sphingomonas bacterium
GAGCCACGGTGCCGACATCCCTCCATCCGATCGACCACGCCGCCCAAGAGGAAGTCGAGGCGCTGCTCGATGCCGCGTTCGGCGCCGATCGGCACCAGCGCACGGCCTATCGGCTGCGGCAGGGAACCGAGGCGCTTCCCGGCCTGTCCTTGGCGGCGATTGAGCCGGGTGGCGGGTTGGTCGGCACTATTCAGTGCTGGCCGATCGAACTGGCGCCGGAAATCGGCGCGCCGGCTCCGCTGGTGCTGGTCGGCCCGGTCGCGGTCCATCCGGGGCGGCAGGGTGACGGCATCGGCCGCCTGCTGATGCGCGCGATGCTCGACGCGGCCGAGACGCGCGACGAGCATGGCCTCGTCCTGATCGGCGATCCCGCATATTATGGACGTTTCTTCGGCTTCGATGCCACGCCGACCGCCGGCTGGACGGTGCCCGGACCGGTCGAGCGCCATCGCCTGCTGGCGAGGCTGGCCGGGCGCGACGTGCCGGCGCACGGCGCGTTGCGCGCCCGCCCGGTTCAAAAGCAGCCGGACATCGGCTAAGCGACCCTCGTGCCTGAAACCAACGCTCCCGCCGACATTAGCGGCCTGTCGCTGGCCGAGATCGCCACGCTCGCGGCCGAGCGCCGGCTGCCCCCGGTCGAACGCTGGAACCCGACGCATTGCGGCGACAGCGAGATGCGGATCGCCCGCGACGGCACCTGGTATCATCAGGGCGCGCCGATCAACCGGCCGGCGATGGTGCGGCTATTCTCGACCATCCTCCGGCGCGAGGCCGATGGCGGCTTCGTGCTCGTGACCCCGGTCGAGAAGCTGGCGATCGCGGTGGAGGATGCGCCGTTCGTCGCGGTCGAGCTGCGCAGCGAGGGCACCGGGCAGGCCCGCCGCATCGCCTTTCGCCTCAACACCGACGAACTGGTCGTCGCCGGCGCCGATCATCCGCTCCGGATCGAGCAGCGCGAAGGCGGTCCCCACCCCTATCTGACGGTGCGACCCGGGCTCGATGCGCTGATCGCGCGGCCGGTCTATTATGAACTGGCGGAACTGGCGCTGGCTGACCGCGACGAAGTGCCCGGCCTGTGGAGCGACGGCATGTTCTTCGGCCTGGGCGCCACAGCGTGACGCTGGCGGACCGCCTGCGCGAGGCGCTGCGCGACGGCCACCGCGGCTCGCCCGAGCTGCTGGCCGGCGACACCGTGGCTTATCAGCTCGCGCCGGGCGAAACGCTCAAGGCCGCGGCCGTGCTGGTGGCGGTGACCGACCGCGCGGAGCCGGGCGTGCTGCTGACCCGCCGCACCGACACGATGCGCCGCCACGCCGGGCAGGTCGCCTTTCCCGGCGGGCGGATCGACCCGGAGGATGCCGACGCGATCGCCGCCGCGCTGCGGGAGGCCGAGGAGGAGATCGGGCTGCCGCGCGACGTGGTGGACGTGATCGGGATCACCGACGCCTATCGCACCGTCACCGGCTTCGAGGTCATCCCGATCGTCGGCGTGGTGCCCCCGGACCTGCCGCTGGTTCCCCACGTTGCCGAGGTCGCGGCGCTGTTCGAGGTGCCGCTGGCCCATCTGCTGGAGCGGACCAACCATATCGAACGGCGCGTCGAGTGGGACGGCCGGGAGCGGCATTTCTACGAGATACTCTGGCAGGACGAACGGATCTGGGGCGCGACCGCGGCGATGATCGTCAATCTCGGGCGGCGATTGGGTTGGCCGAAATGAAGTTGCCCGATTCCGCCTGGCGCCACCGCGAGGGGCTGGACCGGCTGCTCGTCGCGCTTGGCGCGGCCGAGGGACTGACCCGCTTCGTCGGCGGCGCGGTGCGCGATGCGCTGATCGGGGTCGAGGCAACCGACGTGGATTGCGCCACCCGGCTGCTTCCCGAAGAGAGCCTCGCGCGGATCGCGGCTGCCGGGTTCAATGCGGTGCCGATCGGCATCGCCCACGGCACGGTGACGGCGATACTGCCGGGCGGGCCGATCGAGGTAACCACGCTGCGGCGCGATGTCGCGACCGACGGGCGCCACGCCACGGTCGCTTTCACCGACGAATGGCGGGTGGATGCGGCGCGGCGCGATTTCACGATCAATGCGCTCTCCGCCGATCCCGATACCGGCGAGATCCACGATTATTTCGGCGGCATCGCCGATCTGGATGCTGGCCGGGTCCGCTTCATCGGCGAAGCGCTGGTGCGGATCGCCGAGGATCATCTGCGGATATTGCGCTTCTTCCGCTTTCACGCGCGCTTCGGCCGCGGCGCACCGGACATGGCGGCGCTTGATGCGTGCGAGGAGCGCGCCAACGATCTGATGGCCTTGTCGCGCGAACGGATCGCCGACGAGCTGCTCAAGATATTGGCGGTGCCGATTGCCTCGACCGCCCTCGACACGATGTGCGCCCATCGCATCCTTGTGCCGGTACTGCCCGAAATCGTCAGCGCCGCACCGCTCCGGACGCTGGAAGTGCGCGAGCGGGCGGCGGGCGTTGCGCCCGATCCGCTGCGGCGCCTCGCCGCGCTGCTGCCGCCCGATCCGGAAGCCGCCGCCGGCGTCGGCGCCCGCCTCAAACTGTCCAACCGCGCGCGCAAGCGTCTTGTCGCCGCCGCCGAGCGAAGCGGGGAGATCCCGCCGGATATTCGCCCGCTGGCCTATCGGCTGGGCGCTGAGGGGGCGAGCGACCGCATCCTGCTGGCGGAGCTGGACGAGGCCACCACCCGCCGCGCGCTGGATCTGCTTCGGGAATGGCAGCGCCCTACCCTGCCGATCAGCGGCGGCCAGTTGATCGGGATGGGCCTATCCGCCGGACCGCAGGTGGCCGCCACGTTGCAGGCGATCGAGCGGCAGTGGATCGTCGAAGGCTTTCCCGATGCGGCACGGACGCGAGACATCGCACGCATCCTGATCGCTCAGCAGTTGCGCGCGGCCCAATAAGCGAAGGCGTCTTCCGAGGTCAGCGGCCGGGCGAAATGATAGCCCTGGCCGTAGAAACAGCCGAGCTCGGCAAGCGCATCGGCCAGCTCCGACGTCTCGATCCCCTCCGCGACCGTCCCCATCCCGAGCGCCTCGGCCAAGCCCAATACGGCACGCACGATCGCCAGCGAATCACGGTCGCCAAGCATCCCCGTGACGAAGCTGCGATCGATCTTGAGCTCGTCGATCGGCAGGCGCTGTAACGATGCGAGCGACGAATAGCCGGTGCCGAAATCATCCATCGCCAGCTTGGCGCTAAGCTCCTTGAGCGATCCCAGCGCCCGCGCAGAGCGTTCCGGATCGCCGACGATCGCGCTTTCGGTAAGCTCCAGCGTCAGGCGATGGCCGCAAATCGCGTTACGCTCCAGCGCGCCGGCGACGACCGCACCGATGTCGTCGCGCGCCAGCTGGATCGCCGACAGGTTGACCGCCATGCCGATCGGCATCGTCTGCCCGGCCTGCCGGTCCCATGCCGCCAGCGTGCGGGTCGCCGCCTCCAGGGCCCAGCGGCCGAGCGGCACGATCAGCCCCGATTCTTCGGCGACGGGAATGAACTCGAGCGGGGAAATCGCGCCGCGCTCGGCATGGGTCCAGCGGGCCAGCGCTTCGAAGCCGGCCACTGCCCCGGTCTGCAGATCGATCAACGGCTGAAAGGCCAGGCCGAGCTGGTCGTTTTCGATCGCGCGGCGCAACTCGGTCTCGAGGCTGAACCGGCGCCACGCCGCGCTGATCTCACCCGGCTGATACACCTCGACCCGGCGCGAGCATTTGGCCCGTTTCAGCGCGACCTGGGCATTGCGAACGAGGTTTTCGGAGCCCGATACGCGGTCGCTCATCATTGCGCAGCCGATCGCGCAGTCGATCCGGATTTCAAGCTCGGACAGGCGGAATGGCGTCGACAGCGCCTGCTGGATCCGCCGCGCGGCATGGAGCGCGTCGCCGGGCCCGTCGATCAGACGGAGCAACACGGCAAATTCATCGCCGCCGATCCGCGCGAGCGTGTCGCCGGCGCGCAGCGAGGAGAGCATCCGGCGCGCGACGTTGACGATCAGCTCGTCGGCGGCCGCGGGGCCCATGCTCTCGTTGATGCGGCTGAACCGGCAGAGATCGATGACCAGCACGGCGAACTGGCCGTCGTTTTCCGGCGAGCCGATGGCCGCTTCCAGGGTCTGCGAGAAGGCGATGCGATTGGGCAGCCCGGTCAGGCTGTCGCGCAGCATTTCGTTGCGCAGGCTGCGCTCGTTGGTGATCTCCGCGGTGCGATCGACCAGGGTCAGCAGGCAACGTTGACGATTGTCCGTACGCAGCGGCAGCCGCACCAGCCGGACGAAGAAATGGCCGCCGCCAATCTCGTCGACATCGTACCAGTCGAACTCGAGCACTTCCTCCTGGTCGGCGAAGCAATTGCGCACGGCTCCCTCGATCACCGCGTTGGCGATCCGCCCGAGCGCTCCGGCTTGTTCCGGCGGGGCGTCGAGCGACAGACTCAGGAATCTGGAGTTCGTGCACAGCAGGCGCATGACCGGCCCGTCGGCGACCACCATCGCCGCGGCGATCGGCAGGGCAGCGAGATATTCCTGCCGGACCTGGCCCATGTAGATTTCATCGGCCCGCGTTCCCGGATCGGGCCGTACATTCGCAACCGGGGGCGCCGCAGCGCACACCGCAACGGATGCTTCCTCTGCATATTCGGCGGCAAGCTTCATCGTTTTGCAACTAATCGGAGTCAGTTAATTTTTACCGTCCGGCCCTGCCTGGCGCGAGAAGCGGTTATCTCTCGGGAATCCTACCGGCGGCATGCGCCCGGCCGCGCCGCGCGCCACCCGCCATGCACTCAGGTCGCTCTCGGTGCGGGTTCGGCCGGTCTCTCCCGCCATCGGCCAGCTAAGCCCGGTGGAGAAGCGGAAGCTGATCGCATCGGACAGCCCGCCGTCTCCATATCGCTGTAACTGAACGCCCTGGCCGCGGCCGAGCTCCGGCAATTCCTCGAGCGGAAACACGACCAGTTTGCGGTTTTCGCCGATCGCCGCGACATAATCATCCTCGGCCGCGATCGGCCGGACGATCTTGAGCCGGGCGGCGGGGCGCAGGTTGACGACCTGGCGGCCCTTGCGGGTCTCGGCGACTATTTCCTCCGTTTTGGCGATGAATCCGCGACCGTCCGACGCGGCGAGCAGGAGCCGTTCGCCGCCTCTGACCGGGCGCAGCGCGATCACCGCCGCCTCGCCTTCGATGTCGATCAGCAGCCGCACCGGCTCGCCAAACCCGCGACCGCCGGGGAGCTTGTCCGCGGCGAGCGTGTAGAAACGGCCGTTCTCGGCGGCGAGCAGCAATTTGTCCGTGGTCTGGGCATGGAAGGCGAAGGCCGGGCCATCGCCTTCCTTGAAGCGCATCGCTTCGGCCGAGGCGAGGTCGCTATGCCCCTTGAGCGCGCGGATCCAGCCGCGCTGGGAGAGGATGACGGTGATCGGTTCGCGCTCGATCATCGCCTCCAGCGGGATTTCACGGGCAAGCGCCGCTTCCTCGATCGTGGTCCGCCGCCGGCCCAGCACCGTCTCGGGGCCATAGCGTTCGCGCAGCTTGGCGAGGTCCTTCTTCAGCCGGGTGCGCTGCCGCGGCGGCGATTCAATCAGCGCGGCGAGCCCCTCGCGCTCCTTGTCGAGCGTGCCGCGCTCGCGCCGTATCTCCATCTCCTCCAGCCGCCGCAGGCTGCGCAGCCGCATGTTCAGGATCGCCTCGGCCTGGCGGTCGGTCAGCCCGAACTCGGCGATCATCAACGGCTTGGGCTCATCCTCCTCGCGAATGATCTGGATCACGCGATCGAGGTTGAGATAGGCGATCAGATAGCCGGACAGCAGCTCGATCCGGTCGTCGATCTTGGCGAGCCGGTGGCGTGCGCGACGGATCATTACCTCGAACTGATGATCCAGCCAGGCTACCAGAGCTTCCTTCAGGCTCATCACCCGCGGCGTATGGTTCGCGTCGAGCACGTTGAGGTTGAGCGGAACCTTGACCTCAAGCTCGGTCAGCCGGAACAGGCTGTCCATCAGCATCTGCGGATCGACGGTGCGGCTGCGCGGCTCCAGCACGATGCGGATCGCCTCGTCCGATTCGTCCCGGACGTCCGCCAGGATCGGCAGTCTTTTCTCGCCGATCAGCGCGGCGATCTGCTCGATCAGCTTGGATTTGGGCACCTGATAGGGGATTTCGGTGACGACGATCGTCCACGCGCCGCCTTTCTCGCGCTCCTCCGACCAGCGGGCGCGGACGCGGAAGCTGCCCCGGCCGGTGGCATAGGATTCCGCGATCGCCGCGGGCGCATCGACGATGATGCCCCCGGTCGGCAGGTCGGGCCCGCGCACGAACTGCATCAGCGCGCGGACGTCGGTGGCGGGCTGATCGATCAGGTGGACGGCGGCGTCGATCAGCTCGGCGACATTGTGCGGCGGGATCGACGTCGCCATGCCGACGGCGATGCCGGAGGCGCCATTGGCGAGGAGGTTGGGGAACAGGCCGGGAAAGACCTCGGGCTCCTCCTCTTCGCCATTATAGGTCGCGCGGAAATCGACCGTGCCCTCGTCGAGCCCGGCCATCAGGTCGCCCGCGGCGGCGGTCAGGCGCGCTTCGGTGTAGCGCATCGCCGCGGCGTTATCGCCGTCGACATTGCCGAAATTGCCCTGCCCGTCGACCAGCGGGTAGCGCAGCGAAAAGGTCTGCGCGAGGCGGACCATCGCATCATAGACCGACTGGTCGCCGTGCGGATGATATTTGCCGATCACGTCGCCCACGACGCGCGCGCACTTCTTATAGCCCGCCGCCGGATCGAGCCGCAGCAGCCGCATCGCCCAGAGCAGCCGGCGGTGGACCGGCTTCAGCCCGTCGCGGACGTCCGGCAGCGAGCGCGCGGTGATCGTGGAGAGCGCATAGACGAGATAGCGCTGCGACAGCGCGTCATCGAACGATGAATCGAGGATATGATCGGGTGCGTCGGTTGCCATCCCCCTCCACTATCGGCCCGGGGCGCTGCCGTCACCCCGCGGCTACCGAGCGGTCGATTGCCCTTCGCGAATGGCTTCTATATAAGGCGGCATCCGCCTCGGCTGCGCGTCAGTTCTGACGCCGCGTCCGGGGCGCGCTTTCTTTTATGCTCCAAGGAGCCCGTGAATGTCGCGCCGCCGCCAGATCTACGAGGGCAAGGCCAAGATCCTCTACGAGGGTCCCGAGCCCGGTACGCTGATCCAATATTTCAAGGATGACGCGACCGCGTTCAATGCCCAGAAAAAGGGCACGATCTCGGGAAAGGGCGTGCTCAACAACCGGATTTCCGAGCATGTGTTCACGCTGCTCGGCAATATCGGCGTGCCGACGCACTTCATCCGCCGCCTCAACATGCGCGAGCAGCTGATCCGCCAGGTCGAGATCATTCCGATCGAGGTCGTCGTGCGCAACGTCGCCGCCGGCTCGCTGACCAAGCGGCTCGGGATCGAGGAGGGGACGCAGCTGCCCCGCACGATCATCGAATATTATTACAAGGACGATGCGCTCGGCGATCCGATGATCGCCGACGAACATATCGCCTGCTTCGGCTGGGCCAGCCAGGAAGAGATGCACGACATCGCCGACATGGCGATCCGCGTGAACGATTTCATGTGCGGCCTGTTCGCCGGGATCGGCATCCGCCTGGTCGACTTCAAGCTCGAGTTCGGCCGGCTGTGGGACAATGATTTCAGCCGCGTCATACTGGCCGACGAGATCAGCCCGGATGGGTGCCGGCTGTGGGACATGGTCTCCGGCGAGAAGCTCGACAAGGATCGTTTCCGGCTCGATCTCGGCGGAGAGGTCGAGGCCTATCAGGAGATTGCGCGTCGCCTGGGGCTGCTGCCCGAGGGCGACACGACGATCCTCGACCTCGAAAAGCATCGCAAGCGCCGCGGCAAGTAAGCGCCTGGCTTAGGCCGGCCTTAACCAAAGCCGCGCTATCCCCTCCCCGTTCGGAGTTCGCGGAGGGGGTTCGGGGGTTATGCGTAATCGATTGATGCCGGTAAGCTTGCTGGCGCTTGCCGCTTGCTCTGGCGGCGGGCCGCAGACGGTCAGCAGCGCCGCCCCGCCGAAGGGCGCAACCTCCCAGCACAGCTTCGTCAACCCGACCGAAGTGAAGACCTATGCCGCGATCGGCGGCATCCAGCGCTACGAATATGCCACCGACGAGCGCAACATCCGCAACCAGTATGAGCAGCGCTATGCCGGCGACGCGAGTTCCGCGCGCGACAGCGGCATCAGCGTGACCTACGATCCGCGCGACGCGATCTTCAACGTCAAGATCGCCAGCAGCGCGGCCGGCGCGAACCAGAATCTGCGCTTCCAGGATCCGCTCCACCGCACCGACTTCGGCGGCAACCGCGAGCCGCAGGGCGGCACGCCGCCGATTGCCGGCAAGAACGTCCAATATCTCGAGGCTGGCGGCACCAGCGGCGACGTCGTCTACGGCGGCGGATCGAGCACCTTCCCGACCGGCAACGCCGCCGGTAGCCGTGACGTATCGACCTTCTTTTATCAAAAGCCCGGCACCCGGACGAAATACGTCACCTTCGCCGGCTATGTCCGCAATGCGACGACGGTGACCCTCGTCAC
The DNA here is from genome assembly GCA_028289965.1 of Sphingomonas bacterium. Taxonomy (GTDB): domain Bacteria; phylum Pseudomonadota; class Alphaproteobacteria; order Sphingomonadales; family Sphingomonadaceae; genus JAQGLK01. The sequence goes on from JAQGKS010000267.1 coordinate 8,596, forward strand.
CCCCCAGGATCAGGCGACCCCCTATCTGAAGCAGAACAACACGCTGGAGCGTGCGGCGTTCGCTTATGGCGAGCGCACCGACAACCATGCCGTCCCGAAGCTCGGCACTGGCAGCTACACCGGCGAGATGGTCGCCTCGATGGTCTATAATCCGCGGCCCGATGTCAGCAGCGATGCACCGACCTATTTCCAGTGGATCACCGGCAGCACGACGGTCGACGTCGACTTCGCGAACAGCAGCCTCAAGACCAGCTTCGCCGGCAAGGTTTCCGCGCCCGCCTTCGACGTCAACACCAGCAGGAGCTTCGATCTGCCGGCGGGCTCCGACTTCGCCGCCAGCGGCACCGCGCGGATCGACCTGATCAACACCGGCGGCTTCGTCGGACAGATCCAGCAGGCCGGCTTTACCAACCCGGCCGGTACCAAGGCCAGCCTGACGATCGCCGGATCGAGCCTCGACGGCGCCTTCTTCGGCCCCAATGGCGAGGAAGTCGGCGGTGGCTTTCGCATTGTCGGCGGCGAGCCCGATCAGCGGATCGACATAATGGGCACGTTCACGGGTGCCAACGGCAAGTAAGGTAATCGAGCCATGGCCGGGACGCGTGCACGGGCCGCCCTCGCGGTCTCGGCGGTGGCGCTCGTCGCCTTCGCGCCGAACAGCAGCAGCCCCACGTTGGGGGAATGCGACAACGGCGTCTGCACCCTGCGGATGACCGGCCCGCAATTGCTGGCGGAGGCCGAGCGGCTGGTCACGGAACGGCGGTTCGACGAAGCGGCGCCGATGCTCGCCGCGCTCCACAATGCGCCCGAGTTGGCGATGGAAACCCGTTTCCTCCAGGGCTTCGTCGATAGCGAGACGGGCCGGCTTGACGATGCCGCCAAGGAGTTCCGGGCGATCCTGCGCGACCGCCCGGACGTGACCCGCGCCCGGCTCGAGCTGGCGCGGGTGCTGATGATCCAGCGCAAGGATGCCGCGGCGGACCATCATTTCCGCCTGGCGGAGGAGGATGGCGATCTGCCCCCCGACATCCAACGGACGATCAGCGAGGCGCGCAGCATCATCCGCAACCGCAAGACGTGGAACTTCAACGTCGACGTCGGCTTCGCGCCCGACAGCAACATCAACAATGCGACGTCCGCCCGGCTGATCAACAGCATCTACGGCAACAACACGATCCAGCTCGACGACGAGGCCCGGCGCAAGAAGGGCATCGGCCAGACGCTGGGCGTCTCCGGCGGCGTCCGCCTGCGCATGTCCGACGGGCTGGCGATGCTGCTCGATGCGGACGGCCAGCTGATCAACCAGAAGGGCACCAGCGCCGACGACATATCCGCCCTCCTCGCCGCCGGCCCCGAGCTGACGATGAAGAGCGGCGGGCGCGTCTCGATCCAGGCGGTCGGCGTCAAGCGTTGGTATGGCGGCAAGGTCGCGCAGAGCGGCGGCGGCGCGCGGATCAGCTATCAGCAGAACCTGACCGCGGGCCAGCGGATCGGCTTCCAGATCGACACCCGCAAGGTGAAGTCGGGCTATGGCGATGCCTATGGCGGGTGGCAGAGTTCCGGCTACGCGACGTACGAACGGGTGATCGATCGATCGCTGGTGGCATCGGCGACCGTGTTCGCGCGGCGCGAGTCGCTCGGGCTCGACGCCTATTCGAACACGGAGTTCGGCGGCAGCGTCGGCGTCGGCGGCGAGCTTCCGCTCGGGATCAACGCCGGGCTCTCGGCGGGGATCAGCCGGGTGCTGTTCGACGATCCCTTGCCGATCCTCTCGGCCGCCGATCGCAAGGATTGGCGGTTCAACGGCCGGGCCTATGTCGGTGCCCGGTCCTTGCGCGTGCTCGGCTTCTCGCCGTCGCTGACCTACACCTACAACCGCGCCGAATCCTCGCTCGACCTTTATCGAACGAGCCGCCACCGGCTCCAGGTCGGCCTTGCGCGCTACTTCTGATCGATAGTTGGGTTGCGGCGTGGCCCGGCTGGCGGCATAGAGCGGCCCATCCCGCCCGCCAGCGACGAGGATTGGCCATGAAGACCCGCATTTACGTAACGCTGAAGGGCGGCGTGCTCGATCCCCAGGGAAAGGCGATCCACCACGCGCTGGACGGCCTCGGCTTCCGGGGCGTCAACGATGTGCGCGCCGGCAAGCTGATCGAACTCGATCTCGCCGACGATGTGAGCGAGGCGGACATCGATGCGATGTGCCGCAAGCTCCTCGCCAACACGGTGATCGAGAATTACCGCATCGAACGCGTCTGACGCGAAGGCCATTCCTATGAAGACCGCCGTAATCGTCTTTCCCGGATCGAACTGCGATCGTGATCTGGCCGTCGCCCTGCGCGACGCCACCGGCGAAGCGCCGGCGATGGTGTGGCACCGGGACACCGCCTTGCCCGATGGGATCGACCTGATCGCCGTGCCCGGCGGCTTCTCCTATGGCGACTATCTGCGCGCCGGGGCGATGGCCGCGCGCAGCCCGATCATGCGCGCGGTGGCCGATGCCGCCGGGCGCGGCGTCGCCGTGCTCGGCGTGTGCAACGGTTTCCAGGTACTGACCGAGGCGGGGCTGCTGCCCGGTGCGCTGATGCGCAATGCCGGGCTCAACTTCGTCTGCCGCGATGCCCGGCTGAGCGTCGAGAACAGCCGGTCCGCCTTCACCAGCCGCTTCAGCGCCGGCGAGGCGATCACCCTGCCCGTCGCCCACCATGACGGCAACTACACCGCCGATGCCGAAACGCTCGACCGGCTGGAGGGCGAAGGCCGCGTGGCGTTCCGCTACGCAGACGACGTCAACGGCTCGGCCCGGGCGATCGCCGGCATCGTCAACGAGGCAGGCAACGTCCTCGGCATGATGCCCCATCCCGAGCGGATGGTGGAGGCGGCCCATGGCGGCAGCGACGGTCGCCGCTTGTTCGACGGGCTGGTCGAGGCGCTCGGATAAAAGCGCGTCGTAGCGGGCGGCACCCTGGAGGGCCGTCTGCAATCGATCCCTGCGCAGTTTCACCGGAACAACCGCCGCGCCAAGCTTAGGCGCGATCGCGACACGGCGGCGCACCTGCCGCCGTGTCGCGCCGCTCAGGCCGTCTGTATGGCGCCGTCGTTCGCCTTTGCACGCCCCTTGGCCTCCGCCTTGCCGCGCCACCGTCGCGAGCGGAGCCACATCGTCACGCCCGTGATGCCCAGCGCAGCCGGGGCGATGCCGCCGAGGAAGATGATCGTCTGATAGACGATCCCGGTGCCGTTGCCGTCGTGCAGCGTCCGCATCAGCCGGGCGACCGCCCCACGCGGCGGCTGGCGCGCATCGCTGATCGCGCCGCTGGCATCGTCGATCTCAATACGCTTCTGCGTGCCGTCGTCCGCGAGCACCGTCGCGTTCCACGCCGGCGGATCACCCACAGGCAAAGCGAGCTGCGCCAGCTTGCCCTGGCGCATGGCCAGCGCGGCCGCGCCATCGGGGGTGAGGCGTACCGGACCCGCGGGTGCCGCGCCCGCACCGCCCAAACCGGGCGGACGGCGCGGCGCGCTCTCGCCGACGATCGCGCCGAAGAAGGCCGGGAAGCTGATCCACGCGCCGGTCAGCGACAGAAGCGCCAACGGCAGCGCGACCCAGAAGCCGACGCTATGGTGCATATTATAATCGAACTTGTTTCCGCGGCGCCAGCGGAGCCCGCGCGCCCAGCGCCCGATCGTCGGCCACCAGATCCAGATACCGCTGATCGACGAGATCAGCATCAGCACGCCGAGCCAGCCGACGATCGCGCGGCCGACGCCGGGGATCAGCAGCGAGCCGTGGAACACATGGAGGAAGCGCATCACCCCCTGATCGGACCACTCGCTGTCGAGCACGGCGGCGCTGCGCGGATCGATCCAGACCGACAGGCTGCGCGGCCGACCGGGTGTGGGCCGTGCGCCGGCCGGCGCGGGGGGTGCCATGCGCACGATCACGGCACCCGCTTCCTGCGCCGGCATGACGATCGTGGTGATCCGCCCGCCGTGCGGCAGCAGCGGCGTGGCGGCCTCGATGTAGCGCGAAACCGGCATCGTCGCCGCGCCGGACGCGGGAAAGCGGTGGCCATGGAGCAGCCGGTCCAGCCCGTCATGCCAAACGAGCAACGATCCGGTGATGCTGAGCGGGATCAACACGAGGCACAGGATCAAACCGATCCACTTGTGCACCTGGAACCATAGATTCCGAACCTGGCCACGCGTCATCTCAACCCCGCTTCCGAACGGAGCATTTCCTATTGCGACTGCCTCGCAGACGCAACTAATTAGAGGTGGGCGCGGAAGGGGGTGAAATCGGTCCCCGTGTCGAACACGTCGATCCCCTCGCGGCGCTTTAGAAAGCCGACGACGAGGTAGGTCACCGGGGTCAGCAGCACTTCCCAGCCGACCTTGAGGACGAACTGGCTGAGCATCACCATCAGCATCGCCTCCACCGGCCAGTCCGGCGCGCCGTAAAAGGCCAGCGGATAGAAGATCAGGCTATCTATCCCCTGCCCGACGAAGGTCGATCCGATCGTGCGCGTCCACAGGTGGCGCCCCTGCGTCAGCAGCTTCATCCGCGCGAGAACGAAGCTGTTGGCGAACTCCCCGGCCCAGAAGGCGACGACCGAGGCCAGCACGATCCGCGGCACCTGGCCGAACACCGCCTCATAGGCCGCCTGCCCGCCCCAGTCCGCCGCCGGCGGAAGCGCGACGACGACCCAGCTCATGAACGCCATGAACAGAACGGCGACAAACCCGGCCCAGATGCACCGCCGCGCGCGGGCATAGCCATAGACCTCGGTCAGCACGTCGCCGAGCACGTAGGAGATCGGAAAGAACAGGATGCCCGCCCCGAACGGCCACAGGCCGATCAGCGGCAGATCGATGACCGCCCGCTTGCCCGCGCCGACGACGTTCGACAGCAGCAGGATCGCGACGAAGGCAGCCATGACGAAGTCGAAGTAACGCAGCGGCCTAAGCCCCAGCGCCGCCGCATCGACCGCCCGCGGCCCAGCCTGATCTGCCCCACCCATGTCAGGCCAGACTATCGCGGTTCCGCGCCGATGCAAACCGCGCTATGCGCCAAGCTCCGCGCCCGTAGCTCAGTCGGATAGAGCACGAGCCTTCTAAGCTTGGGGTCGCAGGTTCGAATCCTGCCGGGCGCGCCACTTTTCCGATGTGTTACAGACCATTGGACGATTCCGGGCGGCCGAGCTGGGCGGCGGGCTGCATCGTGGATGAGCGTTTCCCGACCATGGCAGAGATCGAGAACACGCCGTGATCGCTTCGTTCGCGGGAGAGTTAGGCGGTCCAGGTTTCGCCGGGCCCGAGCACGCTCCTGGCCGGCCCGTCCGCTGTCCGCCATGCTCCGGGCGGCACGTCCGCGACTGACCAGGCTCCGATGCTCCACCGCACAAGCCGTAGCGTGGGATGGCCCACCGCCGCGGTCATGCGGCGCACCTGACGGTTCCGCCCTTCGCGAAGGACCAGCTTCAGCCAACAATCGGCCACGCTCGCCCGGTAGCGGATCGGCGGGTCGCGCGGCCACAGAGCGGGGGCGTCAATGCGCTCGACCGCAGCCGGCCGGGTCATGCCGTCGTTCAGCCGGACGCCGGCTCGCAGCTGATCCAGCGCGGCAGCATCGGGCTCGCCTTCGACCTGAACCAGATAGGTTTTCGGCAGCTTGAACCGGGGATCGGCGATCCGCGCTTGCAGCCGGCCATCGTCCGTCAGCAGGAGCAGCCCTTCGCTGTCGCGGTCAAGCCGGCCCGCCGGGTAGACGCCGGGCAGATCGATGAAGGCGGACAAGGTCGCCCGCTTCGTTGGCACGCCGCGATCGGTGAACTGGCTCAGGACGCCGTAAGGCTTGTTGAAGAGGATCAATTGACCCAAGCTGCTACCCCTCTTTGCTCGCCCGGAAGCCTCACTCCGGCCGCGCCGGGGCCCTACCACCCTCTACCACCCCGCTGCCATAGCTGCGCCGCCACGGCAGTCCCTGGACTTGCGCCCCTGCTCGCCGCACAAGCGGGGGCGCTCGTTGGGCGATCGGCCTTGGGCCCGAGGCGCGGCCGGTCCGCTGCCCCTCCTCCGCTCAGGGCCGACTATCGTCGACGCAGGGGCGGGCGACCGTCGTGTATGCTCTTGTTAAGACCGCCCAGACGTGATGTGGCGTACGCCGATCGCCGCGCAACCTAGGCCAACCCGGCCGCGCCGCGGCGGATCTTCACCGGACAGGACATTCATGGGCCAGCTGCGCACAGGCAATAAGCGCCACAACCGGGCCATCCTCGCTGCGCAAGCGAGTGACAAGGCCGCCGGAAGCAAGCTTCCAACGCCATCCGAGCCGACCAAGGAGACCGTCCAATCTTAGGGCGGGATCAGGCAGTCGGCGCCTTCTCCGAGGAAGGCGCCGACGACGGGATCGTCGATACGGCGGAAGTACCCGGCGGCGGGCGGCTGCATCTTTTCCGCCATGGGCAGGACTTCGAGATCCTGTGCGGCGAAGAGCAACTGATGGGTAGCTGGGACAGCTGCTCGGAAAGGGCGCTCGCGACGCTTGTGTGCGAGCGGCTGGGCCCGGGCGCCGATCGGTTCCTGATCGGCGGACTGGGCATGGGCTTCACCCTGGCCGCGGCGTTGGCCTCTTTGCCGGCGAACGCATCCGTCGTGGTGGCGGAACTCGTGCCGAAGGTCGTCGCCTGGGCCGATGGTCCCCTGGCGCACATTTTCGGCGACTCTTTGCGGGATCCGCGCGTCTCGATCGAGATCCGCGACGTCCATGACGTCATCGTGGAGTATGGCGCCGGCTTCGACGCGATCCTGCTCGATGTCGACAACGGCCCGGATGGCCTGGTCAATCTGGCCAACGAACGCCTTTACAGCAACTGGGGGCTGCGTGCCGCGCATACCGCGTTGCGGCCCGGCGGGATGCTGGCGATATGGTCCGCATTTCCGGACCCCGTGTTCCTGGACCGGCTCCAATATGCCCGTTTCGAGGTCGAGGAAATCAGGATGGATGCGGAGCGCGACCAACAAGCCTCGCACCACACCATCTGGCTGGCGACCAAGCTGAGCTAGGCGCGCCAGCGGTGGAGATGGACGATCGCCTTCACCCTGCCCGTCTGGTCTCTCACGATCGAGACGGCCCATCGTCACTCGCGGTCGGTCCGCTTCGTTCGGCGGATTGGCTAGGCGGAAACCGCCGCGAGTGGTGGAAGGCGACCGCTGTGTGTGAGCGCCAGCGTGCGCCGGATCGAGGCGGACGGGGAAACCAGGGCCCGGTGACCAGCTTTGGCCGTACGCTGCCCGGCCGCTTTCAGACGCACCAAAGGCGCGCTTTCAGACGCACCAATGGCGCTTCCGCCCGGTCATTGCAGCCAGCGGACTTCTCCCGTCGCGAAACTATAGATCGCGCCCACAACCTTCAGTTCGCCGCGACGCTGCGGCTCAATGAGCATGGGCTCGGAAAATTGCTGGAGCCTTTCGACCATACGGCGGACATTCTCCTCGACCGCACGTTCGACGAGATCGCCGGCCTCGTTCGCCCGTTGCGCGGCGATCACCGCCGGGATGATCGGCTCGATCATGCGGCCGATGCTGCCTGGAAAGCGTACGTCCTTGGTCACGACGTCGGTCGCAGCCGCGACGGCACCACATTTCTCATGGCCCAGCACCACGATCAGCGGGACCTTCAGCGCGGTGACCGAATATTCGATCGATCCCATGCCGGCCGTGTCGACGTTGTTGCCCGCGGTTCGCACGATGAACAATTCGCCCAAGCCTGCCCCAAACAGATGCTCGGGCCCGACGCGTGAGTCCGAACAACCGACCAAGGTCGCGAACGGCTGCTGGCCCTGAGCAAGCGCCATCCGCCGCTCGTGCGATATGTCGGGCAGCACCGGCTGGTCGGCAACAAAAGCCGCGTTACCTGCGATCAGCCGCCTCAGTGCCTCCTCGGGACTTGGCTGGCCGATGGGATCGTCGCTTTGCGTCGCCATATTTCCCTCGTCAAAGTGGTGAATCGGCTGCACCACTAGACCATGGTCGCTGAACGGCGCTAGCACCCCGCGCCATTACAAAAGGATGCTGGGCGATCGGCTGCGGCCCAGCAGAACATTGCGGCTGGTGGCGCCGGTGGTCCATTCCACCCTTTGCCTACCGCAAACGGCTCATTCGACGGTGCCTTCTCGCGGCCGCAGCGTCTATCAACGGCCATGGCAAAGAAGAAGCGCTACCTCACGGCGACGATGGCGGATGGCTATGTGAAGACGATCGGTCCGACCGCGGCGCCGTTCACCCACTATTG
>JAQGKS010000278.1 GCA_028289965.1 Sphingomonas bacterium
CTGGAGCGCGCCGGCCAGGCGCACGATCGGCTGCTCGCGCGCGCCTAGGCGGACCCGCTGGCGCATGCGGAGCCGTTCGACCAGCGCGATGCGGGCGCGGGCGGCGGCGATGTCGGCCTCCGCCGCCTCGACCCGGGCGACGAGCGCGGCCTGCTGGGTGCGGGCAATATCGGCCTGGACGATCGCGGCGTCCGCCTGCTGATCGAGCAGCGCGGCGCGCGCGGTGGCGCGCTCGGCCTCGCGCTTGGCCTCGAGCAAGGCCGCCGCCTCGACGCTCATCGACTGGGCGACCGCCAGGCCGCCCCCGGCGAGCGTTGCTATAAACGCGCAGACGAAGAGCGCCGCCCGCATCAACCCTCGCGGTGGTAGGGGTGGTTGGCGAGGATGCTCGTCGCCCGCCATAATTGCTCGAACAGCATCGCGCGCGCCATCAGGTGCGGCCAGGTGGCGGACCCGAAGGCGAGCAGCAGATCGGCGCGGTCGCGATCGGCGGGATCGAGCCCGTCGGCGGCGCCGATCAGGAAGCGCGTTTCGCGCCGGCCACCGTCGCGCCACGCCCGGAGCTTTTCGGCAAAGGCCATCGAGCCGAGCTGCACGCCGGTTTCATCGAGCGCGACGAGCACCGCCCCGCCCTCGAGCGCGGGCATCCGCCCGCCGCGATCGGGCAGTTCGGTGATGCGGACCGGCCACGAGATGCGCCGCGCATAGCGCTCGACCAACTCGGCCTCCGGGCCGCGACCGATCCGCCCGCGCGCCACGACGTGGAGCAGCAAGCGGGGGTCAGGCGGGGTCGGGCGCGGGCGTGCCGGGCGGCGCGGCCTCTCCGCTGGCCACCGGCGCCTCGCCAAATCCCCACATCCGCTCCAGATTGTAGAAGGTGCGGACCTCGGGACGGAACAGATGGACGATGACGTCGCCGGCATCGATCAGCACCCAATCGGCGGCCGGCAGGCCCTCGATGCGCGCGATTCGGCCAGTTTCGGCCTTGATCCGATCGACAAGCTTGTTGGCCATCGACGCGACTTGCCGGGTCGAACGGCCGCTGGCGATCACCATATGATCGGCGATGCTGCTCTTCCCGCTGAGCGGGATGGACACGGTGTCGACGGCCTGGTCGTCGTCGAGCGATGAGAGCACCAGAGCGTGGAGCGTTTCCACGCTGTCGGGCTCGTTTGCGCCCTTGCGGGCGACGGTAGTGGCGGGCAAAGGGCCTCCTAGGTAATCGGCCGGCGCGTCACCAAATCATGCGCGAGCCTGTGGTTGAACGAAAGATGCCACTGTGGCTTCAATGCCCGCACCCGCGTAGCCGAACCGGCGTCGGGGCGAAAGCGCAGCAGCAACAGCGCTGGCGGTCTCCACCTGGTCCATTCACGCGACTGGCCTACGGGCCGGACGAAGTGCCGCAGCCAACCCATCGCCCTCATGGCGCGGGCCGGCCGATCATAACCCGGACGGGCGATAACCGCAATCGGCACCATGCGGGCGATCCGGCGCCACGCGCGCCAGCGATGGAACTGGCCAAGATTATCGGCCCCCATCAACCAGATGAAGCGCCGATCGGGGTAGCGGCGGATCAATTTGGCGAGGGTATCGACGGTGTAGCGGGTGCCGAGCTGCGCCTCGATCGCGGTCGGCCGGATCGGCGTGCGGCGCGCCATCGATCGCGCCGAGGCGAGCCGCGGGGCGAGCGGCGCCATATCGGGGGCGCCTTCCTTCAGCGGATTGCCGGGCGAAACCAGCCACCATAATTCGTCGAGATCGAGCGCGCGGATCGCGGCGAGGCTGACATGGCGGTGCCCGCGATGGGCCGGGTTGAACGACCCGCCGAGCAGGCCGGTTGCCTTCACGCCGCGCCGATCAAGGGCGGGTCTGGCCGGTGCCGCGGACCTGCCACTTATACGTCGTCAGCCCCTCGAGCGCGACCGGGCCGCGGGCGTGGAGCCGGCCGGTGGAGATGCCGATTTCCGCACCCAGCCCGAATTCGCCGCCGTCGGCAAACTGGGTCGAGGCGTTCCACATCACGATCGCCGAATCGACCTCGGCCAGGAAGGTTTCGGCGGTGACCGCATCCTCGGTGACGATCGCATCGGTATGGTGCGAGCCATGCGCGGCGATATGCGCCATCGCCGCGTCCACGCCGTCGACCAAAGCGACCGAGCAGATCGCATCGAGATATTCGGTGTCCCAGTCCGCCGCGGCGGCCGGGTTGGCGCGCGGTTCGACCGCGCAGATTTCCGGCGTGCCGCGCACTTCGCAGCCGGCATCGGCGAGCGCGGCGAGGATCGGCGCGGGATCGGCATAGGCCCGGTCGATCAGCAACGTCTCGGTCGCGCCGCAGACGCCGGTACGGCGCAGCTTGGCGTTGAGCACGATCTCGCGCGCCTTTTCCGGGTCGGCGGCCTTGTCGATGTAGAGGTGGACGATGCCGTCGAGGTGGGCGAGCACGGGCACGCGCGCTTCCTCCTGTACGCGGGCGACGAGGCTCTTGCCGCCGCGCGGCACGATGATGTCGATCAGCCCGGCGGCGCGGAGCATCGCGCCGACGGCGGCGCGATCTGCGGTCGGCACCAGCTGGATCGCGTCGGCGGGCAGCCCCGCCGCCGCGAGTCCCGCAACGAGCGCGTGGTGGATCGCACGGTTGCTCTCGCGCGCTTCCGATCCGCCGCGCAGGATCGCCGCGTTGCCCGCCATCATCGCCAGCGCGCCGGCGTCGGCAGTGACGTTGGGGCGGCTTTCATAGATAATGCCGATCACGCCGAGCGGCACGCGAACGCGTTCGAGCCGCAGCCCGTTGGGCCGCTCGCGCCGGTCGATCGTCTCGCCGACCGGATCGTCGAGACCGGCGACATCCTCGAGCGCGGCCGCCACGCCTTCCAGCCGCGCCGGGGTGAGCTGGAGCCGGTCGAGCAGCGCGCCGCCGAGCCCGGCCTGCGCCGCGCGCTCCATATCGGCGGCGTTGGCGGCGAGCACGGTCGCGGCATCGGCGCGCAGGG
>JAQGKS010000292.1 GCA_028289965.1 Sphingomonas bacterium
TGTACGGCGTGTTGGCCGGGATATGGTACTTCGCACCACCGTCGAACGCATCGGCCGGCCGCTCGACGGGCGGGATCACGCCCTGGTACTGCTTCTTCAGGTCGACCCACGCGGTATTGTAGTTCGCCGGCGTAATCGAACCGTCGAACACACCCCAGCGCCATTTATCGACCAGCAAGCCGAACGGCAGGAATGCGACCTTGTCCATCGCCTGGCGCAGCAGCAGGCCGATATCCTTGTCGGCCGTTGGCACCTTGGATTTGTCGAGCAAACCGATCTGGACAAGATAGTCCGGGGTGATCGACAGCGCCACGAAATCGCCGATCGCCTCGTGGAAACCATCGTTGGCACCGCCCATGTACAGCGTCGGCTGCTGATTATAGGCGCGCTGATAGTAATTATGCCCAAGTTCGTGGTGGATCGTCACGAAGTCGTCGGCATTGACCTTGGTGCACATCTTGATGCGCAGGTCATCCTTATTGTCGAGGTTCCAGGCGGAGGCATGGCAGACCACTTCGCGGTCGCGCGGCTTGGTGATCTGGGAGCGCGCCCAGAACGTCTCGGGCAACGGCGCAAAGCCCAGCGAACTGTAGAACCCCTCGCCGGCCTTCACCATCTTGACCGGATCATAGCCCTTGGCCTTGAGCAGGTCGCCAGTATCGAAACCGAGGTCGCCGGCCCCCTTCGGCGCGACGATGTCGTAGATGTTGCCCCATTCCTGCGCCCACATATTGCCGAGCAGGTCCGCCCGGATCGGGCCGGCCTCCTTCTGGATCTGGGCACCGTAACGCTGGCTGAGCTTGGCCCGCGTATAGCAATGGAGCTGTTCGTAAAGCGGGCGCACCTGTTCCCACAATTTGTCCATCATGCCGGCGAACTCGTCGGCCGGCATGTCGTAGCCGGCGCGCCACATCGCGCCGACATCCTTGAACCCCAGGCCGACCGCGCCCTCGTTGGCGATCGCGACCATTCGCGCATAATCGCCCTTCATCGGCGCGCCGACATTGTCGTTCCAGCTCGTCCACATCTCCTTGAGCTCGGCCGGGTTGCGGCTGGAGCCCATCTTCTCCTCGATGTCGGAGCCGTTGATTTCCTTGCCGTTGAGCGTGCCGCGGCCCTTGCCGTAGGAGGATTGGAGCTTGGTCGCGATCGCGTTCAATTCATCGGCGGCTCCGGGCCGGTCGGGGGCGGGCAGGACGAGCCCCTGCTTCAGCAGATCGAGCTTGCGCCGCGTGTCGTAGGACAGCCCCTTGGTCGAATCGAACCGCGCCGCGCCCTTGGCCAGCCGAACGCCCATTTCGGTGCCCTCGGCGCCGACCTTGGCGGCAACTGCGTCGGTGTCGTCGGTGATGTAGGTGGCGTTGATCCACGACACTTGCGCGCCGAACACGGCATATTCGGCCAGCTCCTTTTCGGCCGCGGCGACGAACGCGTCGGCATCGGCGCTGGTCGGCGCGGCGGGCGCGGCACTGGTCTTGGCGACCTCCTTGTCCTTCTTCGCCGCGAGGGCAGGCGTGCCGAGCACGAGCAGCGCGGCAATCGCCGCGAGGGATACATTGGACTTCATGAAGCGGGCCTCACCGGCTGGATGCAATGCCGCAACAAAGCGCGACAAGCGGGGCGGGTCAAGCGCCCGCCCCGCGCAAACGTCTCAAGCAGCGAGGAATTCGGCGATCGCCAGGCCGAACTCAGGGCTCGTCACGACGCTCATATGGTTGCCGGGGGCGGCCGCGTAACGGCCCTGCGGCAATGTGGCGGCGAGCGCGGCGGCCGAACCATTATCCTCGTCCTGATCGCCCGCCAGCGCCAGCACCGGCACCTCGATCCGCGACAACGCCTTCTCGCTGGTGTCGATGAAGCTGTCGAGCAGCGGGAGCAGCGCGGCCGGATCCCCGCCGGTCGTCTTGAGGAATGCCTCGGCCATCCATTCGGGCGAGCCACGCACATGGCTGCCGAGCCCTGTCAGGATCGCGCGAAAATGGGCCGAGCGCGAACCGGCATCGGTCAGCCCCTGCAATCCCATGCCGGCGACGATCGCGCGGCGCGGGCGGGCCCCGGCCAGCAGCATCCGGATCACCGTGCGGCCGCCGAGCGAATAGCCGCCCAGATCATAATCGGTCAGGCTGAGATGTTCGAGCAGCGCCACCCCGTCGCTGGCGAGGATGTCCGGCGGATAGGCTGCCGGATCGTGCGGGGCGGCACTTTCGCCATGCGCGCGCAGATCGGGCATGATCACGCGAAAGCCGCGCGCGGCGATCTCGGCGGCGTGGCCGAAGCGGATCCAGTTGGTGAACGCGTTCGAAAAGAGCCCGTGGAGCAACACCACCGGCCGTCCCTGCCCCACTTCATGCCAGGCGAGCTCGACCCCGTCGGAGGCGGTGAAACGCTGCACCGGTATCGCTTCGCTCATTCCGGCACCTTCCCCGTCGCGGCCATCCCCGCCAACGGTAGCGGCATGCTCGCTCAGGGGAAACCCGGGCAAATCGCGCCATCGCACCGATTTCCGAGCATTGTTCGCCGGATCAGGCCGGCGTGGCCGCAGGCGCGAGCGATCGACCGAGCGGCAATTCCCAATACCAGACCGGCCCGTCGTCCGGATCGACGAAGGCATCGGCGTGGACGAAGCCGTTGGCGGCGAGCGCGCGCGCCGACGGATTCAGCGCAGGCGCGGTGTGAGCGATCACCACCGCGGCGCCCGACGAGCGGGCGATGTCGACCAGCACGCGGATCGTCGCCCGCGCATGGCCCTGCCCCTCGAACGGCGGCAGCGTCATATAGGCGATCTCGACCGTACCCTCCGCATCGGGCGGGCCCTTGAACGCGCCGATCCCGACGGTCTGCGCGCCGACGCGCGCGATGTGGCAGCCCCAGGGAAAGGACCGCGGATGTTCGGTCAACAAAGCGACCGCTTGCGCCGCGGCGGCACCGTGGACCGACGCGAGGATCGCGCCTTCGGTCCACGGCACCAGCCGCAACGCCGCCGTCATGCGGCCTTCTTGAGGTGCCTGCGGCCGAGCAGCTCGGCGATCTGCACCGCGTTCAGCGCCGCACCCTTGCGCAGATTATCGGACACGCACCACAGCACCAGGCCGTTCTCGACGGTCGGATCCTCGCGGACGCGGCTGATGAAGGTCGCGAACTCGCCGACGCATTCGACCGGGGTGACGTAGCCGCCATCCTCGCGCTTATCGACCAGCATGATGCCGGGCGCCTCGCGCAGGATCGCCTGCGCCTGCTTGGCGCTGATCTCGTCCTCGAACTCGATGTTGATCGCCTCGGAATGGCCGACGAACACCGGCACGCGCACGCAGGTGGCGACGACCTTGATCTTGGGATCGAGGATCTTCTTGGTCTCGACGACCATCTTCCACTCTTCCTTGGTGAAGCCGTCATCGAGGAAGACGTCGATGTGCGGGATCACGTTGAAGGCGATCTGCTTGGTGAACTTCTTCGCCTCGGCCGAATCGCCGACGAAGATGTTGCGGCTCTGCTCGAACAGCTCGTCCATCCCCGCCTTGCCCGCGCCGGAGACGGACTGGTAGGTCGAGACGACCACGCGCTTGATCCGGGCGGCGTCGTGCAGCGGCTTGAGCGCCACCACCATCTGCGCGGTCGAGCAGTTGGGATTGGCGATGATGTTCTTGCGCCGATACAGGTCGATCGCCTCCGGGTTCACCTCCGGCACGATCAACGGTACGTCCGGATCCATCCGGTAGAGCGAGCTGTTGTCGATCACCGTGCAACCGGCCGCGGCGAAGCGGGGCGCGTGGATCTTGGTCGCTTCAGATCCGATCGCGAACAGCGCCATGTCCCAGCCGGCGGGATCGAAATTGTCGATATTCTTGATCTTGAGCTTGCGGCCGGTTTCGCCAAACTCGACCTCATCGCCCTGGCTGCGCGACGAGGCGAGCACCGCGATCTCGTCGATCGGGAATTCGCGCTCCGCCAGGATGTTCAGCATCTCGCGGCCCACATTGCCCGTGGCCCCCGCAACGACTACCCGATAACCCATCTTGTTCTACTCCGGACAAGCAAACGGCCGGTCTCCCTTGGGAGCCGGCCGCTGCGAGGTTTTGATTGGGAAGACCTGAAGGATCAGGCTCCCTTGGCCTCGGCGGCCGGGCGGGGATCGCGGCGCTCCGCAATACGCGCCGATTTGCCGGTGCGGCCACGCAGATAATAAAGTTTGGCGCGACGCACGACACCGCGGCGAACGACCTCGATCGAATCGATGTTCGGCGAGTAAAGCGGGAAGACGCGCTCCACACCTTCGCCGAAGCTGATCTTGCGGACGGTGAAGGACGAACCCATGCCCTTGTTGGCGCGCGCGATACACACGCCTTCGTAATTCTGGACGCGGACGCGCTCGCCCTCGACGACCTTGACGCCGACGCGCAGCGTATCGCCGGGACGGAATTCGGGAATGGTCTTGCCGGCCTTGAACTTCTCGATGGCTTCGGCCTCGAGCGTCTGGATGAGGTTCATCTCATCGGTCCTTCTTTTCGCGCCGCGCGCCAGAGGGCGACCTGACCCGAGCGCCCTCATGGCGCTCCCAAAGGTCCGGCCGCCTTAGCCGTGTGTCGGCCTCCGCACGGCTAAGGCGCCATGCATCGACCGCCGCATGATCCCCCGATCGCAGCACTTCGGGGATCGTGCGCCCCTCCCATTCGACAGGGCGGGTATAATGCGGATATTCGAGCAGCCCCGTTTCGAAGCTCTCGTCATCCCCGCTGGAAGCCGCGCCCATTACGCCGGGAAGCAGCCGGATGCAAGCATCGAGCAGCACCAGCGCGCCGATCTCCCCGCCGGACAGCACATAGTCGCCGATCGACACCTGCTCGATATCCCGCGCCTCGAACAGCCGCTCGTCCATCGCCTCGAACCGTCCGCACAGGATGGTCACGCCCGGGCCGGCCGCAAGCGCCCGGACCCGCTCCTGCGTCAGCGGCCTCCCCCGCGGGGTCATCGCGATCAGCGGCGCCGCCGGCTGGCGTTCGCGCGCGGCATCGACCGCGCGGGCCAGAACGTCGGCCCGCATCACCATGCCGGAACCGCCGCCGGCCGGGGTGTCGTCGACCGAGCGGTGCCGATCGGTCGCGAAATCGCGGATCTGCACCGCGTCCAGCGACCAGCGCGCCTCGGCCAGTGCGCGCCCCGCAAGGCTGATGCCGAGCGGGCCGGGAAACATCTCCGGATACAGCGTCAGGACCGTCGCGGCGAAGGTCATTCCGCGAACGCGGGATCGATCAGCAGCCGATCGGCCTCCACCGTCACCGCCAGCGCCACCGGCACCATGAAGCGCGCGCCATCGGCCCGCTCCACTTCCAATATGTCGCCCGCACCGAAATTCTCGACCGCCACCGCCAGCCCGATCTCCGCGCCCTCGACGAAGCAGGGCAGCCCGATCAGGTCGGCATGATAAAATTCGCCCTCTGCCAGCGGCGGCAACGCCGAGCGCGGGATCGTCAGGGTCACGCCGCGCAGCGCTTCGGCCGCGTTGCGATCGTTGATCTCGGCAAAGCGCGCCACCGCCCCGTTCGGGCCGGGGCGAAGGGTCTTCAGCGTCAGCGTGTGGCCGTCGGCAACGAACACGCCGTAGCGTTCGAGATCGTCGGAGAAGAGCTTGAGGCGCACCTCGCCCGTCACGCCGTGCGCGCCGACGACGGCGGCAAGCGTGACGGGTCGGTCGGCCGGATCAGCCGCGGGGGGAGCCTTCGCCGCCTCCGGGGGTGTCGTCGGCGCCCTCGACGGGCTCTGGCGAGGAGACGCCCTGCCCGTTGCCCTTGGTGGTCTTCGGGGAGTCGTCATCCTGCCGCGGACCTTCTGCGGGTTCTGGCTGGGTCACACCGGACATGCTGCACCTCCATCGCGTTTGCACGCGGGAAGAACGCATCGATCATGTCCGGGTGCCCCGAGCCGCCTTATGCCTCGGCGGATGCCTCGGCAGGTGCTTCTTCGACCGGGGGGGCAGCGGCAGCGGCCTTGGCAGCACGCTCGTCGGCACGCTCCTTGGCCTTCTCGCCGGGCACGCCACGACTCGGGTTGTTGCGGGCGGCACGCTCCTTGATGCCGGCGGCATCGAGGAAGCGGAGCACGCGATCGGTCGGCTGCGCGCCGACCGACAGCCAATGCTTGGCACGATCGGCATCGAGCACGACGCGGTTGGCATCGTCCTTGGCCAGCAGCGGGTTGTAGCTGCCGATCTTCTCGATGAACGAGCCGTCACGCGGGCTGCGCGAGTTGGCCACGACGATCCGGTAATAAGGGCGCTTCTTGGCGCCACCGCGCGACAGGCGGATGGAAACGGACATTCGAAATCCTTTCTACGTTCGAAATCAGGGTAAGTTGGTGAAAATCACTTCTTCTTCATGAACTTGTCGAAGCCGGGCGGCAGGTTGAACGGGGCCGATCCGCCACCGGGCAGCCCCGGCAGGCTGGGCATGCCGCCGCCGCCACCGGGCGGGAGCGCCCCGCCGCCGGCACCACCGCCGAGCATTCCGCCCAGGCCGCCGCCGCCGCCGCCGAACATGGCGCCAAGGCCCTTCAGCCCGCCCATCTTGCGGATCTTCTTCATGGCGTTGGCCATTTCCTGGTGCATCTTGAGGAGCTTGTTGAGCTCCTGCACCGTCGTGCCGCTGCCCTTGGCGATGCGGATCTTGCGCTTGGCGTTGAGCAGTTCCGGCTTGGCGCGTTCCTTCGGCGTCATCGAGCCGATCATCGCATCCATGCGCACGAGGATCTTGTCGTCGACCGTGCCGCTGGCCATCGCCTGCTTCACCTGCTTGACGCCGGGCAGCATGCCGGCAAGCGCGCCGAGCCCGCCCATCCGCTTCATCTGGTTGAGCTGGCCGCGCAGGTCGTTCATGTCGAACTGACCCTTCGACAGCCGCTGCGCGAGCTTTTCGGCTTCGTCGTGCTGGATCGTCTCGGCGGCGCGCTCGACCAGGCCGACGACGTCGCCCATGCCGAGGATGCGACCCGCGACACGGCCGGGGTGGAACAGTTCCAGCCCGTCGAGCTTCTCGCCGGTGCCGACGAACTTGATCGGCTTGCCGGTGACGGCGCGCATCGACAGCGCCGCGCCGCCGCGCGCATCGCCGTCCATCCGCGTCAGCACGACACCGGTCAGCGGTACCTGATCGGAAAAGCTGCGCGCGACGTTGACCGCATCCTGGCCGGTCAGCGCATCGACGACGAGCAGGATCTCCTGCGGACGGGCGATGTCGGCAACCGCCTTCATCTCGTCCATCAGCCCCTGATCGACATGGAGGCGGCCGGCGGTGTCGAGGATCAGGACGTCATAGCCCTGGAGCTTGGCCGACTGCAGCGCGCGCCGGGCGATATCCACCGGCTGCTGGCCAGTGAGGATCGGCAGCGTGGCGACACTGGTCTGGGTGCCGAGGGTGGCGAGCTGCTCCTGCGCGGCCGGGCGGGCGACGTCGAGCGACGCCATCATCACCTTCTTGCGGCCCTTTTCGGTCAGCCGCTTGGCGATCTTGGCGCTGGTCGTGGTCTTGCCCGACCCCTGCAGGCCGACCATCATCACCACCGCCGGCGGGGTGACGTCGAGCATCAGCTCCGACGTGTCGGCGCCGAGCATCTCGACCAGGCCGTCATTGACGATCTTGACGACCTGCTGGCCGGGGGTGACCGAGCGCAGCACCTGCTGGCCGACGGCCTTTTCGGTGATGCCGTCGATGAACTCGCGCACGACCGGGAGGGCCACGTCGGCCTCGAGCAAGGCGATCCGCACTTCGCGCATCGCGGCGCGGACATCCGCCTCGTTCAGCGCGCCACGGCCACGCAGGCGGTCGAATACGCCGCCAAGCCGTTCGCTCAAGCTCTCGAACATCGCCATACTCCCGGCACAATCGCGCCTAATCCCGCGCACCGCCCCCAAACGCAAATGAGCCGGCGGGCGAAACCTCGCCGGCCAGCCTGGCGCCCGTGGGCGCTATCGCGATCGCGTCCCGGAGCGGAGCGAACCGCCGGCCCTTACCCACAAGCCGCCGAAGTCGCAACCCCGTCGCCGCCACTTCACCGAATCTAAACGCCGGGGGTCCACTCCCAATCCGAACGTCGGGAGCAGACATGAGGGCAGTACAGCAACGGGCGGACGGAATGCGCCGCGCGTCACCGGTGGTGTCGGCGCGGCGCGATCTGGTGACGGGCGGCATCGTCGTCGCCGCGATCCTGATCTTCGTCGGCAGCGGCGGCAGCATCGCGCGGTCCATCCTCAACGCCGTCTCGGGCGTGGGCGGCGGCGCGGACGGGCTGCTCATCAGCACCGGGCTGCTCAACGTCGCGCTGATGCTGTTCGGCTGGCGCCGCTACCGCGATCTGGCGCGGGAGGTGGCGAGCCGCACCGCCGCCGAGGACCGCGCCCACACCCTCGCCTCGCGCGATCCGCTGACCGGCCTCCTCAATCGCCGCTCGCTCGGCGAGACTGCCAGCGGCCTGTTCGCGCGGGCGGACAAGCGTCAGAAATCCGTCGCCTTGCTGATCATCGATCTCGATCACTTCAAGACGGTCAACGACTTTCACGGTCATGTCGTGGGCGACATCCTGTTGCGCGCCGCCGCCGCGGCGATCAGCGACGCCGCGCCGCCCAGCGCGATCTGTGCCCGGCTCGGCGGCGACGAATTCGCCTGCTGCTTCCAGTTCGATCCGGACAATCCGACCAGCGTGAACGTCGTCGCCGAACAGCTGGTAAGCCGCTTCGCCCAGCCTTTCTTCCTGGGCGAGATCAGCGTCCATGTGACGACCTCGATCGGCATCGCCCGGTCCGAGCCCGATTGCAGCGGCTTCGAGGGGCTGATGCGCCGCGCCGACATCGCCGTCTCCGCCGCGAAGAAGCAGGGCCGCAACCGGCTGATCTGGTTCGACACGAGCATGGAGCGCGAACTGGAGATGCGCAACGCGACCGAGGCGGGCCTGCGCGCCGGCATCCCGCGCGGCGAGATCGTGCCATATTACGAACAGCAGATTGATCTTGCGACCGGCCATCTCCACGG
>JAQGKS010000059.1 GCA_028289965.1 Sphingomonas bacterium
AGAAACTTGCCGATCAGCAGCTGGTCGAACCGCCAGTTGATCGTGCTGACGAGCTGGCCGAGCGTCAGCCAGATCGAAAAGGACCAGAGCTCGCGGACGTGGCGCAGGCTGATCCGCGGGCGGAACGGCAGGATGGTATAAGACAGGATCAGGGTGACGAGCTGGCCCGCGAGGGTGCCGAACACCAGCGCCCAATAATTCCGGAAAAGGATCGCCAGCGTGATCGAGACGCCGACGGCGACCAGCTTCTGCGACACTTCGAGCACGAAATCCTGCCAGAAGACGAGGCTTCGCTGCAACACGACGATGCGCGGGTTGGTCAGGCCGCTGAGGAACACGCTGAACGACAGGACGTACATCACCGCCTCGAGCCGCGGATCGTCGTAGAAGCGCGCGGCGGCGTGCGCGGAAAGCGCGAACAGCCCGCCGATCACCGCTCCGCGCAGCACGCCCAGCGACCAGGCGGTATGATAATGTTCGGGCGTCGGCGCCTTGTGCTGGACGAGCGCCTCGGCGAGCGACAAATTGGTGATCGCGCTGAGGATCGCCAGCATCGTGATCGCGATCGCGACCAGCCCGAAATCCGCCGGCACCAACAGCCGCGCCAGCGCGATCGTCGAGACCAGCCCGAACAGGTTGACGAGCCCGCGCGACGCGCTCACCCACATGCTGCCCCGCGCCAATTGTGCGGCAATCATCGGTGGAACTCCTTCGGCCGCGGCCGGGCGATGCGCCGGCTCCGCGGTGCGCGCGACGGCGCTATGGGCTCGGCGCGCCGGTGCCTAGGCGATCCGCACCGCGGGCGCCATCCGGCGCGGCGCCCTGGTTCAGTTCAGCGGGCCTTGCGCAGGAACGGGTTCATGCCCGCCTCGATCGAAAAATCGGGCCGGGCGACGAGGAACTCGTCGACCGCGGTCCGGCAACCGCCATAATCATTATAATCGCCGATCACGAGGATGCCGCCGGGGCTCAACCTGTCCGCGCACGCCTCCAGGCAGAAGCGCACCGGATCGTACCAGTCGCAGTCGAGATGCGCGATCGAGATCGCCCCCACCCCGGCCTGGTCCCAGGTGTCCTCGAACAGTCCCTTGTAGAGGATCACGCGCTCGCCATCGACGGGCGCACCGTGCCGGGCGAACGCCGCCTTCACTTCGCCGAGCAGGTCGTCGCGATAGCCATAATAAGTGTCGCCGCGAATGCCCTGCGACGCGCCGGAGCTGATCGTCGCATAGCGTTCCTTCGACTTGACGTCGTCCTTGGTCGAGGTCGGCGGCGGGATCATGCCGAACACGTCGAAGCCGAGGAAGCGGCGGCCGGGCCGCGCCTCATGGGCCAGGATGATCCCCGAACCGCCGAGCGCGACGCCGAATTCGAGCATGTCGCCGGGCAGGGCGGCGGTTTCCTTCAGCGCGCGGCGGATGCGGCGCAGCTTCTCGGGCGCGAGATAGGTCAGCCGATCCCGGACCACCGCGCGGGTGACCGGCGGGAGCGCGGCGATTTCGAGCCGATGGCGGATGGATCCTAACAGCGACATGATCGCCTCCCTGGTTGGCATGACAACTTAGCCGGGCAGCCCGCGCACGCAAGCGCGCCTGCCCCTGGAAAAGGATCGGTCAGGCTGAGCAAGGCGCCGCTCAGCCCGCCGTCGCCGACGGCGCGGCCGCCGCACGCCGCACCAGCAGCGCCAGCACCAAGTAGAGCGGCAACTGGGCACAGACGAACAGCCACATCGCAAGGATGTAGCCTCCGCCCAGCAGCCAGCAGGCGAGCACCACCGAGCAGGTCACCAGCAGCCGCGCACTGTCCCATGCCAGCATCTGCCCGGCGCGGTCGCGCACCAGCAGGATCTGGCCGAACGATCCGATGACGAAGTGGGCAAAGCACAGCAATGTCATGGGCGGCAGCATGTCGACCGCCCCGCGCCACTCGGTGGGGAGCCACTCGGTCGGCAGCGCGAGCCCGGCCAGCAGCAGCGGCAGATAGATCGCCACGCCCGCGCCGGCCATCGCCAGCGCATAGCTGGAAAGCTTCTCGATCGCCCGCCCGCCCGATTCCGCGGCGATGAAGTTGCTAGCCGCGACGCCGAGCACGGTCGACGGAAAGCCGACCAGCCGGAACGCCATGAACACCTCGCCCGCGGCATGCTTGCCGTAACAGGTGCCGATGATGATCATGCCGAGGTTGAGGAAGCCGGCAATGGCGACGCTGTTCTGCGGCGCTGCGAACATGATGTATCGCTTGTTGCGCCGGACCAGCGCGCGGGCGCCGCGCAGCGCGACGGCGTCGAACCGGCCGGCGAAGCAGCCGAGGTACAGGCCGGCAGCGGCGATCAGCCCGAGGACGTTGGCGATCACCAGTTGCAGGCCGCCCGTATCGGGCGCGAGATGGATCACCGCGGCGGCGGCGAGCAGCACCAGCGGCGAGATCACCTTGGGGATGCCGGCGGCGACATAGCGCCCTTCCGCGGTCAGGAAGGCGACACCGATATTGGCGATGCAGATCGAGACGAGCATCGCATAGATGACGAGCAGGTTGCTTGTGCCGCTATGCGCCGCGCCGCCGAGCAAGGACGCGAACGGGAGCGCGGCGACCAGCAAGAGGGTAGCGATGGCGATCGTGACGAGCGTCGCCAGCCATGCCGTCTCGCGCCGATCGGCGGCGGGCACCTTGTAGATGACCAGTTCGAGCCGCAGCGAAACCAGGCTGGAAAGGATGCTCGCCGCGGCCAGCGCGTAGGCGACTTCGCCGAACTGCGCGGGCGGGAACCAGTGGACGAGGAGCGGGGTGGAGAGGAAGGCGATCGCCGCGCCGAGCACGCTCGCTCCGGACATCGCGCCCACTGCATGGGCGAGGCGCCTCTGCAGCCCCCCGGACGTCTTGCTGCTAGAGTAGGCCACCCGCGTCGGTCCCGTTCGATCCGGCAAGTCGCGACGCTGCGCGGCCGTTGCCCTGTTCCTGAAAGAAGTGGGACGCGGAGACCCGAGGGGGCTCATAGTCGCTCACGGGACGGCGACTCGCACAAGACGAGCAGCGCATAATGCGTGAGCAGCGCATAATGCGGGAGCACTGGACCCCGAACGGCCGGCCCGGGGCCAGATCATGATCGACAAGACGACTTGAGCCAGCCCGCGCCGCGAACCAGCCCAACCCGAACAAGACAGATTTCGTCGGGATTGGCACCAAAGTGCGGAAACCCCGATCGATTGGATCCGGCGGCCCGGCCCTGACGTCAACGCGAAGCTGCGTTGGTCAGGATCGACCGTCGAACCGCTACGGCATCAGCCCGGGCTGTCGTTGCCGTTGTCGACGACGACGATCAGCGTACCGATCGTTACAAGCGCGCCGAGAAAGATGATGAAAAGCGGCGCGCCAAGCAGGCTGCTCGACTGGGCCACCTTCTTGGAGGTGCGGACACCGCTGCCGAACTTCAGTGGGCTCGTCAGTACCGGCAGGCTACCAGCGGCGCGCGTCGTCGACTGCGCCATCGCAGCGGAAGACGTAAGCATGCCGACAGCTGCGGCCACTCCCATTACTCGCTTTGCGAACTTCATTTCAACGCCTCCCATACACACCGCACTGCAATATCACAAACCTCGCTGGAAGCAAGTCACCCGTCGTCGATAACCCGCGTGGTTTTGCAGGGGGACCGCCATTCCGCCACTAACCCACCGGAATTACTGCTTATGTCGAGTGTCCATGGGTGTCGGGCCAAAGGTCTCGACGCGGCGGAGCGGCGTCTTTCCACGCGCTGAATGCCGCGCCGAGCCGCGCATGCCGCATCGACTCGATGGCGATTCATTTTCGGCCGCGGCCGATACTTTCTTTATCCCCCCTGCAACCTCTTGGGCTAAAGGTCGGGCGGAGCCGCCGGTTCGGCATCTCCCGGGAAGCGGCGCCGGATTTCCACCGATTAGCGCCGCCTGAACCCGATCTGCTGTCGAGGTGCGGCGCCCTTCCGCTTCGGGTGAAGCGTGGGCACGCGCACTCTCGATGCTTGGCTGGGGTGCGTGCGTGCGAATTCTGATCCTGGGTTTGAACTATTCTCCCGAACTGGTCGGCATCGGCCCCTACACGTCGGAAATGGCCGTCTCGCTCGTCCAGCAGGGGCATGCGGTTCAGGTCGTCGCGGCGCGGCCTTATTATCCCGGCTGGACGGTTCCCGCCGAATTTCGCGGCCGCGGCTATCGCCGGGGGCTGGAGGCCGGCGTCAACGTCGTGCGCTGCCCGCTTTACGTCCCCGCCAACCCGACCGGCGCGCGCCGCATCCTCCACCATCTCAGTTTCGCCGCCACGTCGCTCTGGCCGATCGCCCGGGCGCTGTTCGGCCGGGACAAGCCCGATCTGATGATCGCCATCGCCCCCTCGCTGATGTCGGTGCCGGGCGCGCGCATCCTGGCCCGGCTGCGCGGCGTCAGGACCTGGCTCCACATCCAGGATTTCGAGGTCGGCGCGGCGCTCGCCACCGGCCTGATCGGCGAACATGGCGTCGCCGGGCGGCTCGCGCGCCTGTTCGAAAAAGCGGCGCATGCCGGGTTCGACCGCTATAGCAGCATCTCGCCCCAGATGTGCCGCCGCCTCGTCGCCGCTGGCATCCCCGCCGATCGGGTGGTCGAGCTGCGCAACTGGTCCGATATCACCGCGGTGACGCCGCTGCAGCGGCCGTCGGACTATCGCGCCGCCTGGAACATCACGACGCCGCATGTCGCGCTCTATTCGGGCAACATCGCCAACAAGCAGGGCGTCGAGATCGTGCTCGACGCGGCGCGGCGGCTGTCCCACCGCCGCGACCTGACCTTCGTCATCTGCGGCGACGGCGCGCGCAAGGAGGCACTCGCCGAGAGCGCCGCCGACCTCGCCAACATCCGCTTCCATCCGCTGCAGCCGCGCGCGCGACTAAGCGAGCTGCTCGGGCTGGCGACGATCCACCTCCTGCCCCAGCTGGAGGGCGCCGCCGATCTCGTCCTGCCGTCGAAGCTGACCAACATGCTCGCCTCGGGCCGCCCGGTGGTGGCGACCGCCGCGCCGGGCACCGGACTGGCGGAGGAGGTCCAGGGGTGCGGGCTGATCAGCACGCCCGGCGATCCCGATCGGTTCGCGCGCGCGATCGAGACGCTGATGGACGATGCGCCCTTCTACGCCGGTGCGGCGCGCGAGGCGCGGCTGCGCGCCGAACGAAGCTGGTCGAAGGACACCATCCTGCGCCGCCTCGACCGCTGGGTGCGGGAGATGGCCCCCGGCCGCTAGACCCGCGCAGCCCCCGCGCGCCCCGCGTGCCCCGCGCCCAGCTTCAGGTCGACAGCATCCAGCGCTCGCTGCCCTCGAGCCCGAGCGCGGTCAGCTTGCCGGTGCGATAGGCGCCGGTATCGATGCCGATCCGGTTGGAGCGGATGTCCGGCCCCTCGGTGATCGTGTGCCCGTGGACGACCATGATGCCGTGGCATTCCTCATGGCCGAGGAAGGCGGAGCGGATCCAGCGGAGATCCCCGGGGCGCTGCTCGCTCATCGGCCGGTCCGGCTTGATCCCGGCGTGGACGAACACATAATCGCCGATCTGGTGCCAATCCGGCCAGGATCGCATGAAACGGGTGTGCGCGGCCGGCACCCGCTCCGCCAACAAAGCGGCGAGATCGCCATAGTCGCCGCGATCATATTCCTCGCCGCTGATGCCGTAGCTCAATGCGGTCTCGCGCCCGCCCATCCGGTGCAGCGTGGCGGCCGCCTCCCGGTCGCCCGATGCGGCACGGGCGAATATCTCGTCATGGTTGCCGGCCAGGAACACGCATTCGCGCGGGCCTTCGCGATACCGCATCAGGAAATCGATCACCCCGCACGAATCGGGCCCGCGATCGACCAGATCGCCGAGGAAGACGATCATCGTCTCGGCCGCGCCGCGCTCGGCATCGTCTTGTTCGATCATTCCGATCAGCTGCTCGGTCAGGTCGAGCCTGCCGTGGATGTCGCCGACGGCATAGACCCGCCGCCCGGCCGGAATCGTCCAGGCGCGCTCCGCCGCCGGCTCGGCCGATCGCACGCTCTTGAACAGTCTCGATGCAAAGATCCGCATGATCGCCTTTTTTATCAATCGCCTGCGACGCATATAGGTGTGGCAGACCGCGTTGCATCCCGACGACCCGGCGGACCGTTGCGTCGGCGCCATCGGGCGAGGAGCGCCGTGCGGGGTTCGAGCGCCGCATCGGCCGGCCGGTCAGCGTTCCCGCAGCGTCGCTCTTGCCGCGCGCATCGCGGCGGCCGGCGGGATCAGAAGGCGTTGCGGTGCATCAGCACCTTGAACGTCGCGAAGATGATCGAGATGTCGCGCCAGATCGTCCAGCGGGCGAGATATTCGAGATCCGCCTGGAGCCGATTGACGAGGTCGCTGCGATTATGCGTGGCGCCGCGAAAGCCGCGCACCTGCGCTAGGCCGGTCAGTCCCGGCTTGGTCGCGTGGCGGTGCCAGTAGCGGCTGTCGACTTCCCAGAACAAGGCGTTGCCGGCGGTCGACCCCAGCGCATGCGGGCGCGGCCCGACCAGGCTCATGTCGCCGACCAGCACGTTGATGATCTGCGGCAGTTCGTCGAGGCTGGTGCTGCGGATGATCCGCCCGACGCGGGTGACGCGATCATCGTCGCGCTGGGTCGATTGGTGCCCCGCGCCATCCTCCCGATCGGTCCGCATGCTGCGAAACTTGTACATCTTGAACAGCCGGTTGCCGCGCCCCAGCCGATCCTGCACGAACAACACCGGACCCGGCGTCTCCAGCTTGATGGCGATCGCCACCAGCAGCATCACCGGGCTCAGCAGCAGCAAAGCGGCACTGGCCAGCGACACGTCGAGCAGCCGCTTGACCACCCGGTCGCGCAGCCCGAGCGGGCCCGCGGCGACCACCATCGTCGAATGGCCGCCATAGCGGCTGGTGCCGATGAAGCCGAGTTCGTCGATCTCGGCGGCGATCAGCTCGCTCGAGATGTTGGCGCCCTTGAGCGCCATCGCCCAGCGCGCGCGCGCCTCGGGCGCACAGGCGACGACGACCCTGTCGACCCCCTTGAGCAGGCGGCCCAGCCGGTCGAGCATCATCGGATCGTTGATGTCGGGGCGCAGGCCCATTTTCGGGGCGTCGATCACGAAGGATCCGTCGGCCACGGTGCATTCGCCCCCGTCGCGGATCAGCACTTCGCTGAGCGGGGTTCCCCCGAAGGCGCGGTCTGCCAGCGCGCCGACCAGGACGCGCCCGGGCACCAGCAAAAGCGCCGTCACCACCGTGCCCGTGGTGAACACGATGCGCGACAATTCGAGCCCGGAGCGGAGATAGAAAGCGATGAACGTCGTCGCGGTGACCGCGAACAGCAGCGACATCAGCGCGCGGAAGATTCCGCGGCGGCTGCTGATCAGCACCGGCATGCTGTACGCGCTGCTGTTGAGCGCGACGCCGAGATAGACCGGCAGCAGCACCATGATCATGTTGACGCCCTGCGGGTTCAACGCGTTGCCGAACCGCAGCAGGTTGCCGGCCGCGAACCCGCCCGCCATCGCGATCGAATCGACCACCATCAAGGCGAGATAGAGTTTGAGCCGGAGCGCCTCCTTGGAGGCTGGAAGCCCGCGACGCTGGTGATTCGAACCAGGAGCGGCGACGGGCTCGAGATGGCCAAGCTCGATGTTCACCCGTCCCTCCCACCTGTATCTACGCCACCGGCACACAAAGAGCATTGAAGCCGCATTTTCCGCCGATCTGGACAAAATGACAAGTTTATTTTGCAGCGCAATATGAACCGGGCGCAGTGCCGCAAATCACAGATGCCTGTTAATTCGTGATAATTTGGTATCCGACCGCCGGGATACCGCGCAGCCAACCCGATCCATTCTTGAGTGATGTTGCGCGGGACAGCCATTAGTCGGTCGGCCGGGGCGCCACCTTGGGTGAACACCGGCACCGGGGATGCACCCGTCCGGTATCATCCCGCAGCCACTCCTGGGGCGGCTTGGAATACCGGTCGAACCATCATGGCGTTTTTCCGGAGCGGGACGGAGCGCGAGCCATGCCAACGCTGTCGCGGGCGGCTCTCCCGGCGCGGAGCGTCTCGCCCCGGCTCAGCCGGCGCGCTGCTGCTCCAGGAACCAGGCGTAGCTCGCCGCGATGCCCTCGCGCAGCGGCGTGCGCGGCGCCCAGCCCATCGCCCGGAGCTTGTCCGACGCCATCAGCTTGCGCGGCGTGCCATCGGGCTTGGACAGGTCCTGGACGATCTCGCCGTCGAACCCGACGAC
Source organism: Sphingomonas bacterium (assembly GCA_028289965.1). Classification (GTDB taxonomy): domain Bacteria; phylum Pseudomonadota; class Alphaproteobacteria; order Sphingomonadales; family Sphingomonadaceae; genus JAQGLK01. Next base: position 8,263 of record JAQGKS010000059.1, read on the forward strand.
CTCGCTGACCAACTGGGTCAGCTCGAGGATCGTCACGTCGCTGCCCGAACCGACGTTGATATGCTCGTCCTCGGAATAACGCTTCATGATCTCGACGCAGGCGTCCGCACAATCGTCGACGAACAGAAATTCGCGCCGCGGGCTGCCGGTGCCCCACACCGTCAGCGGCGTGCCCGCCCGCTTCGCCTCATGCGCCTTGCGGATCAGGGCCGGCATGACGTGGCTGCTGTTGAGGTCGAAATTGTCGCCCGGCCCGTAGAGGTTGGTCGGCATCGCCGAGATGAAGTCCCGGCCGTGCTGGCGGCGATAGGCCTGGGCCAGCTTGATCCCCGCAATCTTGGCGATCGCATACCATTCGTTGGTCGGCTCGAGCGGCCCGGTCAGCAAAGCCGCTTCCTGGATCGGCTGGGGCGCGAACTTGGGATAGATGCAGCTCGATCCCAGGAACAGCAGCTTCTCCACGTCGACGCGGTGCGCCGCCTCGATGATGTTCGCCTCGATCATCATGTTTTCGTAGAGGAAATCGGCCGGCAGGCTGTCATTGGCGAGGATCCCGCCGACCTTGGCGGCGGCGAGGAACACCGCGTCGGGGCGCATCCGCCCGAACCATTCCCGCACTGCCGCCTGGTCGCGCAGGTCGAGCTCGGCGCGCGATGCGGTCAGCACCGCGCAGCCTTCCTCCGCCAGCCGGCGGACGATCGCGCCGCCCACCATCCCGCGATGTCCCGCCACGAACACCCGCTTGCCCGCCAGCGCGTACATCGATCAGGCGCCCTTGGCGATCGGGGCGTCGCGCATCACCTTGAGGTCCTCGCGCACCATTTCGCTGGCGAGTTCGCGATTGGTCGTCTCGTGGGTCCAGCCGAGCTTGGTCCGCGCCTTGGTCGCATCGCCGAGCAGCTGCTCGACTTCGGTCGGGCGGAAATAGCGCGGATCGACCGAGATGAGGTGCTTGCCGGTGGCCGTGTCATAGCCCTTCTCGTCGGCGCCCTGGCCTTCCCAGCGCAGGTTGATGCCGACATCCTCGAACGCCCACTGGACGAAGTTGCGCACGGTCGTCATCTCGCCGGTGGCGAGGACATAATCGTCCGGCTCGTCCTGCTGCAGCATCAGCCACATGCCGCGCACGAACTCGCGGGCATGGCCCCAGTCGCGCTGCGCATCGAGGTTGCCGAGGTAGAGATGCTCCTGCCGGTTGAGGCTGATCGCCGCCGCGGCGCGGGTGATCTTGCGGGTGACGAAGGTCTCGCCGCGCAGCGGGCTCTCATGGTTGAACAGGATGCCGTTCGACGCATGCAGGCCATAGGCCTCGCGGTAGTTGACGACGATCCAATAGGCATAGAGCTTCGCCGCCGCATAAGGCGAACGCGGATAGAAAGGCGTCGTCTCGCGCTGCGGGATTTCCTGGACGAGCCCGTACAGCTCCGACGTCGAGGCCTGGTAGAAGCGCGTCTTCTTCTCCATGCCGAGGATCCGAATCGCCTCGAGCAGGCGAAGCACGCCAAGGCCGTCGGCATTGCCGGTATATTCCGGGGTCTCGAAGCTGACCTGGACGTGGCTCTGCGCCGCCAGATTGTAGATCTCGTCGGGCTGCGTCTCCTGGACCAGCCGGATCAGGTTGGTCGCGTCGGTCATATCTCCATAATGGAGAGAGAAGCGCGGATTCTGGACATGCGGGTCTTCGTAGATATTCTCGATACGGCCCGTGTTGAATGAAGACGAGCGACGCTTCACGCCATGTACGCGATAGCCTTTGTCCAAAAGCATCTGGGCCAGATACGCCCCATCTTGACCCGTGACGCCGGTAATCAGCGCCGTCTTACTGCTCGTGGTCATGCCGTCTCCACATCGATGCCGCGCGCATATTACGCCGCTCCGGCGCAATAAAAGCGGATGCAACTCTTAACCGAGGGCCGCTCAATAGCGACTTTCGCGCGCAGCGCCCGGAAAAATGTTGCAAGCCGATTCGCAAGGTGCTCGCACCCCTTGCCTTCGGTCATTTCGGATGAATGGCAACCAAGATGCAAGGGCTATTGTTGCAGTGCCGCATTCCGTCGCGGGCCGGCAGCGCTCAGGCGGCGACTTCCGCTTGTTGTATTTCGGGCGGAGATCCGCGCCCGATGCCGTGATAATGGAGGCCGGCGCGGTTCGCCTCGGCCTCGCTATAGACGTTGCGCAGGTCGACCAGCACCGGGCTGGCGAGCAGCCCGGCGATCCGCACGAGGTCGAGCGCGCGAAACGCATCCCACTCGGTCACGATCACCAGCGCGTCGGCACCGCTCGCCGCGGCATAAGCGTCGCTCGCGAACTCGACCTGCGGCAGCAGCGGGCGCGCCTGCTCGATGCCCTCGGGATCGTACGCGCGGACATGCGCGCCGGCATCGGTCAGCGCCTGGATCAGCGCCAGGCTCGGCGCATCGCGCATGTCGTCGGTGTTCGGCTTGAACGTCAGCCCCAGCACCGCGACCGTCCGGCCCCGCGCATCGCCGCCCATCGCCTTGATCACCTTGCGCCCCATCGCCCGCTTGCGTGTGTCGTTGACCTGCACCACCGCCTCGACGATCCGCAGCGGCGAGGCATAATCCTCCGCCGTCTTGAGCAGCGCCAGCGTATCCTTGGGGAAGCACGACCCGCCATAGCCCGGCCCGGCATGGAGGAACTTGGATCCGATGCGATTGTCGAGCCCGATCCCGCGCGACACGTCCTGCACCTCCGCACCGACGATCTCGCACAGATCGGCCAGCTCGTTGATGAAGGTGATCTTGGTCGCCAGGAACGCGTTGGCGGCATATTTGGTCAGCTCGGCCGTCCGCCGCCCGGTGAACAGGATCGGCGCCTGGTTGAGGTAGAGCGGCCGGTAGACCTCGCGCATCACCGCGCGCGCATCCTCGTCCTCGGTGCCGATGACGATCCGGTC
>JAQGKS010000005.1 GCA_028289965.1 Sphingomonas bacterium
CCGCCAACCGGCAAGGAGACGACGACATCATCCCACGCCGCGTCGTGCCGCAGGGTCGCGTTGAGTTGCAGCGAGTTATAGCCTTCGCCCGAAATCTTCGCCGGCATGCCGGGGAAGAAGTCGGCGACCAGCGCGCGCGACAGGCCGACCGCCACGAAATAATAGCCGCCGCGGTAGGAGGAGATCACCGCGATGCCCATCTTGGACATGATCTTGAGCAGCCCGTCGTCGACCGCCTTGCGATAGCGCTTCACGCAATCGCCGAGGCTGAGCGCGCCGAACAGGCCGCGCGCGTGGCGCTCGGCGATGCCGGCCTCGGCGAGATAGGCGTTCACCGTGGTCGCGCCGACGCCGATCAGCACCGCGAAATAATGCGTGTCGAGGCATTCGGCCGAGCGCACGTTGACCGACGCATAAGAGCGCAGGCCCTTGCGGACGAGGTGGGTGTGGACCGCGGCCGCGGCGAGCACCATCGCGATCGCCACCCGATCGGGGCCGATGCCCTCGTCGGTCAGGAACAATTCGGTCTTGCCCTCGCGCACCGCGGTCTCCGCCTCGCGGCGGATACGGGCGATCGCGGTGCGCAGGCCATCGGCGCTGCCGTCGGCGGGGAAGGTGCAGTCGATTTCGGCGGTGAGGGTGCCGAAATGCGCCTTCAGCCGGTTCCAGTCGGCGCTCGTCAGCACCGGCGAGTCGAGCACCAGCACGTTCGACTGCTGGGCACCGGTATCGAGGATGTTGGCGAGGTTACCGAAGCGCGTCTTCAGGCTCATCACCTGATTCTCGCGCAGCGAATCGATCGGCGGGTTGGTGACCTGGCTGAAATTCTGGCGGAAGAAGTGGCTGATCAGCCGCGGCTTGTCCGAAATCACGGCGAGCGGCGTATCGTCGCCCATCGATCCGGTCGCTTCCTTGGCGTCATCCACCTGGGGCGACAGGATCAGCTCCATATCCTCCAGCGTCTGCCCGGCGGCGACCTGGCGGCGGACCAGCTCGGCCCGCTCGTAGCGCGGCACCGGCGCGTCCGACTGCGGCAGCGATTCGATGTGGCCGAAACCCTCGATCCACTCGCCATAAGGCTGTTCGGCGGCAATGCGATCCTTGACCGCGCGATCGTCGTAGAGGCGGCCCTCGTCGAGATCGATCGCGATCATCTGGCCGGGGCCCATCCGGCCCTTGCGGATGATGGTCGATTCGGGAACCGGCACCATCCCGCTTTCGGACCCGACGATCAGCAGATTGTCCGCCGTCTGGGTGAAGCGCAGCGGGCGCAGCGCGTTGCGGTCGACACCGGCCACCGCCCAGCGGCCATCGGTCATCGCCAGCGCGGCGGGGCCGTCCCACGGCTCCATCACCGAGGCGAGATAATTATACATGTCGGAATGCGGCTTGGGCATGTCCGGCTTGTCCTGCCACGCCTCCGGCACCAGCATCAGCTTGGCGGTGGGCGCATCGCGGCCCGAGCGGCAGATCGCCTCGAACACGGCGTCGAGCGCCGCGGTATCGGACGCGCCGGCCGGGATCAGCGGCTTGATCTCCTCCGAATGCTCGCCGAACGCCAACGAGGCCATCTTGATCTCGTGGCTCTTCATCCAGTTCTTGTTGCCGCGGATGGTGTTGATCTCGCCATTATGGGCAAGCATCCGGAACGGCTGGGCCAGCCACCATTGCGGGAAGGTGTTGGTCGAATAACGCTGGTGGAAGATCGCCACCCGGCTGACGAAGCGCTCGTCCTGCAGGTCCGGATAGAAGACCGACAATTCCTCGGCGAGGAACAGGCCCTTGTAGACGATCGAGCGGCACGACAGCGAGCAGATGTAGCAACCCTGGATCTGCGCCTCGATCAGCTTGCGCTCGATCCGGCGGCGGATCAGGTACAGATTCTTCTCGAACTCGGTCGCGGTCATCGCGTCGGGGTTGGGCCCGGCGATCATGATCTGCTCGATCTCGGGACGCGTCAGCATCGCCTTGTCGCCGATCACCGACACGTCGACCGGCACCTGGCGCCAGCCATAGATGGTGTAGCCGAAATCGATGATCTCGGATTCGATGATCGTGCGGCAGGTCTCCTGCGCGCCGAGATCGGTGCGCGGCAAAAAGATCATGCCGACGGCGAGGCGGGCGTTGAGCGGCTTGTGGCCCGAATGCTCGATCGCATCGTCGAAGAAGCGCACCGGCAGGTCGACATGGATGCCCGCGCCATCGCCGGTCTTGCCATCGGCATCGACCGCGCCGCGGTGCCACACCGCCTTCAGCGCATCGATCGCCGCGGCGACGACGCGGCGCGACGGCTTGCCATCGGTCGCCGCGACAAGGCCGACGCCGCATGCGTCGCCCTCGAAATCGGGGCGGTACATGCCTTCCTCGGCGAGGCGGACGCGCTCGGCATCCATGTCGTAGGTCTGGGTCATAGCTCGGCTACCCTTGAAACTATCGTCAGTGCTGATCGGCGCGGGCTCAGGCCGCGACCCTCTCCCGCGCCGTCGTTTTCGCCTTGGCCTTGGCCTTGAGATAGGCATGCATCCGGTCCGCCGCATCGCGGCCATCGCGCACCGCCCACACGACCAGGCTGGCGCCGCGGACGATGTCGCCGGCGGCGAACACGCCGTCGAGGCTCGTCTGCATCGTCTTGTGATCGATCCGCACCGTGCCCCAGCGCGTCACCGACAGTTCGTCCGCGCCGAACAGCCGGGGCAGTTCCTCGGGATCGAAGCCCAAAGCCTTGATCACCAGATCGGCGTCGACGCGATATTCGTTGCCGGGATCGGGTTCGGGCGCGCGGCGACCGGAGGCGTCGGCTTGGCCGAGGCGCATCTTGGCGACCCGCACGCCATCGACATGATCGGTGCCGAGGAAGGATTCCGGGGCCGAGAGCCAGACGAACTCGACGCCCTCCTCCTCGGCATTCTTCACCTCGCGCTGCGATCCCGGCATGTTCGCCCGGTCGCGACGATAGAGGCACTTCACCGATGTCGCGCCCTGGCGGACGGCGGTGCGCACGCAATCCATCGCGGTATCGCCGCCGCCGACGACGACGACATTCTTGCCCGCGGCGTTGAGCGCGCCATTGTCGAACGCCGGCACGGCATCGCCGAAGCTCTTGCGGTTGGACGCGGTGAGGAAATCGAGCGCCTCGACGATGCCGGTGGCGCCGACCCCTGGGGCCTTGATCGCACGCGGCTTGTAAACCCCGGTGGCGATCAGCAGCGCGTCATGGCGCTGGCGCAGCTCGTCCAGGCTGGCATCGCGGCCGACCTCGAACCCTTCGTGGAAGACGATGCCGCCGGCCCTGAGCCGATCGACCCGACGCATGACGACATGCTTTTCCAGCTTGAAGCCGGGGATGCCGTAGGTCAGCAGCCCGCCGGCGCGATCGTGGCGATCATAGATATGCACCTCGTAACCGCGCACGCGCAGCAGCTCGGCGGTGGTCAGCCCGGCCGGGCCGGCGCCGATGATGCCGATCGACTGGCCGCGATCGGGCAGGGGGGCGAGCGGCTCGACCCAGCCTTCTTCCCACGCGGTGTCGGTGATGAATTTCTCGACGGAGCCGATCGTCACCGCGCCGTGGCCGGAAAACTCGATCACGCAATTGCCCTCGCACAGCCGGTCCTGCGGGCAGATGCGGCCGCAAATCTCGGGCATGGTCGAGGTCGCGTTGGACAGTTCATAGGCCTCGCGCAGCCGCCCCTCGGCGGTCAGGCGCAGCCAGTCCGGAATATGATTGTGGAGCGGGCAGTGGGTCGAACAATAGGGCACGCCGCACTGCGAGCAGCGCGACGACTGTTCCTCCGCCTTGTCGACCGCATAAGCGCGGGCGATTTCGGCGAAGTCCTCGTTACGTTCATCGGCGGCGCGCTTGGTCGGATAGTCCTGACCCACACGAACGAACGCCAGCATTGGATTATCGGCCATGAACGCCCTCCTTGCCGGCCTACATAACCGCAGAAGAGCGCGAAGTCACGCCGTTTATGGACGGTAGGTCAGCAATCCTGACCTATTGCCGCAACCAAGCTGAACCGACAGACAGGTTCGCGCGGTTGTCGACGGGGCGGTCGTGCCGCTTCGGCCCTATCGTGCGATCAGCCACACCAGGGCGATCGTCCCGACGATGATCCGGTACCAGGCGAACGGCGCAAAACCGCGCCGCGACACAAGGCCGACGAACCAGCGGATCACGACCAGGGCGACCAGGAACGACACGACGAAGCCGATCGCGATCTCGCTCAAATGGCTGTTGCCGAGTTCGTCGCGCGCTTTCCACAGCGCCAGCGCGGTTGCTCCGCACATCGTTGGGATCGCCAGGAAGAAGCTGTATTCGGCCGCGGTCTTGCGTTCCACGCCGAGCATCAGCGCGCCCATGATCGTCGCGCCCGATCGGCTGACCCCCGGGATCATCGACAGGCACTGGATCACGCCGATGCCGAGCGCGGTGCGCCAGCCCATCGTCTCGACCTCGCGGGTGGTGACGGTGCGCACCATCCGCTCGATCAGCAGGATCGCGATACCGCCGAGGATCAAGGCGACGGCGACGATGATCGGCTGTTCCAGCATCCGCCGGATCGCCGAATAGGCCACCGCGCCGACCAGCGCGGAGGGGAGGAAGCCGAGCAGGACGTTGCGGGTGAAGCGGATCGCCGCCGGGTCGGCGCGCGTCAGCCCGGCGATGACCCCGGCAAATCGCGCCCGGTAGACCACCACCACCGCCAGGATCGCGCCGAGCTGGATGACGATGTCGAACGTCGCCGATCCCTCGGGCAGGCCGAGCAGGGCGCCGGCGAGGACCAGGTGGCCGGTCGAGGAGACTGGGATGAACTCGGTCAGCCCCTCGACGATGCCGAGCAGGATGATGATCAGGAGCGGCATCTGCATCGGATCCGGCCTTCATGCGGGTGCCGCCACCCGCCCGGCGGGCGGTGCGTGCGGCGAACAGGGAGAGCCGGGGCTCAGGCGTTCTTGGTGGTGCTGAAGCGGCCGTGCTTGCGATAGCGGACGAGCCAGGCCGGGGCGACGGCGGCGAGCGGCGAGGGCGAAATGCCGAACGCCTCGAACCCAGCCGTGCCGGCGCCCGCGACATTGTCGCGCTGGAGCATTTCCCACTGGTCGGCGGTGATCGGCGCGCCGGGCAGCCAGCCGCCGAACCGCGCCATCGCCCCCGCCACTTCGTCGGGCACGGCAACGATCGGCCGCTTGCGCCCGGTCGCCTCGCCGATCCAGCGGTTGAGCGCCTCCATCGTCAGCACCTCCGGCCCGCCAAGCTCATAGAGCTTGCCGCCATGGGTCGCCGGATCGAGCGCGGCATCGGCGATCGCCCGCGCGACATCGGCCACCCATACCGGCTGGAGCTTCACCGATCCGCGGATCACCGGCACCACCGGCAGCCGCTGCGCCAGCCCGGCGAAGCGGTTGACGAACTGATCCTCCGCCCCGAACACCACCGACGGGCGGATGATCGTCACGCCGGCAAAGGCCGCCCGCGCCGCCGCTTCGCCCTCGGCCTTGCTGCGGCCATAGGCCGAGGTCGAGGCCGCGTCGGCACCGATCGCGGACACCTGCACCAACGCCGAGGCGCCGGTCGCGGCGGCCGCGGCCGCGACGTTGCGCGCGCCCTGGACATGGACCTTGTCGAAATCGCCCGCGAGGATGCCGACCAGGTTGATCACCGCGGTCGATCCATGCGCGGCGCGGCGTGCGCTCTCCGCATCGGTGACGTCGGCGACGGCGAACTGCGACTGGCCGAGCGCGCCGAGCGGCTTCAGGAACCAGGCGTTCGACGGATCGCGCTCCGCCAGGCGCACACGCGCCCCGCTCTTGAACAGCGCCTGCACGACATAGCGGCCGAGAAACCCGCCGCCGCCGAAGACCGTCACCAACCGTTCCATCATCCCTGCCCGTCAAGTTCGTGACCCGCGATGCCCATGCCGACCTTACCCGCAGTTGACAAGCGCCGACACGTACCGCTAAGCGCCGCCGCCTACCCCGTGCCCAGATGGCGGAATTGGTAGACGCACCAGCTTCAGGTGCTGGCGATCGCAAGGTCGTGGAGGTTCGAGTCCTCTTCTGGGCACCAGTCTCCTGCTAAGGCCTTGTGCCGGCAGGAAACGTTGCTACTTCAGAGGCTTGCAGGACGCTCTCCGGTACAATCGCCGGTACAAGGAGCGCGATCGTGAGGGTCGAAGTGAAGTATTTGGAGCCGGACCCGGACACCGGAGTCCTTCGCTACCGAAGGGTCTATCCGCTCAAACTGAGAAGATTCATCCCCGGCAATCCTTCGCAACTGAAACGATCGATCGGTTCGAGAAACATCAGTGAGCCCCGGGCAATGGTGCGATTCGAGCACCTGGCGGCCGAATATGCCCGCATTGTGAAAGCCGCC
>JAQGKS010000033.1 GCA_028289965.1 Sphingomonas bacterium
CGCCGCGGCGCGCTTTGCCGAGGCGCACGCCCAGGCGCCGGCGATGGAGTCGCGCGTCGTGCGGATGGCGACCGACAATCGCTGCGATCCGCACGAATGGCTGCGCCTGCCGGACGGGCGCATCCTCAAGGCCGACGCGCTGGATCATGATGCGGCGCACGACCTGATCGGCGCGCAGGATCTCGCCTGGGACGTGGCTGGGATTGCCGCCGAGTTCGACCTCGACGAGGACGCCATGGGGCAACTGGTCGCGGCGACGGAGCGTGCCGCCGGCCGCGCGATCGACCGCGCTCTGCTCGGCTTCCTGCTCCCCTGCTATTGCGCTTTCCGGCTGGGCGCGGCGCAGCTCGCCGCCGACGGGCTCGGCGGATGGACGGCGGAACAGGCGCGCAACCGAACCGCGGTCGCGCGCTATGCCGCCCGGCTGGCGCGGCTGTTCGGCTGATCAGCCGGCCGGCATCCCGGCGTCGACCAGCCACAGCACCAGCGTGATCGTCAGGAACGATGCCGTCGTCGCCGCCAGCAGCGCCGCCGCGCAGAAACGCTCCTGGCCGTATTTCTGGCCGAGGATGGGATAGATGCTCATCATCGGGATGCACGAAAACACCAGCGCGGCGCGCCGCAGATCGGGGTTGGCGATCGGGATGATCTGCATGAACCCCAGCATCGCCAAAGGGTGGAGCAGCAGCTTGGCCGAGGCGACCTGCGCGATCTCCCCCGCCATCCCCGCCACGCGCAGCCCGACCAGGGTGCCGCCGATCGCGAACAAGGCGACCGGGGCGGAGGCATCGGCGACCATCGACACCGCCTTGGCGATCGGCCCCGGCAGATGCAGCCCGAGCAGGGAAAAGGCGCCCCCGGCGAGGATCGCCAGGATCAGCGGCGTGCGCGCCAGATTGGCGAGGATGCTGGCGGCGATCGCCCCCGGCTTGGCATGCTGGCTGCTCCCCGCCTCGGCCAGCGCCAGCGCCACCGGCAGGACGACCAGATTTTCGATCACCATCGTCAGCGCCAGCGCGACGCCCGCCACCGGCCCGAGGAACTGCGCCGCCACCGGATAGCCGATGAAGCCGCTGTTCGAGGCCGCGGTGCCGAGCGCGCGCAGCGTGCTGGCGGTGACGCCATGCTTTCGCGCCACCCGGAACCAGGCGAAGCTGCCGAGCATCACCGTCAGCGACCCCAGCCCAAAGACCGCGAGGTAGCGGGCATCGACGATCTCGCCGAGCGGCCGCTGGGCAAGCGAGCGGAACATCAACGCCGGCAGCGCGAAGGTGATGACGAAGCGGCCGAGCCCGCGGATATGATCGGGCGTGAACATGCCCTGCCGGGTGGCGAGATAGCCGAGCCCGATGATCAGGAAGATCGGCAGGGTGATCGCCAGGATCGGCAGCATGCGGACACTTTCTGGTCGGGCCGTGTTGGCCGCGAGTAACCGCCACCCCGCCGCCACGCAATGCGCCTCGCGCGATCAGATCATGCACCATGCGCGCCGCGCCGCTATGGCCGCCGCGCAGATCGAAGGGACCGCGCCATGACGACCGACACTGCCGCCCGCGACGGCCGCCGCCGCACTGTGCTGCTGCCGCTCGCCGCCTTGCTGGTGGCGATGGTCTCGATCCAGTTCGGCGCGTCCTTTGCCAAGCGGCTGTTCCCGGTCGTCGGCGCGGAGGGCACTACCGCGCTGCGGCTGGGCCTCGCCTCGATCATCCTGTTCGCGGTGCCGCGGCCGTGGCGGAGCAGGCTGTCGCGCGCCTCGCTGCCGGCGTTGCTGGTCTATGGCGCGTCGCTCGGCGCGATGAACCTGCTATTCTATATGGCGATCCGGACGGTCCCGCTCGGCATCGCGGTCGGGCTCGAATTTGTCGGGCCGCTCGCGGTCGCGATGGTCTCGTCGCGGCGGGCGATCGACTTTGCCTGGATCGCGCTGGCGGTGGCCGGGCTCGCATTGCTGCTGCCCGCGTTCGGCGGGGCGGGGTCGATCGATCCGGCCGGGGCGGCGCTGGCGCTGGCGGCGGGGGGATGCTGGGCGCTCTACATCGTCTTCGGGCAGAAAGCGGGCGCCGCGCACGGTGCGCAGGCGACGGCGTTCGGCAGCATCGTGGCGGCGCTGATCGTGATGCCGATCGGCATCGCGCATGCGGGAACTTCGCTGCTCGCGCCACCGGTGCTGCTGACCGGGCTGGTGGTGGCGCTATTGTCCAGCGCGCTGCCTTATTCGCTGGAGATGATCGCGCTCACCCGGCTGCCGACGCGCACCTTCGGCACGTTGATGAGCGGCGAGCCGGCGGTGGCGGCGGTGATCGGCTTCGCCGTGCTGGGGGAGGCGCTAACCCCCGTGCAGTGGCTGGGGATCGGCGCGGTGATGCTCGCCTCGGCCGGAACCGCGCTCACCGCCCACCCCGCGGCGACCGCTTTGCCCGACTGAAGCCGTGCGCCGCAAATCGAAGTAGACAGGATCAACTTCTTCGCTAAGAACGGCGCCGGTGATGCCGCGCAGATGGCGACACGGGAGGGGCATGCATGAACGGCTGGCTGGAAGGACTTTCTGCCTACCTCGAGACGTTCGGGCTGCATCAGACCATGCAGACCGTCGAGTGGGCCGTGCCCGCGCTGCAGACGATCCACATCCTGGCGATCGGCGTCGTGTTTTCATCGTCGCTCGTTGTGGCGCTGCGCGTCGCGCATATTTCCGGCATCGAATGGTCCCCGGCGCGCTGGGGCAAGCGGCTCGATCGATGGGTGTTCACCGCCCTCGCCGTTTTGCTGGTCAGCGGCGCGGTGCTGATCATCGGCGAACCGGCGCGCTCGCTGTTGAGCCCGATGTTCCAGATCAAGATCCCGCTCGTCATCGTCGCCGCGATCCTCGTCTGGGTGCTCGGCCATCGACTGCAGCGGCTGGATCCGCCGCATCGTGCGACGGGCACGGAAAAGCTGCTGGCGATCCTGATCGTGCTGCTGTGGATCGCGGTCATCTCGGCCGGGCGATGGATCGCTTATTATACGATCTGAATGATCGGACCGCAGGATAGCGCGTCGGGGAGAGGCAATGTTCTACGAATTCCTCCAGATGATCGCCGACAGCCAGATCGGCACGGTGGTCCGAGAGAATGGCCTCATATTTCCATGGCTGGAGGTGCTCCACGTGCTGGGCATCTCGGCGGTGATCGGATCGATCGCGATCGTCGACCTGCGCTTGCTCGGGCTGGCGTCGACGACCTATCCGGTGTCGCGGCTGGCCAAGTCGATGCTGCCGATCACGTGGATCGGCTTCGGCTTCGCGGTGGTCACCGGGCTGCTGATGTTCAGCTCGCAGCCGATCACCTATTTCGACAATTTCGCCTTCCGCATGAAGATGCTGACGCTGCTCGCCGCTGCGCTCAACATGGCGGTGTTCCACCTGCTGACGTGGCGCGGGCTGGCGCTGTGGGATCGGGACGCGCCGGTGCCGGGCGCCGCCAAGATCGCCGGGCTGCTGTCGATCCTGATCTGGATCGCGATCGTCGCGCTCGGCCGGTGGATCGGCTTTACGATGGACCCCTTCTGAAGCGGAGGCTCCGGGGCATGGCCTCCCGCCCGTCGTCGCCGCCCGCGGGTTGCGCAGGCGGCGCGGCGGCGGCTTATTTGGCGCGCTGGGCGGTCAGCTGGATCGTCAGCGCGATCGACTTCGACACCCACGCCCCCTGCGCATCGGACTGCGCCCCAAGGCCGAGCGCGACGCGGTCGAGCGCCGTCCGTCCGGTCATCGTCGCGGTGTTGCCGGCGATCTTGAGCGTGAAGGGCAGCCGCACCGGCACCGCCTTGCCCTTGATCGTCAGCGTGCCGTCGGCAACGTAGCGGCCCGGGCCCGCCGCGCTGATCCGCCCGGTGGTGAAGGTCGCGCGCGGGAACTCGCCGGGGTTGAACCATTCGGCGCCCGCCAGCGTCGTTTCCTGGAACTTGTCGCCGGTACGCGCCGTCGCCGTCGCGATCACGACATTGGCCTTCGATGCGGGCAGGTTGGCGGGATCGAACCGGATCGTCGCCGCCCAGTTGCCGAACGTGCCGGTGAAGGCGTTGCCCGCGTGGATCCCCGAAAAGCTGATCTTGCTGCGCGCCGGGATCACCGTCCAGGCCGACGGGGCCGGGGCTGCGGCGATGCTCGCCCCTGCCACACCCAACGTGGCTAGCCCGGCGGCGATCGCGAAGGTCTTCATCGTCACTGTATTCCTATCCTTGCTCTGAGGCCCGATCGGCGGCGGGGTTGGCGCCGCGCGGCGCCCGGACGAGCGGCAACATGCCGGCAAGCACCGAGTCGCGATCGAAGAAATGGTGCTTGAGCGCCGCCGCGCTGTGCAGCACGACCAGCGCGACCGCGCCCCACGCCAGGCTTTCATGCACCGACATAGACGCCGACGCCGCGGCACTGCGCGTCGCGTTCGACGCCTCGACCAGCCCCGGCAGATGCGGCCACTCGAACAGGCCGAACCACAAGGTGGGAATGGCGAAGGGCATGTTCATCGCGCTGTTCCAGCCGGCCGAAACATAGATCCAGCCGGTGATCGGCATGACCAGCATCACCGCGTAGAGCAAAATGTGGCTGATCCGTGCCGCCGCTTTCTCCCAGCCCGGCATATGATCCGGCAGCGGCGGAAAGCGGTGCGTCAGCCGCCACAACAGCCGCAATACGCTCAGCGCAAGGATCGTCAGCCCGATCGACTTGTGGAGCTGATAGGCGCGGAACACGCGCGATGCCTCGGCCGGGTTGCTCAGATTGTCGGTCATCCACCAACCGAGCGGCACCATCGCGATAATCGCCAGCGCGATCGTCCAATGCAGGAAGATGGCGACAGCGCTGTACCTGCTCGTCCCCGCGCTCATCGCTTGTCATCCTCCCGTCCCGCTCGGCGCTCGCCCCGGCCGGCCTTTCTAGCGTCCCAGTGGACAAGGTCAACCAACTCGGCCAAATGCTCTGCTTGGCCCTTGTGCCGATGGGGGAAGCGGACCAACGATCCCGGGCTTTCCCGGCATGCACAATCCGGACGGAGATCGCACCTGTCGAGCGTAGCTGAGCCGGTCAACCCGGCAGATGATTCAATGTCGATCAAGCGCAGCGTCGTGCACGCGCGGCTGCCCCCGTTGCTCATCTCGGCGCGGCTGAGCAGCGAACTCGCCTATCGGCGCCAACTCGGCCTGATCGAGTTGCACCGCCGGCTGCTGTCGCTGATCGGCAATTATGACGGGCTGACCTCGGTCGAGCTGGTCGCGCTCAGCGGCCAGGAAAAGGCGCAGATCAGCCGCGCGGTCAAGGCGTTGACCGAAGCCGGGCTGATCGAGCGCGCCAGCCTGCGTGCGCGGATCCAGCTCAGCGACGCGGGCCGGAAGGCATTCGAGGCGATCATGGCGCTCGCCCGGGTGCGCACCACGGCGCTGACCGACGGCATCGCCGCGGACGAGCTGGCGCAGTTCGCGACGATGACCGCCAGGTTGATCGAACGCGCGGCGATGCTGCTCGCCGAGGAACGCCAGCGCTCGGACGCGCTCGCCGCCGCCGCCGCGCCAGGGGAGGAGGGCCGCCCGCCGCTGGCCGAGCCGCCGCCGCTGCCCGATCTGGCGCGCGTGCCCGATGCGTCGCGGCCTTTGTCGCAAATGCCGATCCCCCAGCTGATCACGCTGTCGGCCTATCTTCAGCGCAGCGCGACGATCGCCTATCGGCGGGAAACCAACCTGTCGATCTTCGGCTGGCGCGTGCTGTCCGAGATCGGCGAGAATGAGCCGGTCACCCTCGCCCGGCTGATCTCGCTGATCGGCCGCGACAAGAGCCAGGTCGGACGCGCGGTCCACCGGCTCGAGGCCGATGGTGCCGTGGTCCGCCAGAATGTGCGCGGCCGGCGCGACATCCTGCTGTCGACGACCGAGATGGGCGCGCGGATCTTCGAGGAGATCCGGACGGAGGCGCTGCGCCGCGACGCCTATCTGTTCGCGGGGTTTTCGGGCGCCGAGCGGGGCAGCTATCTGGCGACCGTCGACAAGCTCACCGCCAATTCCGAAGCGCTGCTGGAACGCGAGCAAGCGAGCATGTCGACGGATTCCGACTGACCGGCGCGCACGCGCCAAGGGCGTGGCGCTGCGTCGATGACGGGGTGAAGGCGGACGCGCCGGGCGCGCGATCCGCCTTCGCGCTCAGGAAGCCTTGGGGGTTTCGGTCGGGCTGTTGAGCTGGCGCAGCGTCCGCCCGTTGGGCAGCGTGATGCTGACGTTGAAGCCGCCCTTGCGGCCGTCCTTCAGCGAATAATAGGTCAGCGCGATCTTGTCGCCGCGCTTGAGCGTGCGCTTGGACCATCCGGTGCGGCCGAGATGGTTGGGGCTCATCCCCTCGAACGCCCAGCGCTCGGTCGCGCCATTCTTGGCCGGGATCGTGACGTAGAGGAAGGTGTGCGGATTGGTCCAGTCCCACCGCTCGACCGTGGCGTTGGCCATCTTGACCTCGGTGCCCCAGTTGAACATCGCGGTCGAGTGATGCGCCTCGCCCGGCACGGCAAGAACGGCCGCGACGGCCATTGCCGGCATGACGAAGGACCTGGACAGAAAACGCGACATCTAAAGCACTCCTTGACGTAAGCCGGATCGGACCCGCCCGCTTATTGCTCGATATTCATCGACGGCCGGCCGAATTCATCGGCGGCGTCGCGGTTATTTTCCTGGCAGACATATTCGCGAATGTCCCAGTCGCGATGGCGGACATAGGCCTGCTTGAGTTCGAACGGCTGGGCGAACAACGTCGGATCGGTGATCGTCGTCGTCGCCAGCATCATGTCGGGCTTCTCGAGCCGGAACGTCTCGCGGATGCGCGTCTGTTCGGTCGGGTGGATTCCCGGAAGGATGCTGGTGGCCGGGTTGAGGCCGATCGTGTCGACGATCAGCGTGTCCCCTTCCCAGCGCCCGACCGACGAGCCGTTATAGGTCGGATCGGGATCCTCCGGCAGGGCCCGGCCATCGGTATAGATGCGGCGGACCTGGCTGTAGGTCTCGATCGCGATCGTCACGCGGCCGGGGGAGAAGATGAACTCGATCGGGTAGGGCATGCGCATGATCTGCGGCATGCCGTTGGGCACGCAGTTCGCCGCCTCGGTCTGTAGATTCTCGCCCTTGGCCTGCTTGGCCTTGAACGCGGCCAGGGTCTGGGCGGCGGCGGGGGTGAAGGACGGGGTCGGGCCGGTGCGCGGGCCATAGAGCGTCGACCAGTCGGGCTGCCACGTGCCGCTCCAGTCGGGCAGCTTGGCGAGCGCGGCATAGTCGGCGGCCGTCGCGGGCTTCACGTCGGCGGCAGCGGCCGTTGCGATGGCGATCGCGCCGAGCGCCCCTGCCAGTGGCAGCATCCAGCCGTTCAGGCGATTCCCCACAAAGTCCTCCCATCGCGGCGCTCTCCAGCGCCTTCGCCGCGGCTTATCGGACAGAGGGTAGACTTAGTCAACTCGGCTGATCGGGGGCGATGCGGCCGGGTGACACCCCGCGATGAAACGACAGAATCAACTTGGCGTGGCTATTGTCAACTTGCGGATGCCTCGGTACGCGCACGTTCCAACGCGCCGCAAGAGCGCGACGGGGAGGAGGCCGGCCGCTGATCAAGCGGCCGGCCCGCCTATCGCTGCCGGCGCCGCGCGCTGCGGCGGCCGGCATTCTCCCCGACCCGTCACGTCGTCCAAGCCCGGCCCGGCGATCCGGAGGGTGCGGACCGGATACCAAAGGGAGAGTGCCATGACCGGAACGAGGGTGCGCGCGCAGGCGCGGAACAAGCAGGCCCACCGCGTGAGCGCCTTGGCGCTGACCAGCGCCTTGCTGTGGAGCGGCGCGGCATCCGCCCAGGACGCGATCCCGGCCGACGTCGCCACCACCCCGGCGCAGGCGAGCGTTCCGGCGGAGACCTCCGCCGCCGCCTCGGCCGACATCATCGTCACCGGATCGCGGCTGTCGCGCTCGACGTTCAACTCGCCCTCGCCGGTCACCGTGCTCGGCGGCGAGGAATTCGAGCGGCTAGCGATCACCAATGTCGGCGAAGGCATCAGCGAACTGCCCTCGTTCCGGGCGAGCACCAGCCCGACGACGCAGGGCTTCAACAGCTTCAATGTCGGCGCGCAGATCGTCAACCTGCGCGGCATCGGCGTCACCCGCAACCTGATCCTCGTCGATGGACGCCGCTTCGCGCCGACCACGCGTGAGGGATCGGTCGATCTCAACTTCATCCCCTCGATCCTCGTCGCCCGTACCGAGGTCGTCACCGGCGGCGCATCGGCCGCCTACGGCTCGGATGCGATCGCCGGCGCGGTCAACATCATCCTCGACAAGCGGCTGGACGGCTTCAAGGGCCAGGCCGACATCGGCATTTCGGATGAGGGCGACGGGCGCAACTATCACGGCGCGCTCGCCTTCGGCACGGCGTTCGGCGGCGGCGCCGGGCACTTCGTGATCGGCGGCGAATATGACAAGCAGCTGGGTATCGGCAATTGCTTCACCCGCGACTGGTGCACCGCCGCGGCGGTGGTCACCAACCCGAATTACAATAACCCCGCCGGCGTCGGCAACGGCCTGCCCAACTATGTCCGCGACGACAATAATGCCGGTTTCTTCTTCAATCCGGCCGGCGTGATCTCGAACGTCAACAATCCCGCCGCGGTCGGGCTGGCGGCGCAGATCCGCAATTTGCGCGGCACGGGCGCGATCACCTTCGATGCCGCCGGCAACGTCGTCGCCCGCCGCACCGGCAGCCTCGGCTTCGCCACCCAGCAGATCGGCGGCGATGTCTATCCGACCTATTCGTCCGCCAACATCACCGTCCCGGTCGAACGCTATACCGGCTTCGCCCATGCCGATTATGAATTCAGCGATGCGCTCAGCGGCTTCGTCGAGGCCTCGTACGGCCATGTCGACGGCACCGTGCTGCAGACCGGCTATTTCGGCTCGGCGGTGGCGATCTATACCGACAACGTCTTCCTGCCGCAGGAAATCCGCAACGTCATCGGCCCGGTCGCGACGCGGCCGGTGGCGCAGCGCGCGCTCGCCTTCAACCTCGGCCGCTCGCTCGACGATCTCGGCCGCGGCCTGAGCCGGTCCAAGGCGGACAATTACCGCGCGACCGCCGGGCTCAACGGCAAGTTCAGCGATGCCTGGAGCTGGGACGCTTATTACCAGTATGGCCGCACCGATCGCCTGCAGACGGTGCAGAACAACCTGATCATCGCCAAGTTCACCAACGCCACCGATGCGGTCGCCAATCCCGCGACCGGCCAGCCGATCTGCCGTGCCCTGCTTAGCCCCGACGCCGCCGTGCGCGCCGCCGCCGCGGGCTGCCAGCCGCTCAACCTGTTCGGCCCGAACCGCGCCAGCCAGGCGGCGCTCGGCTACATGTACGGCACGCTGGTGGAAAAGATCCGGCTCCAGCAACATGTCGTCGCCGGCAACGTCCGCGGCGAACTGGGCGGCGACCTGCTGGCCGGGCCGCTCGCGGTCGCGCTCGGCGGCGAATATCGCGTCGACACGATTGACGTCGCCCATGACGCTCTGTCGAACAGCTTCGCCTATTTCCAGAATTTCGGCGCCGATTATGACGGCAAGTCGAAGGTCGTCGAGGGCTATGTCGAGGCCGAACTGCCGCTGATCAGGGATGCGTCCTTCACCAAGGCGCTGTCGCTCAACGGCGCGGTCCGCCAGGTCCATTACGACATTAGCGGCTTCGGCAGCTATCTGCGCACCGCGACGAGCAACAAGTTCGACGTCACCGCCTGGAAGGTCAGTGCGAACTGGGAGCTGAACGACTGGATCCGCTTCCGCGCCAGCCGCTCGCGCGATCTGCGCGCGCCCAATTTCGCCGAATTGTACCTCGCCTCGGCCGGCGCCTTCACGCCCTACCTCAACCGCTTCGCCAACAACGCCTCGATCACGCCGAGCACCCTGAGCGGGGGCTCGCCCGATCTGGCGCCGGAAAAAGCGGACACCAAGAGCCTGGGGGTGATCTTCACGCCGCAGTCATTGCTCAAGGGCTTCCGCCTGTCGGTCGATTATTACGACATCAAGGTGAACGGCTATATCGCCAGCCCCGGCGGCGGCCAGATCATCATCGATCGCTGTTTCGCCGGCATCGCCGAAGCCTGCACGCTGATCAACGGCGGCGGCGGCCCCGGCGCCGGCGGCGCGATCACCTCGATCCGCAACACCTCCACTAACCTCGATCAGATCCGCGCCAAGGGCCTGGATTTCGAGGCGGATTACCGGATCGGCCTGGCGAGCGGCAACAGCATCCTGCTGCGCGGCCTCGCCAGCTATGTCGATTCGCTCGAGACGTCGCTGTTCGGCCGGTCGATCGACCGCGCCGGCCAGACCGGCAATACCGGCGGCGCCGGCGGGGCACTCAGCGCGGCGCCCAAGTGGACCGTCAGCGGGACCGTCACCTATTCGAGCCCGGTCTTCACGGTGACCGCGCAGGGCCGCTACATCGACAGCGGCCTCTACGATGCGGAGCGGATCGGGCCCGACCAGGCGGGCTATGCGCCGACCCTGCTCAACAGCATCAACGACAACCGCGTCGAAAGCCGCTTCTACGTGAACCTCAACGCGAGCATCAACGTGCTGGCCGATACCGATCGCAAGTTCGAGATCTTCGGATCGGTCAACAACCTGTTCGACAAGGCGCCCCCGGCCGCACCGGAGACGCAATTCTACACCAACCCGGTCTATTTCGACACGATCGGCCGCTACTACCGCGTCGGCGCCCGCTTCAAGATGTAGGCCCAGCGGGGCTGGCGGCGGCCACGCTTTGCCGCCAGCCCCCTCGGCCCTGCTTGCAGGCCGGCCGGCCGCCTGTCATCAGCCGGCGATGAACCGTTTCCTAGCCATGTTGCTGGCCGCTGCGAGCCTGGTCACGCTCTATTTCGCGTTGTGGCCGACGCCGCCGTCGCTGCTGCAATCGGACAAGTCGCAGCACGAACTGGCCTTTGCGGTGCTGACGCTGCTCGCCAGCCTCGCCTTCCCCGCCGCGCGGCAGGTCACGCTGCTGCTGGCGCTCGGTGCGTTCGGCGCGCTGATCGAGTTGCTCCAGCTTTTTCCCGCGCTCCACCGCCAGAGCGACGTGATGGACTGGGTTGCCGACATGGCGGCGATTGCGGTGACGTTGCTGCTCGTCACCATCGTCCGCGCCGCGATCCGCCAGCGGGCGAAAGCCTGAAGTCCCGGCTTAGGCGCGTCGCCGCGCGGGCTATCTCCGCTGCGCGCATGTGCCTGACCGGATCATGCCGCGCACAACCGTCGATGCTTGTTCGCGCGAAGGCGTTGCTGCAAAGCCGCGGCGCGGACCACGGACGGCATCCGTCGTGGGCGAAGAGGCGGGAGCGCAGATGACCATCGAGGCGTTACCGTCGACTTCCCGGCACGCCGCCAGCTTCACGCTTGGCAACAAGCTGTTCCGGGTCGTCTGGCAAGTCGCCTGGCTGCTGCTCGCCCGCTTCACCCCGCCCCCGCTCCATGGCTGGCGGCGGGCGGTGTTGCGGCTGTTCGGCGCGCGGATCGGGCGGGGTACGCGGATCTACGCCAGCTGCCGGATATGGCACCCGGGCAACCTCGTGGTCGGCAACGGCGTGCTGATCGGGCCGAACGTGCGCTGCTACAATCAGGGCCGGATCACCATCGGCGACGATGCCGTGATCTCCCAGGACGCCAGCCTGTGCGCCAGCACCCATGACGTGGCCGATCCGTTATTCCCGCTGCGGCTCCGCCCGATCGAGATCGGCGCCCATGCGTGGGTCGCGGCGGAGGCCTTTGTCGGGCCGGGCGTCAAGGTCGGCGAGGGCGCGGTGCTCGGCGCGCGCGGCGTCGCGATGCGCCACCTGGCGGCGTGGACCTACTTCACCGGCAACCCGGCGATGCCGCTCCGGCCGCGCCAACGCAAGGCGGACGCGCCCACGCCGCCCCCCCGAACGCCGGAGTCGCCCGCCGCGGAATGACCCGCATTGGTTGCTTTACTCATCCGCCTTGGCTTATTGTCGCTGGGACGGGTGCAGCCCGAACCGCGACGATGCGTGCGAAATGCTCCGTGCTGGGGGAGGCGAGTTGTTGAACGAGCAGGATGCGGCGGCTCCGCAAAATCGGCCGCCGGCGAACTCGACGCGCCGGCGTCGCGGAAAAAGATCTGCTTCCCGGCGGACATGGTCGTTCGTCGATCCCACATTGGTTCGCCGCTGGATCAACGTCGTCGGCATCGCCATCGGCGTGATCTTCGTCGGCATGTCCGCCAAGGAATTCCACAACAACTTCGTCTTCTATGGCGAATACAGCATCGACCGGAATAAGAGCGAGACGCTCTACGGCTTCAATCAGCCCCTGTTCGTGCGCGACGGCGCAGGCTCGCCGTGGCGGCCGGCAAAGGAGCGGGCCGACGCGCTCGCGGCCGATCAGTGGCGCTATGCGACGGCGGCCGGATCGACGGTCGACATCGACTTCGATCAGGCCGGCCTGACCCAGAGCGTTTCGTGCGGCGGCCACACGGTGGTGGTCGGGGCCTGCCCGGAGGCGTTCGGGATCGCGCTCGGCATGAACGAAGAAGAAATGATCTACGTGCTCGGCGCGCCGGATCGCGAAATCTATGCGGGCGCGTCCAAGACCAGCATCTATTCGGGTCTCGGCCTCGCCCTCCGGCTCGAACAGTTCCAGATCACCCAGATCACGCTCACCCGAGCCGACCGGTTCTTGCCGGCCCTGCCGCGCTACCTGCGCTGGGCCGTGCCTTAACGGGAGCGCAGCCGCGGATGGCTGGCGAGATCGAGCATCAGCCAGATCAGCTGCGGAATGACGTAGATCAGCACGGCATCGGAGCGGAAGGTCTCGAGATGGGCCTTCAGCAACCCGACGCAGAAGGCGATCCCGAGCAGCGACAGAAGATGGGCCAGCCCGATCAGGACAGACCCGCGCAATCGCATGCCGAGCACGATCAGCGCGATCCGCGACCCCGCCCAGGTGAAGAACATCGCTCCTGCCAACGCCAGCAATATCGGCACCCTACCCGCTCCTCTTGATTTCCCCGCTCTCGCGGCGCGAACGCCTTCGAGCCTTTCGGACTGCTGCCGGCGTCATTGCCGACCAGGTACGTCGATGCAATCTCCATCTCGGTTTCGCCCGCCGCCGGGTTGTTCGCGGAGCGATCGGCAGCCCGAACCTGCCCCGCCGCTACACGTACGGGCGACTAACCTATGCGGTGCCTGCGCCAGATGCTGGCGGACCCGCTCGGCTCAAGCGCCCCGCTTGGCTCACCGCAGACGGCAAATCGTCGGATATGGTTGCATCTCACTCGGGAGCAATATATTGCGTTGCAACATGTGGGAGAATTTCAGCATGTCGGCCGCTTGGCTGCGATCATGTCCGCTCCCGCGGGTCACTCTCCGCTAGGTGAAGATCTCGGCACGCCTCGGCCTGTGCGGCGGATTGCTCGCGGCCGCTGTCATCCTCGGCGGAGGCGGCAGCCCGGCTCCGGCGTCGGAATTGCTGCTCCAGCTGATCGCGCTGGTCGTGCTGGGAATCGCGCTGTGGCTGCCGAAGCCCGCCGTCGCGCCGCGCGCCGACTGGCCGGTGCTGATCGGATCGCTCGCCCTGATCCTGCTGTTCGTCGCCCAGTTGGTGCCGCTTCCGCCATCCTGGTGGCAGAGCCTGCCCGGGCGCGCGATCGAGGCGCAGTCGCTGGCGCTGGTCGGCGGCGCGGAATCGTGGATGCCGCTCAGCGTCTCGCCCCAGCGCACATTGGCCTCGCTGCTGTCGCTGATCCCGCCCTTGACCCTGCTGTTCCTGGCGTGGCGGCTGACCCCGCGCGAACGCATCCCGCTGCTCGCGGTGATCGGCGCGCTCGGCGTCCTGACCAGCATCCTCGGGGTGATCCAGCTCGCCGGGGGCGATGCCAGTTGGGGCCGCTTCTACAGCTATACCCATATCGGCTATCTCACCGGCTTCCAGGCCAATCGCAACGCGACGGCCGACATATTGCTGATCGCGATCCTCGCCCTCACCCTGTTCGCGGTGGAGTTGCGGGATCGGCGCGGCGCGACGCAGGTGCGCCTGCTCGTCGGCGTGCTCGTCCTCCTCCTCGCGCTGTCGGTGATCCTCACCGGCTCGCGCGCCGGGATCGCCTTGCTCGGCGGCCTGACGGCGATCGGGGCCGCTGCGGCGGTGCCGATGCTGTCGGCGCGCATTTGGGCGCGCCGCATCGCGCTGCTCGCCTTGCCGCTGGTCGGGCTCGCCGGCTTCGCGCTCTACGGCAATTCGGCGCTGGACCACAGCTTCGGCCGCTTCTCGGACGCTGAGGAAGGCCGCACCGAGATTTGGAAGGATGCCCGCTTCGCGATGGTGCAGCATTGGCCGATCGGCACCGGGATCGGCACGTTCGTGCCCGTGTTCATCGCCGCGGAACGGCTGGAGGCGGTCGACCCGACCGTGCCCAACCGCGCGCACAATGATTATCTCGAATTCGCGCTCGAAGCCGCGCTTCCCGGCGTGGCCTTTCTGGCGCTTGCCACGGCGGCTTTATTTGTCCGCTGCGGCACGATCTGGCGGCGCAGGCGCGATCGCACCGCAAGAGTTCAAGCCATTATGGCAGTTGGCATCTTGACGATCGTGGGGTTGCATTCGCTGGTGGATTATCCGATGCGTAGCATGTCGGTTGCTTGCCTGACAGCGCTCGCGATCGGTTTGCTGACGCACTTGCGCACCGCGAGCCAGCAAAGCGAGCCAAGCGAACCGCGTAGGTAAGGTGGAGAGTTCTCCCATGCGTAACTGGAGTGTTTCTACGGCCAGGCTGCACCCGCTCCTGGTCGCGCCCCTGCTTTTTCTCGGGGCCTGTTCCAACTTCAGTACCGACCTGCCGAGCGGCGTCGATGCCTATAAGATGGTTCCCGCCGCCAGCACGACCGGGCCGCGCGACGATTATCGCGTGTCCGCGCTCGACGTGCTCAGCGTCAACGTGTTCCAGGAACCCGATCTGTCGGTGAAGGATCTTCAGGTCGATGCGGGCGGCAACATCCTGTTCCCGCTGATCGGCAACGTCGCCGCCGAGGGCAAGACGGTGCGCGAATTGTCGAACGAGATCGCGACCCGGCTCGGCGAGCGCTATCTGGTCAGCCCGCAGGTCTCGGTCTCGGTCACCTCCTCTTCGTCGCAGCGCGTCACCGTCGAGGGCAGCGTGACCGAGCCCGGCGTCTACGAGATCAGCGGTTCGACGACCCTGCTCGAGGCGCTGGCCCGCGCCAAGAGCCCGACCCGCGTCGCCAAGCTCGATCAGGTGGCGGTGTTCCGGGTGGTCGATGGCCAGCGGCTGGGTGCGGTGTTCAACGTCAACGCGATCCGCGCCGGCCGGGCACCCGATCCTGAAATTCGCGGCGGCGATCTCGTCGTCGTCGGCTTCTCGGCGGCCAAGGGCGCGTTCCGCGATTTCCTGACGACCGCCCCGATCCTGAACCTGTTCCGTCCATTCTAAGCTGATTCGCGCAAAAGGGCTTTCGCTTTGAACCTGGTTTCCTCCCCAATACCGCGGATGCCCGTGCCCAGCGGAATCGTGCTCGCCGAGCCGGCGTCGCCCTTTGGCGACGGTGAGCACGGGATCAAGTTCGATTTCCGCAAGATCATCGGCGTCGTCCGCCGGAACATCTGGTTCATCGTCGGCATCCTCGGGATGTTCCTGGTCATCGGCCTGATCATCACGCTGCTGATCACGCCGAAATATACCGCGGTCTCGACGCTCCAGATCGATCAGGAAACCGATCGCATCCTCCAGAGCTCGAGCGACCTCCAGCCCGCGACCTCCTATCAGGACGCCGATCGGTTCCTGCAGACCCAGGTCGACGTGCTCACCAGCCGGGCGATCGCGATCCGGGTGGCGCAGTCGCTCAACCTGTTCGGCGATCCGAAATTCTTCCAGGCGATGCAGGCCAAGGCGCCGGCCCGGCCGACCTCGGCCTCCGCCCGTCAGGTGGTCCGCGAGGCGACGCTCGGCCTGCTCACCGGCAATCTCGAAGTCGAGCTGCCGCGCCAGTCGCGCGTCATCAAGGTGAGCTTCCAGAGCGCCGATCCCGCGCTCGCCGCGCGCATCGCCAATGCCTATACGAGCGAGTTCATCCGGGCCAACCTCCAGCGCAAATATGACAGCTCGGCTTATGCCCGCGACTTCCTGTCGACCCAGCTGGCGAGCGCCAAGACCCGCCTCGAAGGCTCCGAGCGCGCGCTGAACAATTACGCCCGCAGCGCCCGGCTGATCCGCACCAACGACGGCCAGTCCGGCTCGAACGCCCAGAACAACCAGGGCAGCAGCTCGATCACCACGGCGAGCCTGGTTCAGCTGAATCAGGCCGCGAACGATGCGCGTGCGGCGCGTATCGCGGCCGAGCAGAAGTGGCGCACCGCCTCCGGCGCGCCCGTGCTCAACGTGCCCGAGGTTCTCGGCAACCCGGCGGTCCAGCAGCTCCTCGCGCAGCGCGCGCAGCAGGAGGCTTCGCTCCGCCAGGAACGCGCCAAGCACCTCGAATCCTTCCCGACGGTGCGCCAGCTCCAGGCGCAGGTCGACGAGACCGCCGCCCAGATCAATGCGATCGCGACCAGCATCCGCACCTCGATCCGCGACGATTACCGGACGGCGCAGCTGCGTGAGTCGTCGCTCAACGGGCAGGTCGAAAGCTTCAAGAACCAGACGCTGGCCGAACAGGATCGCAGCGTCCGCTACAACATCCTGGCGCGCGAGGCGGATACCAACCGCACCCTCTACGACGGCCTGCTGCAACGCTATAAGGAACTCAGCGCCGCCGCCGGCATCAGCGCCAACAATATCTCGCTGATCGACCAGGCGGATACCCCGCTCGGGCCGTCCTCGCCCAACCTGATGCTCAACATGCTGATCGCCTTTGTCGCCGGGCTCGGTGTCGCCGGCATCGTGGTGTTCACCCGCGAACAGCTCGACGATGCGATCCGCGTTCCCGAGGATGTCGAGCAGAAGCTTGGCCTGTCGGTGCTCGGCCTGATCCCGATGACCCAGAAGAACGTCGTCGGCGAGCTTATCGAGGAGCCTCGCTCCAACGTGTCGGAGGCCTATTACGCGCTGCGCACCTCGCTGACCTATTCGACCGCGGCCGGGCTGCCGCGGACGATCCTGGTGACCAGCGCGCGGCCGAGCGAGGGCAAGTCGACGACGAGCTTCGGCATCGCCCTCAGCCTCGCGCGGGTCGGCAAGCGGGTCGTGCTGGTCGATCTGGATCTGCGACGCCCGTCGATCCACCACCTGGTCGGCTCGACCAACCTTGGCACCGGCATGTCCGACCTGCTGGTATCGCACGAGGATCCGCGGACGGTGGCGCAGGCGTGCGAGGTGCCCGGCCTGTTCTACATCACCTCCGGCCCGATTCCGCCGAGCCCGACCGAATTGCTCGCGAGCGCCCGGATGTACGAGATATTGGAGCAGTTGAAGGACGCCTTCGACGTCGTCATCTGCGACGGGCCGCCGATCCTCGGCCTCGCCGATGCGCCGCTGCTCGCCGGCTTCACCGACGGCACCGTCTTCGTCGTCGAATCGAACCGGGGCCACTGGGGCGCGACCAAGGCGGCGATGCGCCGGCTGCGGACATCGTCGCGCGGCTCGGTGATCGGGGCGGTGCTGACCAAGTTCGATGCCAAGCGTTCGGGCGATTCCTACACCTATTACGGCTATGATTATTACCAGTACGGCATGGGTAATAAGGACGAAAAGGCTGGCAAGCGCAGCATCGGCACCGAAGCCGAGGCTGGCGCCGATGCGGATGCGCGTGCCTAACTTGATCCTCCGGCTCGGCGCCACGGCGGGCATCGTCGCCGTCGGCGCGCTGTGCATCGGCAGTGCGCTCGATCGGATGGCGGCGGACACCCCCGCCGTCGCCGCGCTGGTGCCGGCCCCGCTGCGCAGCCAGGCCTGGATCAGCCTTGCCCAGCAGGCGCTGCGGGATGACGGCCTGGGCGACATCGATGCCGCGCGCAATGCCGTCGCGGCGGCGCCGATCGAGCCCGCGGCAAGTGCGGTACTGGGATCGACCCTGTTCCGGCGCGGCGACGCCAACGGGGCGCAACGCGCGTTCTCGCTGGCCGGCCAGCTCGGCTGGCGCAACCTCGACACCCAGGCCTATTGGCTCGCCGCCAGCCTCGCCGGGGGGGCGCCGGGCGTCGCCGCACAGCGGCTCGACGCGATGCTCCGCGTCGGCCTGCGCGGCCAGGCGATGGCCGACGGGCTGAGCACGATCGAGGCCGATCCGGCGGGACGCGCCGCGCTCGTCACCCAGCTTGCGGCGTCGCCGCCGTGGGCCGGCGACTTCGTCGAGACGTCGGGCGCGTTGAGCGGCACCGCGCTCGCCAACCGGATCGCCACGCTCGAGGACGCGCACCGCCGCGGCGTCACGATCGACTGTTCGCGGCTCAGCCTCGTCGCCGACATGCTTCACGCCAAGGGCAATGTCCGCGATGCCGCGCGTTTGTGGTTCGGCCTGTGCACGCCGGCGGGACGCCCCCTGCCCACCATCGTCAATGGCGGCTTCGAAGTCGAACCCGAACGCGCCGGGGTGTTTGACTGGCGGCCGCAAAGTCGCGGCGGCGTCGAGGTCAGCATCACCGACGCGCCGACCACCGGGCGCGCGCTGTCCGCCCGGGTCGACAGTTCGGCGGCCGCAACCCTCGCCCTCCAGGCAATTCTCCTGTCCCCCGGCGCCTACCGGCTTTCGTGGAGCGCCTCCAACGACGCCGGCGCGCCCGTCGGGGAGATCACCGCCCGGCTCGCCTGCTCCGACGCCGCACGATCGGAGATACCGACCGAACCGGTGCGCGCGCAACGCACCCGTTTCTCCACCAGCTTCACCGTTCCGGCGCGCTGCGAAGGCCAGGTGCTGCGGTTCGACCTCGAGCCGCGCGCGGCCGGCGACCGGTCCGCGATCTGGATCGACGATGTGCGGCTCGACCGTGCCGGCGGCACCGCGCCGCCTGGGCGTCGCTGACCATGCCGCAGCGCAGCCACAGCACCTCGCCAGTAAGACGACAGCCGTGCCGCTTGGGTGAGCGACCGGCGCGCTTTGGCTGGGCGCACGCTTCGCGCCGCGCGGTATCCGGTTGCAGAACCGGACCATGCTGGTAAACGCGCGTTGCACAAAATGCGCCGGAGCAGCGCCGCTTTCTTCTGACTTGGAATGCTCTCTCAGGCGTGGGGTTGGTTGGTTCGACAATGTTCTCGGTCATCATCCCCACGCTCAATCGCAGCGACAAGCTGCGTCGCGCGCTCGATAGCGTCGCCGGGCAGATCGGCGAGACGCCCGAGATCATCGTCATCGACGATGCCTCCGCGCCCGACGAGGCGGCGCGGATCGCGGCGATGGTCGGCGCCCTGCCCAATGCGAAGCTGATCCGGCTGGATGAAAATGGCGGCCCCGCGCGGGCGCGCAACATCGGCGTCGCGGCCTCGTCCGGCCGCTACATCGCCTTCCTCGATTCCGACGACTGGTGGGTGCCCGAACGGCTGTCCCATCACCGCGCCGCGCTCGCCGACCCCGCGGTCGTGGCGTCGTATAATTCGGCGCGGGTGACGCGCTCCGGCGTCAGCCAGGCAAGCGGCCTGGTCGGCCGGGCGAAGCCGCGGACGTGGAGCATGCCGGTCGCGCTCGCCGGGTTCAACTTCGTCGGCGGCTGCTCGCTCGTCTGCGTCAAACGCGAGGCGTTCGATCGACTGGCAGGCTTCGACACCGCGCTGCCCAGTTGCGAGGATTGGCACCTGTGGCTGCGGCTGTCCGCCCTCGGCGAGTTCCGCTTCGTCGACGAGGCGCTCGGTTATTATGACGTCGGCCCCCACATCCGGCTGACCACGTCGCAGCAGCGCATCCTCGATGGACATCAGCAGGTCTTCGCCTTCGCCCGCTCGGTGCCCCAGACCCCGGCGGAGATCCGCTATGTCCAGGCGGTGCACCGCTGGGTGATGGCCGAGGTCGCCGTCACCTTTGGCGACACGCGCCGCGCGATGACGGGGTTGATCGCCTCGCTGCTGACCCGGCCGACCCGGCTGGCGATCCGGCGGACCCCGGCGCTGCTGTCGACCGCCGCCTCGATCGCCTTGGGCCTGTCTGAAAAGGAGGGCCGGTTTTGAGTCTTCCTCCCCTTCCGTCCAACGTGCCCGTCCAACTCGCAAGCCGGTCCCGCTGATGCTTCGCTCCGCGCACGTCCTGCCGCGACGCGAGCCGAAGGCGCCGTCGTCGCCCGACGAGGATTTCGGCCCGACCCCGGTCAAAAGCTCGTTCGTCTATCCGGCGCTCGGCGGGGTTGCCGATCTCGGCTATTTCCGCATCGGCGGCGCCGGCCTGGCCAATCTGCTGCTGATCTGGGCGCGCTCGCTGGTCGCGGCGGAGCGGCTGGGGGTGCGGATGCTCACGCCCGCATGGCCAGCGCTCAAGATCGGCCCGATCCTGCGGCGGGAGAGCGATCTGCGCATCTATGCCGGGCTGTTCGCGCGGGAGCCGAATGCGATCGGCGGCCTCGCCAAGCTGCTGGCCTTCGCCTGCACCCGCCGGGTCGAGCGGTTCGACCACCCGGCGGACCTCGCCCAGTGCCGGCCCAATACGCTCTACGTTCCCCGCCCCCACAAGATCGCCCCGATCTACTTTGACGGGCTGTTCGATCATCAGCCGCGGATCGCCGGGCGGATGCTGCGCATGATCCGCGCGCGGCACCTCAATCGGGTGCGCGCGCTGCCCCGGCCGCGGGTTGCCGTGCATATCCGGATGGGCGATTTCGCCCCGGCGACGGAAGGGCCGCTGCGCAGCGTCAACACCCGCCTTCCGCTGGCCTGGTATGGCGATCGCATGGCCGAACTCCGCAATGTGCTGGGGCCGGACGCGCATTTCACTTTGTTCAGCGACGGCAGCCCGGACGAACTGGCCGAATTGCTGCGCGAGGACGATGTCGAGCTTCGCTCCGGCGAGACCGCGATCGTCGACCTGCTGTCGATGGCGCGGGCGCAGGCGCTGCTGGCGTCGGCGTCGACCTACAGCCTGTGGGCGTCCTTTCTCGGGCGGATGCCCTCGCTCTGGTATCCCGGCGGCATGCTGCAGGGTTTTCCGGCGGCGCACTCGCTCCGGCTCGAAAGCGCGATCGGCGACCGCCTTCCGGCGACGTTCCGCGATGCCTTCGCCGCCTGCCGCGATCTGCTCGGTGACCAGCCCGGCGCACGGGCATGAGCCGCGGCAAGGGAGCGCGCCGATGCGCATCCTGCTGATCAACATCCGCGCGACGCAGGGCGGCGCCGGGCGGGTCGGATATGATCTGCATCACCGGCTCCAGGCCGCAGGCGCGCAATCGACCCTGCTCTACGGTTACGGGTCGGGCATCGCCCCGGATCCCAAGGTCGCGGACGAGCCGAACGTCCGGATGATCGGATCGCGGCCGGCGATCCTCGCCAATTATGCAGCGCACTGGCTGATCGGGCACGAGATCGTCACCAGCGGCAAGGCGAGCCTGCGCCGCGCGATCGCCGAGGCGGACGTGGTCCACGTCCACGCGCCGCACCATTGGTATCTGCACTGGGAGACGCTCGTCGCCTTGCTCCGCGAGGCGGGCAAGCCGGTCGTCGTCACCGCGCACGACTGGTGGCTCGTCACCGGCCGCTGCGGCTTCGCGCGCGACTGCGAAGGCTGGCGCCGACAATGCGGCGAGTGCGGCCCGCGCCGGTTCGAGGATCTGCCGTCGCTGCCGGATCGGTCGCGCATCGTCCGCGCCGCGCGGCAGAAGGCGCTGCGCACGCTCGCTGCCCAGCTGGTGATCGTCTGCCCCTCGCGCCATCTCGCCGCCGATCACCGCGAAATCTACCCCGATCTCGACGTCCGCTTCGTCCCCAACGCGCTCGACCGCGAGTTCGAGGCGGTGGTGCTGGGCCAGCCGGCGCAGGCGGATCGGCACGGCTATCTGTTCTGCGCGTCCGATCTCGCTTCCCCCGGCAAGATCGACGCCGGGCTGGTGCGCGCGCTGGCCACGTCGTTCGGCGACGAGGTCGGGCTGATCGGCCGTAACACGCCGTTCGGCGATCTGCCCGCCACCGCGCATGGCGAGGTGCGGGACCGGGCGACGCTCGCAGGGCTGTTCGGCGCGGCGCGGACGCTGCTGTTCACCTCGCAGATGGACAATGCGCCCCTGACGATCATCGAGGCGCTCACCGCCGGCTGCTACGTCGTCGCTTATCCTTCCGCCGCCGCGCAGGAGATGGTCGAGCTGGTCGGCGGCCGCTGCGCCGCCTCGCCGGCCGAGGCGCTCGAGCTCGTCCGCGCCGGGCGCGAGGCCGATCTCTACGGCGGCATCGACCATGCCGAACTGGCGCGGCGCGCGCGCAGCACCTGGTCGGGCGAGGCTATGGCCGCTGCCTATCGCGACGTGTATCGAGAGCTTGTCGGCACGAACCATTCAGGCGCGTTGCTCGCCGAGACAGGTGCATGACCGGACCGCTTCCCACGATCGCCACGCCCAAGGGGAAGCTTGGCGCCCTCGACGGGTTGCGTGGTCTCGCTGCATCGTGGGTCGTCATCCACCATCTCAGCACCAACCGGCTGATCGGCGGCGGCGCGCTGCTCGCCAATGGCTGGCTGCTGGTCGATGTGTTCTTCGTGATCAGCGGGTTCGTGCTCGCTTATCGCTATGGCGGCGGCATCGCCAGCCGCGCCGATCTCGGCCGCTTCGTCCAGCGGCGGATCGCACGCATCTGGCCGCTCCACGCCGCGATCCTGTTGCTCATGCTGCTGCCGCGGCTCGCCTCGCTGGTAGTGCATGGCGCTGCGGGCAATCAGCTGTTCGAGCCCGGCGGCCATCACTCGCTCGGCGCCTTCTTCGCCAGCCTGTTCCTGATCCATGGCATGGGCCCTTATTCCGACGCGGTGTGGAACGGACCCAGCTGGACGCTCTCGGTCGAGTTTTTCGCCTATCTGCTGTTCGCCGGATCGGTGATGCTCGCGCGCGGCCGGCTGACGATCGTCGCCTGTGCCCTCGTGGTCGCGGCCGGAACCGTGCTGACCGTCTCGGGCGTCTATCTCGCCGTGCCGATGGAGTGGGCGTTCCTGCGCTGCGTCTACGGCTTCTTCGCCGGCGTCGCGGTGCTCGCCTTGCTCCGGCGCCTGCCGCCGCCCGACCCACGCCGCCGGCCCGGCGCGGCCGCCACCGCGATCGAGCTGCTGCTCGGCGCGGCAATCGTGGCGCTGATCGCGGGCGGCGGGCAACGGCCCTCGGCGATGCTGCTGATCCCGGCCTGCGCGGCGATGGTCCTCGCCCTCGCGGTCGCGCGCGGCTGGGTCGCGCACATCCTCGCGCGCGAGCCATTCCAGTCGCTCGGCGCCTGGTCGCTCGGCATCTACCTCCTGCACATCCCGATCCTCAACGTCCTCTACGGCATCGCCCGGCGCTATCGCCCGCTCGGCCTCGACTTCTCCAAGGCTGGCTGGGGCACTGCCGAAAGCGTCGTCTTCCTCGTCCTGGTGCTCGCCGTAGCGGCCGCCGCCCATATTTGGCTGGAGCGCCCCGCCCGCAGCCTGCTCACCTATGGCTTTGCGGGCCGGCGCCGGCCGGCGGGTGCGGGCGGGCCTGCCGCATCGGCCATTGCGCCCCATCCTCCTTCCGGCAAAGAGGCGACCTGAGTGCCGAGCGTCTCGATCATCACCATCGTCCGCAACAATGATGTCGGGCTCGCCCGCACCCGCGCGTCGGTCGCGGCGCAGGCGTGCCGCGATTTCGAGTGGATCCTCGTCGACGGCGCCTCGACCGACGCCACCCGTGAGCGCGTCGCCGATCTCCTGCGCAGCGGCGAGGTGCGCGGGATCAGCGAGCCGGACGGGGGCATTTACGACGCGATGAACAAGGGCCTGCGCCTTGCCGCCGGCGACTATGTGCTGTTCCTCAACGCCGGCGATCGGCTGCTCGACGCCGGATCGCTCGGCGCCGCCCTCGCCGCGGTCGAGGGAGCCGGCCGGCCGGACGTCGCCTTCTTCGCCTCGCAGATGGATTTCGGCAACCGCGTGATCGTGCGCCCGGCCAAGCAGCCCTCTTATATCTGGCATGGCCAGCCCGGGCTCCACCAGGCGACCTTCGTCAAGCGCACCGTCCACCTGCGCCATCCGTTCCGCGACCGCTTCCGCGTCTGCGGGGATTATGACGTGTTGGCGCGGATCGTCTCGGGCGGCGCGTCGCTGCGCAGCTTCCCGGCGGTGGTCGGCGTCAACGAGTTCGACAACCAGTCGACCTCCGGCCGCTTCAAGCTGCGGCTGATGCGCGAGGCGCTTGCCGTCCAGCGCACCGAGCTCAAGCTGCCGCTGTGGAAGTGCGCGATCAGCCTGATGCGGCGGGGGATCAATTCGGCGGCGTTCAAGCTGATGACGCTGCAATCGTCGATGCGCGGAGCAGGCCGATGATCACCGTCCAGCCGCAGGCGATGCGCCCGGCCGCCGCGTCGCCGGGCCGGATCGCCCCGCCGAGGGCCGGGATCCTTGGCGTCGGCGCGGCGCTCAGCGTCCTGTTCCTGTACGGCTACATCGCCTCGATCGGCGCCTATGCCGTCACGGTCGGCGGGATTTTCTGCGGTATCGTCGCGCTGGCATCGCTGCGGCGGATCAAGCTGAACGCGGTCGCGCTATACCTGTTCGTCGCCTTCCTGATCCTTCCGCTGCTCGTCGGCTTCTTCGCGATCATCCTGCATGCCGAACTCGCCCCGCCGTCCAGCCAGTTCCTGCAATCCTTTGGATTGTGGGTCGTCTCGCTGAGCCTGGTCGTTCTGGGGTTCCTGTCGACCCGGCCGGTGCTGGTCGCCGCGCCCTTTCTCATCAACGTCGTGATCGTCGTCATCGCCTGCCTCCAGGTGATCGGCGTGCGGGTGTTCAATACCTATATCGGGTTCGAACTGGTCCAGCCGCTGATCGGCTTCGACATCTTCAAGAGCTATCTCAACATCTTCAACAACGCCGAAGCCCGCGCGATCGGCACCTATTATGAAGCGTCGATGTGCGGCCGCGTGATCGTCACGCTCGCGGTGATCGACTATATGATCAACCGCAAGCTCGCCCGGAACGTCGCCCTGATCCTGATCGGGCTGGTCACCACCCAGTCGCTCGGCCTGCTCGCGCTCGCGGCGGTGCTCGGCGCGGTGATCGTCGGCGTCTCCGCCCGCGAACTCGTCCTCATCGTCGTCGCGAGCACGCTCGCGGTGCCCGCCGGGCAGATCTTCCTGTCGCAGCGATTCACCGCCCAGAGCTTCCAGAGCTCGGACAGCTCCAACTATCGCCGCGTCGTCGCGCCGATCAACACGATGGGCTATTCGCTCGCCCATTACCCGCTCGGCCTGCCGATTGGCGCCGAGGAGAATCTCGCGATCGAGACCGGCTATTTCCAGGATACCGGCGAGGTGAAGATCACCAACGGCCTGTATCAGTTCATCATGCTGTTCGGCCTGCTCGGGATCCTGTCGCTCGCATACGCGCTGATCCTGCTGTTCGGTTTCCAGATCGGCGGCGAGCGCGAATATGCCGCGATCGTGATCTATGTCCTGCTGTCGACCGCCGCATCGGGAAGTCCGCTGCTGATCGAATCGTCGCTGCTCATCTATTATTTCGTGGTCGCGTGCCGCTATGGCCGTGCCCGGCGGATCGCCGAGCAGGCCGCGCGCCGTTGATCTCGCGTCCGAAGCGCGCCCGGCTTGGCGACCATATCCACCCGAACGCGGCCCGCTACACCGTCCTCGCCGATGCGATCGCGGCCGACATCGGCATCTGCGCGCCGCTGCCGGCCTGACCGGCTATAGCAGCGGCCTGATCAGCGCCGCGGCGCGCCAGCCGAGATATTGGTGGCCGAGCGCGGTCGGGTGGACATTGTCGCCGCCGGTATAGGCCGCCATGTTCGCCGGATTGACGATGTTGTTGATGTCGAGGAACGGGCTGCCGAGCGCAGTCGCCCGCTCGATCAGCGCGGCGCGCACGGTGCTGAGGTCGGTCTGCCCGCCGCCCGGCGTCCACGGCCCCATCGTCAGCACCTGCGCCTTGGGCCAGGACGCGCGCAGCGCCGCGACCGCGGCGTCGTAACTGGCCTTGAGCGCGACGATCCCGGCCGCGTCGGCCGACTTGTCGTTATAGCCCATCGCGGTCACGACATAATCGGGCGCGCGGGTCATAACGGCGATGCCCTTGGCGATCCGTGCGGTCGGTGCGTTGCCGCCGGCGCTGTTCCAGCCCATCGAGCCGACGCCGTCGGCGTAGAGGTCCATCCCCAGCCGCGCGGCGATCGCCCCGGCATAGGTCCGCGCGACCGATGCCGCCCCGGTGCTCTGGGTATAGCTGTCGCCGAGGAAGGCGATCAGCTTGCGGGTGGTGCGCTCCTGGGGAAACCAGATCGATCCGCCGGCATCCAGATAGACCGCGCTGAACCGCAGGTTGAAGCCCGACACCCGGTAGAGCCGCGGCTTGCGCGGGAAGGCGTCGGCCGTCCAGTCGAGCTTGGTCTGGTTGAACTGGCCGTTCGCCGACAGCGAGAATTGCGACGCGCGGACGAGCATGTCGTCGACGTGGATGTCGAACTTGCTGTTGAAGTTGACCAGGCCGAACTCGATCGTCTGCGCGTCGGACATGAACTCCCAGCACATATATTTGTCCGACGCCGCGACGCCCGCGCCGTCCGAGGGCGTGTGTCCCTGCCCCGCGACGACAACCGTCGGCGTCCCCGTCTTGAACATCGCCGCGTTGATCGGCGAGAGGACGACCGGGCTGGCGATCGTGCTCGCCGCCGAGGCGTCGGTGATCGTGATCGTCGGCGGTGCCGCCATCACCGTGAATTGCGGCAGCACCCCCGGCGGCTGCACCGCGCGGCCGAGCAGCCCGATCGATCGCGTGTTGGCGCCGGACGCGCCCCGCGCCTGCGCGGCCATGCCGCGCGCGAGGACGTCGGCGCTCACTGCGCCACCCGATAGGTCAGCGTGCCCGACGACAGGGTGATCGCCAGATAATAGGTCGCGCCGCCTTCATATTCCTGCGCCACCTCCTCATTGGCGTTCGCCGTGAACGTCGCCCAGGCGGTGCCGGCCAGCGTCAGCGGAAGCTTGGTCGCGCCCCCGTCGATCGATCGCTGCACCGCGACCGATCCGCTCCACGTTCCGGTCAAGGTCAGCCGGATCGGCCGGCCGGGATCGGGCACGAACGGCCCGGCCACCGCCGTCGCCGACGTGCTGCCGACCAGCGGGGCCGACGAGGCCGCCGGCGTTTCGGTGCGGACCGGCAGCGGATCGCCGGCATGGACGAAGCGGGCATCCGCCCCGGCCTGGCCAAAGGTCAGGGCATGCGCAGGCACGAAGCCCGCGGGAGTTTCGATGGCAGCGGGTTCCGTCATTGGTCTCATCCCTTGCAGCAGCGAATCGCCGGTGTTCTTTTTATGTTCAGATCACCCCCTGTAGGACAGCCGATAATGTCCCGCGCGTAGGCCCGCGGAGGCCGGTTGCCCGCCCTGCCCTAGCGGCTAAGGTCATGCCGGGGGCTTCGCGAACACAGCACCGGACCCAGGAACCATCATGACCGACGACACCTTCTTGTTGATGCGCCGTCGCACACTCCTGGCCGGCCTCGCCGCCGCCCCGCTTCTCGTCTCGGCCGGTCGCGCCGGGGCGCAGTCGCTCGGCGATCTGCGGTTGCAGGAATGGCTGGCGGCGCGCGCCGGCAGTGCCGATCCGGTGATCATCCCCGCCTCGCGCCTGCCGCTGTCGATCACCGGCCCGGTGTTCGTGCCGAAGGGGATGAACCTCGTCATCCGCCGCGATCTGGTCGGCACGCCCAAGGCCGAGCTGGTGCTCTCGGGCACGACGTCGATCCGTTTCGAGGGCAGCCGGGTGACCGATGTGCCGCTGCGCCTCACCGGCGGCACGATCAGCATCTCGGGGTTCGACTATCGCGGCTACCTCCACAGCGCGGCGATCATGATCCAGGGCGCGGGGCCGTATCGCGATCTGCGGATCGAGGATTTCAAGGTCAGCGACGCCAATTTCGGCATCCTGCGCCACGGCCACGGCTCCAGCCTCACCGGCGCGGTCATCCGCCGCGGCCGCTTCGCGCGGCTGCGCGGCGACGCGATCGAATGGAACGTCTGCCCGCGCGATACCGGCGTGCTCGTCGAGGATCATGAGATTGACGGGATCGACGATCCCCTCGGCCGGCCGAACTGGGGCATCGGCATCGGCTTTGCGGGGGCCAAATATGATCAGGGGTGGGACCGCGCGGTGTCGGTCAAGAAGTTCACCATCCGCAACATCCGCGGCCGATCGCTCCGCCAGCTCATCCATGTCGAAGCCGGCACCGATTTCACCATCGAACAGATTGTCGGGCACGACATTTCCGACCGCTACAGCGCGAAGTCCGGCATGCCGAGCGCGGCGGTGTGCTGCTATGGCTGCAGCGATTTCAACGTGAGCGGGGTCACCGCCGACAGCGGCTCGATCCTGCTGTTCGCCGGCGCGCTCCACAATATCTACATCGTGCCGAGCACCAACTTCACCCTGTCCGACGTCAAGCTCGCCAAGGGCGACATCCAGACCGAGATGGGCGGCGCCAATTCGTTCGGCCGGTTCCGCCGGATCGATCTCGCCGCCGGATCGATGCGGCTGAACGGCGCCGTCGCCAATCTCGAGCTGACCGACGTCGCGGTGCGCAGTGCCCGTGGCAAGAAGCCGATCCTCGAGAATCCCGACTTCCTGTCGGGGCCGCTGACCCGGTTCCGACCCAAGGCGCCGAACAGCAAGCGGACCCGGCTGACGCTCCGTCCCGGCGTGTGACGTCCTACGCCGGCGGTTTGCGCGCGATCACGACATAGTTTTTGGGATTGCCGCGGCCGGTGAACCGCTGCGTCTCGTCGATCCGGTAGAACAGGTTGGCGAGCGGCGGGAAACTCAGCTTGGCGAACAGCACCGCGGCCAGGCCGACCCAGCCGAGCAGTCCCGGCGCGATCCGGCCGGGCTGCGACGGCAGGTTCTTCGCGGCCGTCTCCAGCTGATAGCCGATGCTGCCGAACAGCCCTTCCATCCAGTCGAGCCGCTCGATCTCGAACCCCGCCGCGCCGAGCAGATGGCGCCATCCGAACTGGGTGTAGCGGTAGAAATCATAGGGCTGCTCATGCTCCTCGAACTGGAGCGGGGCGGTGCAGATCATCGTGCCGCCGGGCTTCAGCACCCGGTTGAGCTCGGTCAGCGCGTCGAGCGGCCGGGGCAGATGCTCCATTACCTGGTTGAACGCGATCGCGTCGAACCGCGCATCCTCCACCGGGATCGCGGCGAGGTCGCAGACATAGGTCGACCGGGCGTAGGGCTTGTCGACCTTCTCGAAGTCCGCCGCCTCATAGGTGCAGTGGGCGAAGAACTTCTTGTAGATCTGGTCGCCCGCCCCCGCGTCGAGGACCAAAGATCCCGGCGCAACGCCCGCCGCGAACGCCTCATTCTCGCGATCGAGCCAGGTCCGTGATGAATTTCGCATTGGCCGCCCTTTTCCCCCAGTGCGCCCGATCGATCCGGTCCGCCATTCCCGTCCGCAACCCGCGTGCCCTCGGCCGCGCGCGCCGCTCAGCCCCGGAACTGCGCCTTCCAGGCGGTGATCGCCTCGGTCGGCAGCCGGATCTCCGTCGGCGTGTCGCCATCGATCCACCGCGCGATCGCGTCATCGTCGCCGCGCAACACCGTCGGCAGGTTGGTGTCTCGCGCGATTTCGGTGGCGCGGTTGTCGATCGTCACGATCAGCGCCCGCCGCCCCTTCTGCAGCGCGCGTACCCCGCCGTGGAGGCGGGTGCCGACGAAGTCCACGTCCTGATCCAGCGCCGCGTTGAACGCATCGGTGCGCGGCATGATCAACTCGATGCCGTCGACGCCCAGGCTGCGCATATAGTCGAGATCGTCGCGCTGCTGCGGCCAGAAGGCGACCGATCCATATTTGGCCTTGAGCAATTCGAGCATGCGCCGATCCGCCGTCGGGTTGCCGCGATAATAGGTCAGCGTGGTCACCACCGCCGGCGCCCGCCGCCGCGGGATGCGCGCGCACCGTTCCGGATCGAGCCGCCACATCGTCATGCAGCCGGTGTTCGATACCCGCGCCTGCACGCCCTTCAGCTTCTCCGCGGTATAGCCGTCGCGCACCGAATGGACGAAGCCGCGATGGAGGATCCGGTCAAGCAGCATCCGCGTCTGCGGCCGCATCGGATGGGTATAATCGCGCCACCCGACACCGAGCAGGACGACCGACTTGAGCTTGAGCACGTCGGCCAGGCCAAGCTTCCACAATGCCTTGCGCGCGAGCATGTTGGGCTGGAGCAGATTGGTGCCGCCGACGATCGACAGGTCGCTCTTGGCGATCAGCGACCGGCTCTGTTCGCCGATCCGGTCATGGCTTGGCACCCGGAAGACATAGGCGTCGGGAAAAACCTCCCGGATCACGTCGTCCACCGCATCGATGATGATCTCGTCGCCGAGATTGTCGGTCGAAACGCTCGTGTCGAACAGGGTGATGGTGCGCACGAAGTTTCCTTGGTCGAATGGCGCCGAACCGCCGGCTCAGGCGCCGTGCTTCAGCCGGAGATAGAGGTTGATCGGTCCGCGCAGGTGCCGCTTGAGGAAGGCCGACGGCGTCCGCGTCGGGCGCAGCGCCTTCCACGGCGTTCCCGCCCGGTAACGCAGATAATGCGCCTCGAACGGAACCTTGTCCGCGTAATTCCACGGCTTGCGGCGGGTGGTATAGTGGACGATTGCCGGATGCCGGCGGATCCGCTCGAACGCATCGCGCGGCATCGGCAGCGCGGCGGCATCGCGCCAGCGCGTCCGCGCCTGGAAATTCCAGCGGATGCTCAGATAGGCGATCCGGCCGAGCAGGACGGCGTTCAGCGTATCCTGGTCATGGTAGCTGAGGATCGCATGGTTGCGCTCCACATAGGAGACGAAGCGCGGCAGCAGCGCCTCGGCGCGCCATCCCGCCAGATCGATCAGCAGCACCCCGGCATTGAAATAGACATGGTCGGCGGGCAGCCCGAGCCGCGCATTATTGCCCCCCGCAAACGGGTCCGGCACTGCCCCGATCAGCGCCCCGTCGAGCGGCGTCGCCCAGAGCGGGCCAATATCGTCGAGCACGACGATGTCGGCGTCGAGGAACAGGATCCGGTCGATCCCGGCCGGCAGCACATCGCTCAAAAACAGCCGGAAATAGGATGCCAGCGTGATGTGGTTGTCGAGCCGGAAGTGCCGGTACGGTGTCGTGTCGAAGGTGTGGAACTGGACCGTGGCATGGTCGTGCGCCGCCACCACCTGCGCCAGCCGCGACAGGCTTTCGGGCGATACGCCGTGGTGGACGATGTGCAGGTCGATCTGGTGGGCGCGGTTGCTCTGCAGCAGCGACGTGATCGCGACGGCAAGATGCTCGGCATAATTATCGTCGGTCGAGAAGGCGCACGCAATCCGCATTGGTTCAGGCGATAGCCGAGGGGCCGGGCGCGTACAATGCTGGATGACGGGCGGCCGCCGCCGGGTTCCGGAAGGCACGGCGCAAGGCCGCCCTCCACCGCCGGCCTTGGGTCAGGCGGCGCTCGCCGGTCCGCCGCGTCGACGATGGACGATCTTGGCGACACCCGCCGCCACCAGCCGCGCCAGCTCGGTTTCCGGGCCGTCGGGCCGGCCCCGCGCCCGCCAGATCAGCAGCCGGCTGCCGGCATAGAGGATCGCGCCCGCCCCGCCCTCGATTGCCAGCCGCAGCGCCAGCGCGCCGCTGTCATGGCCGAGGGTCAGGGTGTGGCGCAGGATCAGCACGCCGCCGCACATCACGATCACCGCCGCGAAGGTCCGCAGGTTGGCACGCAGCTGGGCAAGATAGGACAGGCCGAGGAAGCGCCGGATCAGCCCCATGTCGAAGCCGAGCCCGATCAGCCCGGTCAGCACGCGCGCTGCGACCACCCCGTTCAACCCCCACAGGAACATCCCCGCGCAGATGAACGGCAGCCGGATGAAGAATAATTGCAGGTCGCGGTTGAACAGCGTCCTGGTCTCGCCGCGCGCCATGCCGAGCGGCTGGGCGAGCCCGCCGAGCGTGTGCAGCGCGAAGATCGACGCCAGCGCCTGGATCACGCCGATCGCCGCCAGCCACCGCTCGCCCAGCACGAGCCGCACCATCGGATCCGCGACCAGCGCCACGCCGACGCCGAGCGGCAGCGCGACCGCGGTGATCGTGCTCTGCGCGCGCTGGAATCCGCGCCGCTGCCGGTCGGGATCGTCGTTGAGCTTGGCGAATGCGGGAAAGAGCGTGCGGGTCAGCGGCTGGGTCGATTCGCGCGTCGGCAGCTGCGCCAGATTGTCGCCGACGGTATAGATGCCGAGCGCGGTGCGGCCGAGAAACTTGCCGATCAGCAGCTGGTCGAACCGCCAGTTGATCGTGCTGACGAGCTGGCCGAGCGTCAGCCAGATCGAAAAGGACCAGAGCTCGCGGACGTGGCGCAGGCTGATCCGCGGGCGGAACG
>JAQGKS010000035.1 GCA_028289965.1 Sphingomonas bacterium
CCGGCCTGACCCGCCAACTGCTCGCTTTCTCGCGCCAGCAGACGTTGCGCCCGCAGGTGCTCCAGCTTCCCGACGTGGTGTCGGAAACGTCGAATCTGCTCAAGCGCCTGCTCGACGAATCGGTCACACTGGTCGTCAAGCATGGTCGCAACCTTGGCGCGGTGCGCGCCGATCCGGGCCAGCTCGAACAGGTCATCGTCAACCTGGCGGTCAATGCGCGCGACGCGATGCCCGATGGCGGCACGCTCACGATCCAGACCTATGGCGTCAGCGCCGAGGAGGTCCGCGCCCTCGCCAGCGAAATTCTGCCCGCCGGCGAATATACCGCGCTGAGCGTGACCGACACCGGCACCGGCATCCCGGCCGAGATCATCGGCAAGGTGTTCGAGCCCTTCTTCACCACCAAGGAGGTCGGCAAGGGAACCGGGCTGGGCCTGTCGACGGTGTACGGCATCGTCAAGCAATCGGGCGGGTTCATCTTCGCGGATTCGACGATTGGCTCGGGGACCAGCTTCGTCGTCTATCTTCCGGTCCACCGCACCGAGGCGACCGCCGAGGTCGCGCCGCCGCCGCCGGCCCCCAAGCCGACCGAATTGTGGGGCACCGGCACGATCCTGCTCGTCGAGGACGAGGACATGGTTCGCGCGGTGGCGGAGCGGGCGCTGGTCCGCCAGGGCTATCAGGTCCTGACCGCCGCCAATGGGGAGGAGGCGCTGGAATTGCTCGGCGCTGGCGAGCCGGTCGATCTGCTGATTTCCGACGTGATGATGCCGACGATGGACGGGCCGACGCTGGTCGGACATGCGCGGGCCCGCTTCCCAGGGCTGCCGATCCTGTTCATGTCGGGATATGCCGAGGAGCAGCTGCGCCGATCGATCAACCTCGACGGGGTCGCCTTCCTGCCAAAGCCCTTTTCGGTTCAGCAGCTTGCCGAGGCGGCGCGCGACGCGCTGGCTGCAAAAAAGCTCTAGGCGGGCGGCGTAACGATCCCTAGAGGCGAAGGCATGGCAGCATCCCTATCCGTACTGATCGTCGAGGACGAACCGCTCATCGCGATGATGCTGGAGGATTTCGTCGACGCGCTCGGCCACACCGTCGCGGGAACCGCGGACACGGTGGCGGGGGCGCTGGAGAAAGTCAGCGAGGGCGGGTTCGACGTCGTCATCCTCGACGTCCATCTGCGCGGCGGCGAGCCCTCGTGGCCGGTTGCCGACGCGCTGTCGGATCGCCGCGTCCCGTTCCTGCTGGCGACCGGCGGGCATGTCGCGCCGCCGCCGGTGCGCCATGCCGCCGCTGCGGTGCTGCCCAAGCCGTTCACGATGGACAGCATCAAGACGGCGCTCGAAGCGAGCGTCGCCGCCGTCTGAGCTGGCCTGTCGTTCTCCTCTTGTTCTACTGGAACATCCCAGGTACAGAGGGCTTCTGCGTTGACCGCGCGGAAGGACTCTCTACGAGGGGAAGCAAGGCTCATGGCCGCACAGCTCAAGATCATCGGGTCCAATAGCGGATCGAAGGAAACGGGGACCATGGACAGGCAGAAGGCGCTCGACGCCGCCCTTGCGCAGATCGATCGTGCTTTCGGCAAGGGCTCCGCGATGAAGCTCGGCAGCCGTGAGAAGATGGAGATCGAAGCGGTCTCCACCGGTTCGCTCGGGCTCGACATCGCGCTGGGCATCGGCGGCCTGCCGCGGGGTCGCGTGATCGAGATCTTCGGGCCGGAAAGCTCGGGCAAGACCACGCTCGCGCTCCACGCCATCGCCGAAGCGCAGAAGATCGGCGGCACCGCCGCGTTCATCGATGCCGAACATGCGCTCGATCCGGGCTACGCCAAGAAGCTCGGCGTCAACATCGACGAACTGATCGTCAGCCAGCCCGATACCGGCGAACAGGCGCTCGAGATCACCGACACGCTGGTCCGCTCCAACGCGGTCGACGTGCTGGTGATCGATTCGGTCGCCGCGCTCGTGCCGC
The DNA here is from genome assembly GCA_028289965.1 of Sphingomonas bacterium. Lineage (GTDB taxonomy): Bacteria > Pseudomonadota > Alphaproteobacteria > Sphingomonadales > Sphingomonadaceae > JAQGLK01. Next base: position 1,972 of record JAQGKS010000035.1, read on the forward strand.
GTGCCGAGATCGAGGGCGAGATGGGCGACAGCCATGTCGGCCTGCAGGCGCGGCTGATGAGCCAGGCACTGCGCAAGATCACCGGATCGATCAGCCGTTCGCGCTGCACCGTGATCTTCATCAACCAGATCCGCATGAAGATCGGCGTGATGTACGGTAGCCCGGAGACGACCACCGGCGGCAACGCGCTGAAATTCTATGCCAGCGTCCGCCTCGACATCCGTCGCACCGGCCAGATCAAGGATCGCGACGAAATCGTCGGCAACACGACCCGGGTGAAGGTCGTCAAGAACAAGGTCGCGCCGCCGTTCAAGCAGGTCGAATTCGACATCATGTATGGCGAAGGCGTGTCCAAGGTCGGGGAGATTCTCGATCTCGGCGTCAAGGCCGGGCTGGTCGAGAAATCGGGATCCTGGTTCAGCTACGATTCGATCCGGATCGGCCAGGGCCGCGAGAATTCGAAGACTTATCTGCGAGAAAATCCCGAGGTCGCCGATCGGCTGGAGCGGGCGATCCGCGGTAACTCGGCCGAGGTCGGCGAGGCGTTGATGGCCGGCCCCAGCGAGGATGACGACGTCTGACATGTTACGCTTCCCCGCGGCGCCGGGCGCCGCGGGGAAGCGGGCCGAACGCATTCCTCCGGACGCTTTCATCCGTCCTGGAGCGACGAAACGCAGCGATGCATCGTGCATCGATGCTTGCCTGGGCCGTTCTCCCTGATCCCCTGCCGGCCGGCGCATTTGGGCCAAGCGTAGGTGCCTCACCAAGCCGGTTAATCGCGTCGGTGCCGCAGCGGTCAAGATGTTGATCGCGGCTTCAACTCTTCCCCACGCCGATGCTGCGGTGGTGACGCGAGGGCACGGATTCGGCGGCATACTTGCTGCGGGACGCCGGAATCGACCGCCCGCTGCGCCCCCGCCGACCGCCCGCTGCGCGCGCGCCGACCGCCGGCTACGCGCCCGCCGACGCCCGTTGCGTGACGGATAGATAGCTCGATCCTGTCTCATCTGCCGTAGCGGCTCGTCGCGACAGGTGATCTGCTCGGCACCCACGCATGATCGTTTCGCGACAATGCGCGTTGTACGGTCCGCATCGAACGTGGAAGGATGTGCATGGCTGGTTCGTCGCCAGCCGACAGCGTCGCCCGGCCGATACCGCGCGTCGCCAACATAGCGCGGCCCAGGAGCAGTGAATGATCCTCGTCCACCATCTCGAAAATTCGCGGTCGCAGCGCATCCTCTGGCTGCTTGAGGAACTCGAACTGCCGTACGAGGTCCGGCGCTATGCGCGCGATCCCAAGACGATGCTCGCGCCGCCCGCGCTTAAGGCGATCCACCCGCTCGGCAAGTCGCCGCTGATCGAGCATGGCCAGACGGTGATCGCCGAAACGGGCGCGATCGTCGAATATCTGATCGAGCAGGCCGATGGGCGGCTCGGCGCGCCGGCGCACCGCGACAGCGTGCTGCGCTATCGCCACTTTCTGCATTATGCCGAAGGATCGATGATGCCGCCGCTATTCGGGTTGCTGGTGATCGATCGGCTGGGCCTGCTCGGCCGCCCTGCGCGCGGCGCGGTCCAGAGCCTGGTCGATGGCCATCTCGACTGGCTGGAGACGGAGTTGGCCGACCGCGCCTGGTTTGCCGGCGATGATTTCACCGCCGCGGACGTCATGATGAGCTTCCCGCTCGAGGCCGCGCGGCACCGCGCCCGGCTGAACGGCGAGCGCCCGCACCTGATCGACTGGCTCGAGCGGATCCATGCGCGTCCCGCTTATGCCCGTGCGCTCGAGCGCGGCGGGCCGTACGCGTTTGCGTGAGGCCCCGGGGGCAGTAGCCCGCTAATGTGGCGGCTGGCCCATGGTGGGACGTAGCCGCCGCTTGAGAAGCGGCGCGCGCTCGCTTAAGTCGCCTGCATGACATCGACCAACGACATCCGCCGTTCCTTCCTCGACCATTTTGCCGGGGAAGGCCATGTCGTGGTCCCATCCGCGCC
>JAQGKS010000037.1 GCA_028289965.1 Sphingomonas bacterium
CGTAGCCGCCGCTTGAGAAGCGGCGCGCGCTCGCTTAAGTCGCCTGCATGACATCGACCAACGACATCCGCCGTTCCTTCCTCGACCATTTTGCCGGGGAAGGCCATGTCGTGGTCCCATCCGCGCCGCTGGTGCCGTATAACGATCCGACGCTGATGTTCGTGAACGCCGGGATGGTGCCGTTCAAGAACGTCTTCACCGGCCTCGAAACGCGCGGTTACTCGACCGCGACGTCGAGCCAGAAGTGCGTTCGCGCCGGCGGCAAGCATAATGATCTCGACAATGTCGGCTATACCGCGCGGCACCACACCTTCTTCGAGATGCTCGGCAACTTCTCGTTCGGCGACTATTTCAAGGAGCGGGCGATCAGCCTGGCCTGGTCGCTGATCACCGGCACCTGGGGCGTTCCCGCCGACCGGCTGACGGTGACGGTCTATCACACCGATCAGGAAGCCTATGATCTGTGGCGCAAGATCGCCGGCCTTCCGGAAGAGCGGATCATCCGCATCGCGACGTCCGATAATTTCTGGGCGATGGGCGATACCGGGCCGTGCGGGCCGTGCTCGGAAATATTCTACGATCATGGCGACCATATTCCCGGTGGGCCGCCGGGATCGCCCAACGAGGATGGCGATCGTTTCGTCGAGATCTGGAACCTCGTATTCATGCAATATGAGCAGATCGACGCGGCGGTTCGGCGCGATCTGCCGCGCCCGTCGATCGATACCGGCATGGGGCTCGAGCGGATCACCGCCGTGCTCCAGGGCGTCCACGACAATTATGACACGGATACGTTTCGGACGCTGATCGCCGCGTCGGGCGAATTGACGAAGAGCGACACGGCCGGGCCGATGAAGGCATCGCACCGGGTGATCGCGGATCATCTGCGCGCCGCCGGCTTTTTAGTGGCCGACGGCGTGCTTCCGGCGAACGAGGGGCGTGGCTATGTCCTGCGGCGGATCATGCGCCGCGCCATGCGCCATGCCCATCTGCTCGGAGCATCCGAGCCGCTGATGCACCGCCTGGTGCCGTCGCTGGTGTCGGAAATGGGCGCGGCCTATCCCGATCTGGTGCGTGCCCAGCCGCTGATCGAGGAGACGCTGAAGCTGGAGGAGACCCGTTTCCGCCAGACGCTCGACAACGGTCTCCGCCTGCTCGACGATGCGACCGCGAACATGGCCGCCGGGGCGACGCTGCCCGGCGAGGTCGCGTTCCGGCTCTACGACACGTTCGGCTTCCCCTATGACCTGACCGAGGATGCGCTGCGCGCGCAGGGGCTGAAGGTCGATCGCACCGGTTTCGACACGGCGATGGCCGAACAGAAGCGGGCCGCCCGCGCGGCGTGGAAGGGCTCGGGCGAAAAGGCTTCCGACGAGGTCTGGTTCGACATTGCCGAGGAAGTCGGCAGCACCGAGTTCACCGGCTACACCGCCGCGGAAGGCGAGGGCGTGGTCGTCGCGATCGTGCGCGAAGGCAAGCGGGTCGATGCCGCGCAGACCGGCGAGAGCGTCACGATCCTGACCAATCAGACCCCATTCTATGGCGAAAGCGGCGGGCAGATGGGCGATACCGGGATCATCGAGGGCGACAACGGCTTTTCCGCGACCGTCAGCGACACCGCCAAGCCGCTCGGCCGGCTGCACGCCCACCGTGCGGTGATCGACGGCGGCGAGGTCAATGTCGGCGATACGGTCAAGCTGATCGTCGATGCCGCGCATCGCTCCCAGCTGCGCGCCAACCACTCGGCGACCCACCTGCTCCACGCGGCATTGCGTCGCCATCTCGGGCCGCACGTGACGCAAAAGGGCAGCCTCGTCGCGGCAGACCGGCTGCGCTTCGATTTCGCGCATCCCAAGGCGCTCAGCCAGAGTGAGATCGCGCTCGTCGAGGCGGAGGTGAACCGCCACATTCGCGAGAATGATGCGGTGACGACGCGGCTGATGACGCCCGATGATGCTGTCGCGGCCGGCGCCATGGCGCTGTTCGGCGAAAAATATGGCGACGAGGTGCGCGTGCTGTCGATGGGGCGCGGCGACGCGGTCGAGCAGGACGGGGCGAGCTATTCGGTCGAACTGTGCGGCGGCACGCACGTCCAGGCGCTCGGCGACATCGCCTTGTTCAAGATCGTCGGGGAGAGCGCGGTTGCGAGCGGCGTGCGCCGGATCGAAGCGCTGACCGGGGAGGCGGCGCGCCAGTGGCTGACCGGCCGCGAGGATCGGCTGAAGGAAGCCGCGGCCGTGCTCCGCGCAACCCCGGAAGAGGTGCCGGCACGCGTCGCCAGCCTAATCGAGGAGCGGCGCCGGCTGGAGCGCGAACTGGCTGACGCCAAGAAGGCGCTGGCACTGGGCGGCGGTGGCTCGGCCGCGCCCGCCGGGCCGGAGATGATCGGGCCGCACGGGTTTATCGGCCAGGTCATCGAAGGGCTCGATCCCAAGGGGCTGCGCGGGCTTGTCGACGATGCCAAGAAGCGGCTGGGATCGGGCGTGGCGATCCTCGTCGCGGTCAATGAGGGCCGGGCGAGTGCCGCGGTCGGTGTCACCGACGATCTCGCGGTCCGGATCAGCGCGGTCGATCTCGTCCGCCTCGCGGTTGCCGCGCTCGGCGGGCAGGGCGGGGGCGGGCGTCCCGATATGGCCCAGGGCGGCGGCCCCGATGGCGCGCGCGCGATCGAAGCGGTCGATGCGGTGCGCGCCGCACTGGCGCTTGCCGCCGAGCCGGCCTGACCCCGGCCGACGAGTCGGTATAGCCCGGCTTATTCCACTTCGACGTCGCGCAGCCGCCGTCCGCGGATCGGCGGCTCGCGGTCGGTCTCGGCCATTTCCATGATCTTGCTGCGCAACTCCGCGCGCTTTTCGTGGATCGAGGCGATCACCCGGCCCATCGGCAACCCGAGATCGACCAGCGCGACTTCGGACAGCTGGAGCGAGGATTCGAGCGTTTCCGGCACGGCATCGGTCGCCCCGGCGCGGTAGAGCTCGGCGGCGTGGTTGGGATCGCGCGCGCGCGCGACGATCGTCAGATCGGGGAAACGCGCCCGGACGGAGGCGGTGATGCGGCTGGTGAGCGGCCGATCGCCAAGGGTGACGATCAGCGCGCTGGCCTCGCCGACGCTCAGCCGGTCGACCATCCCGGGCCGCGATATATCGCCGAACATCACGTTGTAGCCGCGCTTGCGGGCATGGGCGACGCTGTCCACGTCGGCATCGATCGCGAGATAGGGCAGCTTGTGCGCGTCGAACATCTGCGCGACCAGCCGCCCGACCCTGCCGAAACCGACGATGATCGCGCGGGGTTGCGTCATATCCGGATCGACCTGGGCCGGCTGGTCCACACGGGCCTCGACCCGCCGCGACGTATCGCGACCGATGCGCGCCAGCAACGGGGTGATGGTCAGGCCGATCGCCGTCACGATCTGCCAGAAGGAGGCGGTCGAAGGCAGGATCAGCTCCGCCTGCGCGGCGGCGGCGAGGACGATCAACGTCGTCTCCGACGGGCTCGCCATGAGCAGCCCGGTCTCCGTCGCCACGCCGCGGCGCTCACCGCTTAGGCGGAGCAGCACGGCGGTGATCACCGCCTTGACCACGACGACACCGACCACGGCGATCAGCAGGCTGGCCCAGTTCGCGGCGATCACCTTGAGATCGAGCCCCATGCCGACCGTGATCAGGAAGATGCCCAGCGCCAGCCCCTTGAAGGGAGCGATCATCACCTCGACTTCGCTATGATAGTCGGTCTCGGCGATGAGCAGGCCGGCGAGCAGCGCGCCGACGATCGGCGACAGGCCGACCGCGCCGGTGGCGATGCTTGCCAGGATCACGATCAGCAGGCTGGCGGAGAGGAAGAGTTCGGGACTGCGCGTGCGGGCCGCCTGGGCGAACAAGGGCGGCAGCACGAACGGGCCGAGCACGAGCATCGCCGCGACCATCGCGCCCCCTTGCCACAGCGTGTGAACAAGCTGTTCCCACCCGCCGCCGGTGTTGGGCGCGAGCACGCCGAGCGTGAAGATGATCGGGACGAGCGCCAGATCCTCGAACAGCAGCATCGCAAAGGCGCTGCGCCCAACCGGGCTTTGGGTTCCGACCATCGGCAGCACGAGCGCCGTCGACGAAAGCGCGATCGCCAGGCCGAGGCCGATCGCGCCGACCCAGCTCTGGCCGATCAGGTGGAGCGCGATGCCGATAACGCCTGCCGACAGCAGCAGTTCGGATGCGCCCAGCCCGAACACGAGCCGGCGGAGCGACCATAAGCGCTTGAACGACAGCTCCAGCCCGATCGAGAATAGCAGCAGGACGATGCCGAGTTCGGCGAACGGCGTGATCGATTCCGGTTCGGAGATCGTCACATGATAGAGCCAGGGGGCGTAGCCGACGAGCGAGCCGAGCCCCGCGGGGCCGACGAGGACGCCGACCAGGATGAAGCCGATAACCGGCGTGATGCGAAACCGGGCGAAGGCCGGGATGACGATCCCCGCGGCTCCGAGAATGACGAGCGAATCGCTCAGGGCATCGGAGTGGAGGGGCAATGACACTGCGCCATCGTTGCGGCACGGCGGCCGGCTTGCCAACCATTTCGATGCCGCAGCGCCGCATAGAATGATCGGGAGGGCGCAGGCGGGGCTCGCCGCATCGGCCGGCGACCGGCGGCCGGCCTGTTTTTTGGCGGACCGAGCCCCGCGCCGCCCGATGGTCGGGGGCGCGGGGCGGATCAGCTACTTCCAGTTGGCCATTTCGCCTTCGAGCCGCACGCGGATCGTCTCGAAGAACTGCTCGGTCGTCATCCAGGGCTGGTCGGGGCCGATCAGGATCGCGAGATCCTTGGTCATCGCGCCCTGCTCGACCGATTCGATGCAGACCCGCTCGAGCGTTTCGGCGAAGCGGACCACGTCGGGCGTCTCATCGAACTTGCCGCGGAACTTGAGGCCCCCGGTCCACGCGAAGATCGAGGCGATCGGGTTGGTCGAGGTCGCCTTGCCCTGCTCGTGCATGCGATAATGGCGGGTGACCGTGCCGTGGGCGGCTTCGGCCTCGATCGTCTTGCCGTCGGGCGTCATCAGCACCGAGGTCATCAACCCGAGCGAGCCGAAGCCCTGCGCGACCTGATCGGACTGGACGTCGCCATCGTAATTCTTGCAGGCCCAGACGAACTTGCCGCTCCACTTGAGCGCGGAGGCGACCATGTCGTCGATCAGGCGGTGCTGATAGGTGATCCCGGCGGCGGCGTATTTGTCCTTGAATTCGGCCTGGAAAATCTCCTCGAACAAATCCTTGAAGCGCCCGTCATAAGCCTTGATGATCGTGTTCTTGGTCGACAGGTACAGCGGCCATTTGCGATCGAGCGCATAGTTCATGCTGGCGCGCGCGAAATCGCGGATCGAATCGTCCAGATTGTACATCGCCATCGCGACGCCGGCGGAGGGGTAGTGGAACACCTCCTCGTCGATCACCTGGCCGTCATCGCCTTCCCAGACGAGGCGCAGCTTGCCGGGGCCGGGCACCTTGAAGTCGGTCGCGCGATACTGGTCGCCATAGGCATGGCGGCCGACGACGATCGGGTCGGTCCAGCCGGGGATCAGGCGGGGCACGTTCTGGATCACGATCGGTTCGCGGAAGACGACGCCGCCGAGGATGTTGCGGATCGTGCCGTTGGGCGACTTCCACATCTTCTTGAGGCCGAATTCCTCGACCCGCTGCTCATCCGGCGTGATCGTCGCGCACTTCACCCCGACGCCATATTTCTGGATCGCCTTGGCTGCATCGACCGTGATCTTGTCGTCGGTCTCGTCGCGCTTTTCGACGGCGAGGTCGTAATATTCCAGATCGATGTCGAGATAGGGCAGGATCAGCCGCTCGCGGATCCATTGCCAGATGATCCGGGTCATCTCGTCGCCGTCGATTTCGACGACGGGGGTCTTCACCTTGATCTTGGCCATGGATCGCCTCGCTTGGGAGTTTTCAGTCGCGGCCCGTCTAGGCAATGCGGCTGAGGCGATCAACCGCCGCAAGGCACGAGATTGTCAGGGCGGCGGCACTGCACCATAGTGGGGCCATGACATCATTAGAAAAACCGGACGTCGTGACCACGACAGTGAAATGGCGCTTCCCGGCTGTCCATCCCGAAGGCCGCAAGTTCGTCGTGATCGCCGCCGCGATCGCATTGGGGTTCGCGCTGCTCGGCTGGGAAACGCTCGCCTGGCCGATGGCCGGGGTGACGATCTGGGTGGCGGCGTTCTTCCGCGATCCGATCCGCACCGCGCCGCGCGGCCGCGACCTGATCATCGCGCCCGCGGACGGGCTGATCACGATGATCGTCCAGGTGCCGCCACCGCGCGAACTGGAAGGTCCCGACGGTCTCGGCAACGAGCCGATGACGCGGGTGTCGATCTTCATGAGCGTGTTCGACGTGCACATCAATCGATCGCCGATCGCCGGCACGATCCGCCGCGTCGTCTATATTTCGGGCAAGTTCCTCAACGCCGATCTCGACAAAGCGAGCGAGGAGAATGAGCGCCAGCACATCCTCGTCGAAGCGAGCGACGGCACGCGGATCGGTTTCACCCAGATCGCCGGGCTGGTCGCGCGGCGGATCGTGCCGTTCGTCAAGCCCGGCGACATCGTCGCCGCGGCGCAGCGCGTCGGGCTGATCCGCTTCGGCAGCCGGGTCGACGTCTATCTCCCGGCGGGCACCGCACCGCGCGTGATGCTGGGTCAGCGCACCATCGCCGGCGAAACGCTGATCGCGCGGATCGGCGACAGCGCGATCGCCGAGGGGGTTGCCCAGTGATCGTTCGACCGCCGCGCGTACAAGGGCGTCGCCGCTCGTGCTGAGTCCCGAGCGCGTGCCCCGCCGCGGCATTCCACTTCGCGCGCTCGCCCCCAATGCGGTGACCGCGCTGGCGCTCTGCTTCGGCCTGACCGGGATCCGTTTCGCGATCGGCGGCGAGTGGGAGAAAGCGATCGCCGCGATCGTCTTTGCCGGTGTGCTCGACGGGCTCGACGGGCGGATCGCACGGCTGCTGAAGGGCGAGAGCCGCTTCGGCGCCGAACTCGATTCGCTGTCCGACGTGATCGCGTTCGGCGTGTCGCCGACGATCATTCTCTATCTCTGGTCGTTGCAGGGGCTGCCGCGCTTCGGCTGGTTGTTCGCGCTGGCCCATGCGGTCTGCTGTGCGTTGCGCCTGGCGCGGTTCAACTCCAACCTCGATGCCGAGGTCCAGCCGCACAAGTCCGCCGGCTTCCTTACCGGCGTTCCGGCCCCGGCCGGCGCCGGGCTGCTGTTCCTGCCCGTCTATCTGTGGCTGGAAACCGGCGCCGAATTGTTCCGGGAGCCGTGGCTGGTGGCGCCCTGGGCCGCGCTGATCGCCTTCCTGATGATCTCGAGCCTGCCGACCTATAGCTGGTCTGCGTTCCGGCCCCGTCGCGGCATCCGCCTGCCGGCGCTGGTATTCGTGGCCTTGCTTGGCGGTGCCTTGATCAGCGCACCGTGGACCACGCTCAGCGTGATCACGATCCTCTACGTGCTGGCGATACCGTTCGGCGCGCGCAGCTATGCCAAGGTCAAGCGGCAGCGCGCCGCGGCGACTTCAACGGAACAGCACTGACCGGGCGCATCCGCGCGATTCGCCGGGTGCGCCCACTGGCCGATGGCAGTCGCTGCACCGGAACGAACCCGAGCGCGCGGCGGACATCCGCGCCATTATCCACCAGCATCGACACGATAATTCCGAACGCCGCGAGCGCGGCGGCGGAGAAGAAGATGGTTGCAAGAATCTGAACCATAAGAACTCCCGTAATTCGGCCGTTTCGCCAAAGCGTTAACCTGATGGGTTGAACCGTGGAACCGCTTGGGAGTTCCTAGTGTTCCTGTTCTGTTCTCCGGTCAAGCCTTGATTTGTGCGAAATACGCGACTAAATGCGCGCCCATTCCACATGCAGGGCAACATACCGGTGCCGGGCAATGCCCAGTTCCGCCCTGCAGAGGTTAAACCGGAGGAGAAAGACCATGGCGGTACCCACCGTCTCGATGCAGGAACTGCTCGAAGCTGGCGCGCATTTCGGCCACCAGACCCATCGCTGGAACCCGAAGATGAAGCCTTACATCTTCGGCGATCGCAACGGCGTCCACATCATCGACCTGTCGCAGACGGTTCCGCTGTTTGCCCGCGCGCTCGACTTCGTGTCGCAGACCGTCGCCGGCGGCGGCAAGGTGCTGTTCGTCGGCACCAAGCGCCAGGCGCAGGAGCCGATCGCCGACGCGGCGCGTCGTTCGGGCCAGCATTTCGTCAACCATCGCTGGCTGGGCGGCATGCTCACCAACTGGAAGACGATCTCGGGCTCGATCAAGCGCTTCAAGACGCTCGAGGAGCAGCTGTCGGGTGACACCGCCGGCCTGACCAAGAAGGAAGTCCTCCAGCTGACGCGCGAGCGCGACAAGTTCGAGGCCTCGCTCGGCGGCATCCGCGACATGGGCGGCATTCCGGACATCATGTTCGTGATCGACGCCAACAAGGAAGAGCTGGCGATCAAGGAAGCCAACACGCTCGGCATCCCGGTCGTCGCGATCCTCGATTCGAACGTCAGCCCGGACGGCATCGCCTTCCCGGTTCCGGCGAACGACGACGCCGCGCGCGCCATCCGCCTATATTGCGACGCGATCGCCACTGCCGCGACCCGTGGCGCCCAGGGTGGCCGTGCCGCCCGTGGCGAAGACATCGGCGCGATGGACGAGCCGCCGGCGGAAGCCGCGCTGGCCTGAGGGCAAGCGACAACCACCGGCGCCGCGTGAAAGCCGGCGCCGGTCGGCTGTCATCAACCCGTCCCGTCTTGGGCCGGGACCGACGGGGTAGGAGGCGGCAGCTTCCGCCTCCCCCGTCCCCAATCTTGAAAGGATCTGCACATGGCGGACATTACTGCCGCAACGGTCAAGGATCTGCGCGAGCGCTCCGGCGCCGGCATGATGGACTGCAAGAAGGCGCTCGCCGAAACCAACGGCGACATGGAGGCTGCGGTCGATTGGCTGCGCACCAAGGGTCTCGCCACCGCCGCCAAGAAGTCCGGCCGTACCGCGGCCGAGGGCCTGGTCGGCGTGGCCGTCACGGGCAACCGCGGCGCAGCGGTCGAGGTCAATTCGGAAACCGATTTCGTTGCGAAGAACGATCAGTTCCAGAGCTTCGTGCGTGAAGTCGCGACGCTGGCGCTGTCGGCCAACGACGATGTCGAGGCGCTGAAGGCCGCGGCCTATCCGGGCGGCGGCACCGTCGCCGACACGCTGACCAGCAACATCGCCACGATCGGCGAGAACCAGTCGCTCCGCCGCGTGCGGACGCTGACCGTCGAGCAGGGCGTCGTCATTCCCTACGTCCACAATGCGGTCGCGCCGGGTCTCGGCAAGATCGGCGTGCTGGTGGCTCTGGAGAGCGCAGCGCCGGCGGAGACGCTGGAAGCGCTCGGCAAGCAGCTGGCGATGCACATCGCCGCGGCCAGCCCGCAGGCGCTCGACGAGGAGGGCCTCGATCCCGTGACGGTCGAGCGCGAGCGCGCGATCGCCACCGAAAAGGCTGCCGAATCGGGCAAGCCGGCCAACATCATCGAGAAGATGGTCGAGGGCGCGGTCGCCAAGTTCCGCAAGGAAGTGGCGCTGCTCAGCCAGCTGTTCGTGATGGACAACAAGACTCCGGTGCGCGACGTCGTCGCCAATGCCGCCAAGGCAGCCGGCACGCCGATCGTGCTCAAGGACTATGTCCGCTTCCAGCTCGGTGAGGGCATCGAGAAGCAGACCAGCGACTTCGCCGCCGAAGTCGCCGCCGCCGGCGGCATCTGACGCGCTTTCCCCTCCCGTCGCCAGCGCGGCGGGAGGGGAACCTCGCACGTCCCTTGGCAGGGCGTTTTCGCGCCACTAAGGTGCGCCACCCACCCCTCGCTCAACGGAAGTCACAGACGGCGATGATACGCCCGCGCTTCAACCGCATCCTCTTGAAGCTGTCGGGCGAGGTGCTGATGGGCCCAGGCCAGTTCGGCATCGATCCCGCGACCGTCGCCCGCATCGCCGGCGAGGTTGCCGCGGCGAAGGAGGCCGGGCACCAGCTTTGCCTCGTCGTCGGCGGTGGCAACATCTTCCGCGGGCTCGCCGCCGCGGCCAAGGGCTTCGATCGCACCAGCGCCGACTATATGGGCATGCTGGCGACGGTGATGAACGCGCTCGCGGTGCAGAATGCGCTCGAGCAGATCGGCGTCGATACCCGGGTCCAGTCCGCCATTCCGATGGCCACGGTGTGCGAGCCCTATATTCGCCGCCGCGCCGTCCGGCACATGGAAAAGGGCCGGATCGTGATCTTCGCCGCGGGCACCGGCAATCCCTTCTTCACCACCGACAGCGCCGCTGCGCTGCGCGCCGCCGAGATGGGCTGCGACGCCTTGTTCAAGGGCACGTCGGTCGACGGCGTCTACGATGCCGACCCCAAGCACGTCCCCGACGCCAGCCGGTATGAGACCGTGACGTTCAGCCGCGTGCTGGTCGACAATCTCCAGGTGATGGACGCCAGCGCGATCGCGCTGTGCCGCGACAACAATATTCCGATTGTCGTCTTCAACATCCGCGAAACGGGGAACCTGTCCAAGGTTCTCGCCGGGCAGGGTGTTGCGACGATGGTCTGCAACGAGGAGCGATCAAATGGCAGCATATGACAGGGCGGATCTCGAGCGCCGCTTCTCCGGGGCGGTCGAGTCGCTGCGGCATGACCTGGGTGGGCTGCGCACCGGGCGCGCCTCGACCAGCCTGCTCGATCCGATCTCGGTCGAGGTCTATGGCACGCACATGCCGCTCAACCAGCTGGCGACGGTGACCGTCCCCGAGCCGCGGATGATCGCGGTGCAGGTGTGGGACAAAGCGAGCGTCGGCCCGGTCGATAAGGCGATCCGATCGGCGGGACTCGGCCTCAATCCGATCGTCGACGGCCAGAATCTGCGCCTGCCGATCCCGGACCTGACCGAGGAGCGCCGCAAGGAGCTCGCCAAGCTCGCCGGCCAATATGCCGAGAAGGCCAAGATCGCCGCGCGCAACGTCCGCCGCGACGGCATGGACGCGCTCAAGACCG
>JAQGKS010000175.1 GCA_028289965.1 Sphingomonas bacterium
GTTCCCTGCCGCAGCCGATAGGCCGTGCGCTGGTGCCGATCGGCGCCGAACGCGGCATCGAGCAGCGCCTCGACTTCCTCTTGGGCGGCGTGGTCGATCGGATGGAGGGATGTCGGCACCGTGGCTCCAGGCATGGCGCGCCGGGCGCCGGGAGGCGGCGCGTCTAGCGTCTTGCGACCGAAAAGGCACCCCCATTGGTTCCCCGCAGTTCATCCCCAGGCATCGGGGAAAAGCTGTGGAAAAGTCCGGGACAAAGGCGCCTCCTCGTGCGGCAGGGCTGCGCTCGCATCGGCTTGCCCGCTTTTCGGGCAGGCTGTAGGCGGGCCGCATGACACCCGAGTTCGGCAGCCCGCGCACCGCAATCGTCACCGGCGGCGCCCGCCGCATCGGCGCTGCGATGGCGCGCGCGCTGGCCGCCGATGGCTGGCATGTGCTGGTCCACTGCCGCCAATCCTGCGCGGAGGCCGACGCGGTCCTGGCCGAACTGCCGCCCGGCCGGGCGAAGGTGGTCACCGTCGACCTGACCGATCCGGATACCGGCGAGCGGGTGATGGCCGGGCTGGCGGGGATGCCGCCGCCCGCGATCCTGCTGAACAATGCCTCGCGCTTTGCCTATGACAGTCTTGAGGATTTCACCGTCGAAGGCTGGGAGGCGCATGTCAGCGCCAACCTGCGCGCGCCGGCGCTGTTGACCCAGGCGTTCGCGCGGGTGGTGCCCGAGGGGGCAGGGGGGCTGATCGTCAACCTGCTCGACGCCAAGCTCGCCCAGCCCAACCCGGACTTCTTCACCTACACGATCTCGAAGATGGGCCTTGCCGGGCTGACCGAACTATCCGCCCGTGCGCTGGCGGCGCGCGGCATCCGGGTGTGCGGGATCGCGCCGTCGGTGACGCTCGTCTCCGGGCCTCAAACCCGCGACAATTTCGACGAAGTCCACCGCATGAACGCGCTGCGGCGCGGGGTGACGGTCGAGGAGATCGTCGCCACGCTGCGCTTCATCATCGCCACGCCTACCTTGACCGGCCAGACCATCATGCTCGATGGCGGCCAGCGATTTCTAGCGCTCCCGCGCGACGTTCAATTCATGGGGACCGAATGACCACGCCCGACACCCTCTATGGGCTGGTGCCCGCGGCGCTCGCGCCCAAGCGCCGCCGCATCTTCCTGAACGATCTCGATCTGCCGGTCGATATCGGCTTCCACGATTCGGAGGTCGGCAATCCGCAGCGGCTGTTGATCTGCGTCGATGTCGATGTCGAGGAAGCATGGTTCGCCGCCGACGACAGCGCCGCGGCGGCATGGAACTATGATTTCGTGCGGACCGAAATCACCCGGCTGACCCAGGGCCGCCGCTTCAACCTGCAGGAAACGCTGGCCCGCGAAATCTACACGATGATCGCGGCGCGGGCAGGGGTGACGGGCCTGCGCGTCTCCACCCGCAAGCCCGACATCTACGCCGATTGCGCCGGGGTCGGGGTGGAGCTCTCTTCCTACTGAGGGCGCGGCTTCAGCTTCGGCTGTAGTTGCGCACGCATGGGCCGAGGCCCTCGATCACCAACTGGTAATCCCGCGTCGCGGCCGCGGCATCGTCGGGCGTCAACTCGGCCGTGCTCGCGGCGGGCAAGGCGCGCGGCAGGAAGCAGGCAAGGCCGTACCAGAGCAGCGTGTCCCGCTGCGGCGGTGCGGCGGCCTCGTCGACCATCTCGCCCAGCGCGACGGCCCAGCGCGGCGTCTCGCCCGGGCGGCGCAGCACGTTGAGCGAGACCGGCCGGCCGTCTTCCGTGTTGAGGAAGATCTGCGTCTCGCTCTCGCCGGGAAGGGACCCGGGCACGAAGAAGGCCTTGCCGACGCGGGTGATCCGCGGCGCCGGATCGGGCCGCGTCGCTTCGGTCAGCACCGCACGGAGCTGGGATTCGAGCGGCTCGGTCCACGGCAATTGGGCATAAGGCGCCACCAGCTGGAGCGCGCCGGCGCGCCCCGGCACCGTCGCGGCCAGCACCAGCGCGCGCGCCTTGCGCAGCTTGGGCGCCCGATCGCGCGCGTTGAGCGGCAGATCGACAAGATAGCTGACCTGCGCCGGCAGCCCCTGCTGGCCACGGATCAGCACCCGCACATCCGCCTCGACATAGAAGCGGGCCTTGCCGGCGGGAGCGGCCGCCGCCGCCGCGCCCTTGAGCCGGGTCGACCGCCGTATCTCCACGCCGGCGACGATCGGCGCGGCCAGCGCCAGATCGGCGAGGTCGGCATAGCTCGGCGCCTGCGCGAGCGGGATCGATGGGGGCGGGGCCGCGGCGACCTCCGTTGCCGCGAAAACGGACAAGGCCGTCGTCGCCGTCAGCAAGAAGTGGGGGATACGCATGCCGCCTCCAACGTTTGGGGAATGGACGGCCGAACGACCCCCCACGGGACCAAGCTCCTGCCACGCCGCAATCGGCCGGTTCAACCCGTCCGACAAAGCATTTGCGTCGTGCAAACCATCACGATACACACGTGGCCGTCTGTCCAAGGACACAAGGAAATAGGGGCGGTTCGAGGCGTTTTCCAGATGGGGACCCACCTCATTCCTCGGCTGCCGCCAAGCTCATCAGTAGGGAGTAACATTTCCTAATGGCTTATGCTGATCAACAGATGAGCTCCCGCCGGATGGTGGCGATCGGTTTCGTCGCGTTGCTGCACGCAGTGATCGGCTATGCGTTCGTCACCGGCTTGGCTTATAACGTCGTCAAGAAGGCCGTCGCCGACCTGAAGACGTTCGACGTGGAAGAGGCACCGCCTCCTCCAGAGGAAAAGCCGCCGCCCCCGCCGCCGGAGCAGAAGGTCGAGCCGCCGCCCATGGTTGCGCCTCCGCCGATCGTTCAGTCGCCGGTATCCGTTGCACCGCCGATCCAGACTGTGGCTACGCCGCCGCCAGCGCCGGTGATCACGCCGACAGCGCCCCCAGCGCCCCCGCCCCCGCCGGCTCCCAAGCTGGCGAGCCCGGCTGTGGAGCGTGGTAACCCGGGAAGCTGGGTCACCAACGACGACTATCCGTCGCGTGCTCTTCGTGAAGAGCGTGAGGGAACGACGGCCGTCGCATGGGACATCACGACCGATGGTCGTGTCACCAATTGCCGTGTCACCTCGTCCAGCGGCTCGCCGGATCTTGATGAGGCGGCGTGCGCGAACATCACTCGGCGCGCTCGCTACAAGCCTGCAGTCGATAACGCTGGCAACCCCATCGCGTCGACCGGCTCGCGTCGCGTGCGCTGGGTAATGCCACAGAACTAAATCGGCGACGCCGGCCCGGTCCGGGCCGGCGTTTGCTTATCCCTATAGAGACGTCGAAAAGAGGAAATTCGGATCATGGCCACCCCCGCAGCCGGCGCCGCTGGCGCTTCGTCCAACCCGTATGGCCTGATGGCCGCGCTTGAGCAGGGCGGCACGATCGCTTGGACCGTG
Source organism: Sphingomonas bacterium (assembly GCA_028289965.1). Classification (GTDB taxonomy): domain Bacteria; phylum Pseudomonadota; class Alphaproteobacteria; order Sphingomonadales; family Sphingomonadaceae; genus JAQGLK01. The sequence goes on from JAQGKS010000175.1 coordinate 3,439, forward strand.
TTCATTCTGCTCGTCATCATGTCTGCCGCGTCGTGGTACATCATGCTCACCAAGCTGCTCGAGCAGCAGAAGATCATGAACCAGGCGAAGCGTGCCCGGACCAGCTTCTGGACCGCCCCCAACCTTCGTGAGGGTGCCAACAAGCTCGAGAAGAACTCGGCCTATCGCCAGCTCGTCGACGACGGCCTGCTCGCGCAGGATCAGCACACCAAGCTGACCGATCCGATCGACCAGCATGAGTGGATGCACGTCTCCCTGGCCCGCAGCCAGGCGGCGATCAACTCGCGCCTGTCGGGCGGCCTCGCGCTGCTCGCCACCGTCGGTTCGACCGCGCCGTTCGTCGGCCTGTTCGGCACCGTGATCGGCATCTATCGCGCTCTGATCAAGATCGGCGCCGCCGGTCAGGCCTCGATCGACGCCGTCGCCGGCCCGGTCGGTGAGGCTCTGATCATGACCGCGCTCGGTCTCGCCGTCGCGGTTCCGGCCGTGATGGGCTACAACTGGCTGATCCGTCGCAACAAGTCGGTCGCCGAGCAGCTCAGCGCCTTCTCGAACGATCTGCACGGCTACATGATGTCGAACGGCACGGTTCGTCCGGCGATCGCCGCTCCCCGCGGTACCGCTCCGACGCCGCCGCTCAAGACCGGTTCGGCCGCGATCAACCCCAAGGCGTGATATATCCCGTCGGGCGCCGGCCTCATCGGCGCCCGACGGATATCAATGCGGCCGGCCCAAACCGGTTGCGACATGACGCAGGACAGGATCAGAATTTATGGCCATGAGTGCGGGCCCGGCAGCCGAATCTGACGCGCCGATGTCGGACATCAACACGACGCCGCTGGTCGACGTCATGTTGGTTCTGCTCATCATCTTCCTCATCACCGTGCCGGTCGTGATCCAGACCGTCCCGGTTACGCTTCCCAAGGTCGTCTTCGAGCCGACCACCACCAAGCCGGAGAACGTCGCGCTTTCGGTGCGGGCAAACGCCTCTGGCGCGTGCGAGGTCTTCTGGGGCCAGTCCCTGGTCCGGCCGCAGGATCTGCTGGATCGCGCGGTGGTCAAGCTCCGCAAGGAGATCGATCGCCAGGGTGGCCCCAATGCCCCGGGCATCGAACTGCCCGAAGCGCATATCCGCGGTGACGTGAATACGCCGTACCGCTGCATCGGCGGCGCGATCTATACCATGCAGCGCGCGGGCTTCGCCCGGGTCGGCTTCATTTCCGAGCCGCCCGAGGGTTATAGCTCAGCCCGTCTGTAACGCCCGAGTGCAGGAGTAAACGTCATGGCAATGGCAGCAGGCACCGCCGAAGGCGAGCCGATGATGGACATCAACACGACGCCGCTTATCGACGTCATGTTGGTTCTTCTCATCATGTTCATCATCACCATCCCGATCCAGACCCATGCGGTGAAGCTGGATCTGCCGGTCAACGATCCCAGCCAGAGCAAGCCGATCGTCGATCCGGTGAAGAACAAGGTGGTGGTCGATCCCGCCGGCCAGGTTCTCTGGAACGGCAGCCCGGTCAATCTGGTCACGCTGCGCCAGTATCTCGATCTCACCCAGACGATGAACCCGGTTCCCGAGCTGCATCTGCAGCCGGATCCGCAGGCTCGCTACGAGCTGGTCGATCAGGTGCTCGCGGTTACCAAGCGTGCACAGGTCGAGAAGATGGGATTTATCGGCAACGAAGCATATTCGAACTGGTAAACATGCCAGTCCGATAAGCGCCGCAAGGGCCGCGTTTCCATCCGGAAGCGCGGCCCTTTTGCTATGACCACCGTTCGTGTGCCCGAGCGGGGCGAGCTGGCCGCGGCCGTGCGCCGCTCCTGACGCATGCGTGAGAGCGTAGCGGACCGGCCGTCGCGCTAACCTCGCGCGCGCCAAGTCGTGTCGTCGCGCGGAGCGTCGGCCCCGCATTGGCAGAATCGCCGCTCATGTTGCCCTGTCCGATGCACGAGCCTCGTGCCAACGAAGCACCTCAAGCAGCGGGACGATCTGGCAGCAACAAGGTTTTTCGCCAGGGACTGCGGGCCGAGACTGAAACGCCACGGCGCCGCGCACCAATATCAGGCGGGCGAGGAGGTGCGGGCGGTGACAACCGCTGCCTCGTCCTTGGCTGGCGCGAGCAGGAAAACCTGCCGCGACTAACCGCGGCGTCCGGGCGGGTCGATCTGTGCGGGCGCGGCGCGCCAGCGCTCTGCCTCAGGCAGGCTCGCCGTCGAACTGGAGCCGCGCGAGGCGGGCGTAGAGGCCGCCTTGCGAGGCGAGCAGGTCGTGTCGGCCCTGCTCGACGATCCGGCCGCCCTCCATCACGATGATCCGGTCTGCCGCACGCACCGTGGCCAGACGGTGGGCGATCACGATCGTCGTCCGGCCGACCATCAGCCGCTCGAGCGCGCGCTGGACCAGCCGCTCGGATTCGGCATCGAGGGCCGAGGTCGCCTCGTCGAGCAGCAGCAGCGGCGCATCGCGCAGCAGGGCGCGGGCGATCGCGAGACGCTGGCGCTGGCCGCCCGACAGGCGGGCTCCGCCTTCGCCCATGAAGGTGTCGAGACCATCGGGTAGCGCGCGCAGGAAGTCGGCGGCGTTGGCCGCCTCCGCTGCGGCCCACAAAGCGGCATCGCCGGCTTCCCAGTCGCCGTAGCGCAGGTTGTCGCGCGCCGATGCGGCAAAGATCACCGTTTCCTGCGGCACCATCGCGATCCGCGCGCGGACCGCGCCCGGATTGGCGTCCCGCAGGTCGACACCGTCCATGCGGACGATGCCCGATTCCGGATCGTAGAATCGCTGGGCGAGCTGGAACAAGGTCGACTTGCCCGCACCCGACGGCCCGACGACGGCGACCATCTCGCCCGGTGCAACGCTCAGGGTGAAGCCATCCAGCGCCTTCACTTCCTTGCGGGTCGGATAGCGGAACTCGACATTGTCGAACGACAGCCGGCCCTCGGCGGGATGCGGCAGCGCACGGGGAAAGGCCGGTGCACGGATCTCCGGCGTCGCCGCCAGCAGTTCCGCCAATCGTCCGGCCGCGCCGGCACCGCGCAGCAGATCGCCATATACTTCGGTCAGCGCGCCGAACGCGCCTGCGACGAGCCCGCCGGTCAGCACGAATGCCGCGATCGAACCGCCCGAGAGCGCGCCGGAGGCGACGTCGACCGCGCCCTGCCACATCACCATCGTGATCGATCCGAACACCAGCATGATCACCACGCCGGTCATCACCGCGCGCAGCGTGATGCGGCGGCGGGCAGTCGCGAACGCGCTCTCGACCGCCCCTTCGAAGCGTTCGGCCTCGCGGCGCTCCTGGCCGAACGCCTGGACGATCTTCATCGCCCCCAGCGTCTCGGCGACCATCGCGCCGACATCGGCGATGCGATCCTGGCTGGTCCGCGACACGGTGCGCAGCCGCCGGCCGATGATCACGATCGGCAGGATGATCAGCGGGATGCCGATCAGCAGCATCGCGGTCAGCTTGGGCGCGAGGGTGAACAGATAGATCACGCCGCCAATCCCCATCACCAGATTGCGCAGCGCGACCGACACGGTGGTGCCGACGATCTGTTCGATCACCGACGTGTCGGCGGTCAGCCGGGAGGCGATTTCGGACGGTCGGTTTTCTTCGAAGAAACGCGGCGCGAGCGACAACAGGTTGCGCTGGACCGCGCCGCGGACGTCGGCGACGACGCGCTCGCCGAGCCAGGATACGAAGTAAAATCGCAGCGCCGTCGCCAGCGCCAGGATCAGGACGATCATCAGCAGATAATGGAAATAGGGCCCGACATCGCCGCCGCGGGCGACGAACCCATTGTCGATGATCCGCTTGAACCCGCTGGGGATCGCCAGGGTGGCGCTGGCCGCAACGATCAGCGACAACACCGCCGCGGCGATCCGCCCCGGATAGGCCATGGCAAAGCGCCAGACGAGGGCAAGATTGCCGATGCTGCGGGGTTCGCCCTTGGGCGTTTTATTGTCGGCCATGCGCTTCGCCTAGCAGCGGGGCAGGGCCGGCTCAACGTGCGCTACGCACCGTGGACGGTGAAATCGTTCCGGGCACGGGAGCGCGAAGGCAATTAACCGCACGTTTTCGGAATTTGCGCCGAACTCTCGCTGCGTTGCAACGTTATCTGCTATGGGTATCTACGACAGAGGCCGGCTGCGCTCCGGCTGGAGGACCATTCCCGATGCTCTATGACGCCTATGAATTCCAGCGCTCGCTCCTGGCTGGTGCCAGCGCGGTCGCAAACATGGGGTCCGAATGGATGCAGAATCCGGTCAATCCTCTGTCCTATACCCGGATGGGTCCGGTGATGGCGTCTGGCCTCGATGTGTTCGCGCACGCCTCCGCGCCGCGCGGCAAGCCGAAATTCGGCTTCACTTCGACGATCGTCAATGGCCGCGAAGTTGCCGTTACCGAGGAGATCGTGCTGCGCAAGCCGTTCGGCCAGCTCAAGCGGTTCCGGCGCGAAGGCGTCGAAGGCGGGCCGAAGCTGCTGATCGTCGCGCCGATGTCGGGCCATTATGCGACTTTGCTGCGCGGCACGGCCGAACGCATGCTGCCCGGCCATGACCTCTACGTGACCGACTGGCGCGATGCCAAGCTGGTGCCGCAGGCGGAGGGGCGCTTCGACCTCGACGATTATATCGATTATCTGGTGGCCTTTCTCGAGGAGATGGGCCCGGGCGCACATATGCTGGCGGTGTGCCAGCCGGCGGTGCCCTGCTATGCGGCGGCGGCGTTGATGGCGGCGGAGGATCATCCGTGCCGCCCGCGCACGCTGACGATGATGGGCGGGCCGATCGACACGCGCAAGGCGCCGACCCAGGTCAACACGGTCGCAACGCAGCGCCCGCACAGCTGGTTCGAACAGAATGTGATCGCCACCGTGCCCTTTTATTATCCGGGCGGCGGGCGGCGTGTCTATCCGGGCTTCCTCCAGCTCGCCGGGTTCATGGCGATGAACCTCGGCAATCATCTCGCTAGCCATTGGGGCATGTTCAAGCATCTCGTCGATGGCGACGAGGAAGGCGCGGATTCGACCAAGCGCTTCTACGAGGAATATCGCTCGGTCTGCGACATGACCGCCGAATTCTACCTCCAGACCATCGAGCAGGTGTTCCAGCGCCATGCCTTGCCCAAGGGCGAGTTCATGCACCGCGGCAAGCTGATCGATCCGGGCAAGATCAAGGATATCGGCCTGCTCGCAATCGAGGGCGAGCGCGACGATATTTCGGGCATCGGCCAGACCAAGGCGGCGCTGACGATCGCGACCGGGCTCCCCGACGAATATAAGCATTATCACCTGGCGGAAGGTGTCGGCCATTATGGCATCTTCAATGGCCGCCGCTGGCGCGATGAGATTGCGCCGGTGGTGGAGGAATGGATCATCCGGCACGACGGCTGAGCGACACGGCCGCCCGGGACCCGGCAATGCCTGATCGCCCCGTATTGACCGCGCGGATCGAACGCTGGCCCGTCGCGGGCGCGTTCACGATCGCGCGCGGCGCCAAGACCCACGTCGACGTGGTCGTCGTGGAGATTGCCGCCGGCGGCGCGCTCGGGCGGGGGGAGGCGACCCCGATCTATTATCATGGCGAGACCGCGGAAGGCGTTCTGGCGGCGGTGCAGGCGCTTGCCGGCCCGGTCGCCGACGGCCTGGAGCGTGCCGAACTCGGCGCGCTGATCGGCCGGGGCGCGGCGCGCAATGCGCTCGATTGTGCGCTGTGGGACCTCGACGCGAAGAGCAGCGGCATTCCGGCGTGGCGGATCGCCGGGCTCAGCGCGCCGGCGCCGTTGATGACCGCGTTCACCGTGTCGCTTGGCGAACCGGCGCGGATGGAGGCCGATGCCCGGGCGGCGGCGGCGCGCTATCCGCTGCTCAAGCTCAAGCTGGCGGGGGAGGGTGATGTCGCGCGGGTCGCCGCGGTCCGTCGCGGCGCGCCCGATGCGCGTCTGATCGTCGACGCCAACGAGGCATGGACCGGCCGGGACGTAGCCAGCGAGGCGGCGGCGCTGGTGCCGTTCGGGGTCGAATTGATCGAGCAGCCGGTTGCCGCCGGGCGCGACGATCTGCTCGACGGCGTCGACTCGCCGATACCGCTCTGCGCCGATGAAAGCTGCCAGGATCGGGCCGACCTTGCCCGCTGTATCGGCCGATATGCCGCGATCAATATCAAGCTCGACAAGGCCGGTGGCTTGAGCGAGGCGCTGGCGCTGGCCGCCGCGGCACGCGCCGCCGGGCTGGAATTGATGGTCGGCTGCATGCTTTCGACCTCGCTTGGCGTCGCACCCGCCTTCCTCGTGGCGCAGGGCGCGCGCTGGGTCGATCTCGACGGGCCGCTCCTGCTCGCACGGGACCGGCCCAATGGCTTTGCCTTCGAGGGTGGCATGATGGACCGCACCGACGCGAACTTCTGGGGCTGATCCTCCGCCGGAAACGCCGCGGCGCGCGCTGCCGCTTGACGGGGCACCGCCGCCGGCCTTTCTTGTTCCGAACCAGGGACAAGGAGAGCGCCATGCACGCTGTGGATCATGCCGGGATCGTCGATCGTATTGCCGCGGGGCGGGGCGGGGTTCGTCATGTCCTGACCACGATCGATCCGGCGCGTACCGCCCACCTCGTCATCGATCTGCAGAATGGTTTCCTGGAGCCGGGCGCGCTGGTCGAGGTGCCGGCGGCGCGGGGCATCGTCGCCAACGTCAACCGCGTCTCGCGCGCGCTGCGCGCGGCCGGCGGACTCAACGTCTTCCTGCGCTTCACCACCGCCGACGACCCGGCCGACTGGGCGGTGATGAAGCGGCGTGGCGGCGCAGGCGCGGCGGCGCATGCGGAGACGTTCAAGCGCGGCGCGCACGGTTGGGCATTATGGCCCGAGCTCGACGTCGGGGAGGGCGACCTGATGGTCGACAAACTGCGCTTCGGCGCGTTCATTCCGGGCACCTGCGATCTCGACCAGATGCTCCGCGCGCGCGGGATCGACACGCTGATCATCACCGGCACGCTATCCAATTGCTGCTGCGAATCGACCGCGCGGGATGCGATGCAGCTCGACTACAACGTGATCTTCGTGCCCGATGCGAACGCCGCGCCGAGCGACGCCGAGCATGCCACGACGCTGGCCAACATGGGCTGGCTGTTCGCCGATCTTTACGCCACCGACGAGGTCGTCGCGCTGATCGCCGGCTGACCTTTTCCGACGTCGTAGCGCCTTGAAGGCCTCCTCAACGAAAAACCCCCGCCGATCGCTCGGCGGGGGCTGTTCCTGGTCCGAAAGAGGCTCGGATCAGTTGCTATAGTACATGTCGAACTCGACCGGGCTCGGCGTCATCTCCCAGCGGGCGACCTCCGGCCACTTGAGCTCCATATAGGATTCGATCTGGTCCTCGGTGAAGACGCCGCCCTTGGTGAGGAAGGCGTGATCGGCCGCGAGCGAATCGAGCGCTTCGCGCAGCGAGCCACAGACGGTCGGAACCTCCTTCAGCTCTTCCGGCGGAAGATCGTACAGGTTCTTGTCCATCGCCTCGCCGGGGTGGATCTTGTTCTCGATCCCGTCGAGCCCGGCCATCAGCAGCGCCGAATAGCAGAGATAGGGGTTGGCCATCGCGTCCGGGAAGCGGAACTCGACGCGCTTGGCCTTGGCGCCCGTGCCGTACGGGATGCGGCACGAAGCGGAACGGTTGCGCGCCGAATAAGCGAGCAGAACCGGCGCCTCATAGCCCGGCACCAGCCGCTTGTAGCTGTTGGTGGTCGGGTTGGTGAAGGCGTTGAGCGCCTTGGCATGCTTGATCACGCCGCCGATGAAGTAGAGGCACATGTCGCTGAGACCGGCATAGCCGTTGCCGGCGAACAGCGGCTCGCCGCCCTTCCAGATCGACATGTGGGTGTGCATGCCCGATCCGTTATCGTCCTTGATCGGCTTCGGCATGAAGGTGACCGTCTTGCCGTAGGCGTGCGCCACCTGCCAGCAGACATATTTGTAGATCTGCATGCGATCGGCGGTGGTGACGAGCGTGCCGAACGTCAGCCCCAGCTCATGCTGGGCGGCGGCCACCTCATGGTGGTGCTTGTCGCACGGCAGGCCCATTTCGAGCATGGTCGAGACCATCTCGGCGCGGATATCGACCGCCGAATCGACCGGGGCGACGGGGAAGTAGCCGCCCTTGGCGCGCGGGCGATGGCCGAGGTTGCCGCCTTCCAGCGCCTTGCCGGTGTTGGTCGGCAGCTCGACATCGTCCAGCTTATAGTAAGACGACGAATAGGTCGTATCGAACTGGACATTGTCGAACATGAAGAACTCGGCCTCGGGGCCGACATAGACGGTGTCGCCGATACCGAGCGATTTGACATAGGCCTCGGCGCGCTTGGCCGTGGAACGCGGATCGCGGGTGTAAAGCTCACCGGTCGAAGGCTCGACGATGTCGCAGACCAGGATCAGCATCGGCGTCGCCGAGAACGGATCGATCCACACCGCGTCCAGATCCGGCTTCAGGATCATGTCGGATTCGTTGATGACCTTCCAGCCTTCGATGGACGAGCCGTCAAACATGAAACCGTCGCTGAGTTCATCCTCGCCGACGACACCCTGGGCCATGGTCAGGTGCTGCCACTTGCCCTTGGGGTCGGTAAACCGGAGGTCGACCCACTCGATCTCCTTTTCCTTGATCAGCTTGAGAACGTCGCTGGCGGTATTGGCCATAGGTCTGCCTTCCCCGTGATGGAATTTCGCTGTGGGCGTGCCCGGATGGGTGCCCGATTTGCCGATTACGCGATCAGATCGCGTCGGCTCCCCTCTCCCCGGTGCGGATGCGCACCGCCGTCTCGACGGGGATCACGAAGATCTTGCCGTCGCCGATCCGGCCGGTCTGCGCCGCGCTCGTGATCGCTTCAACCACGCGGTCCGCCAGACTGTCCTCGACCACCACCTCAAGCTTCACCTTGGGGAGGAAATCGACGACATATTCGGCGCCGCGATATAGTTCGGTATGGCCCTTCTGCCGGCCGAAGCCACGGGCCTCGGTAACGGTGATGCCGGACACTCCAACCTCGTGGAGGGCTTCCTTCACCTCATCGAGCTTGAAGGGTTTGATGATCGCTTCGATCTTTTTCATGGGCGCTCCCTCCAGTCGAACGCAACGCGCGATCTTCAATAAGCGTGCCAAACGCGCGGTGGCAAGGACCGCTTGGCGGACGGCCTACTTCAGTGGGGGCGCTGCCACAAGAAGCGGCAGAGCAGGCATCGTGCCTTAAAAACGGGCAGCACCCGCCCGCGAGGGGCGGGGCCGCCGATCCGATCGGTCAGTTGCCACCACCCCCGCCGGCACGCTCCGCCTTCTGCCAGACATTCTTGTCCCAGTTCGCCTGATCGATCACATAATGGCGGATCGACTGGGCTTCGGACGGCGACAGCACCGAGGCGAAGCTGACCATTCCGTTTTCGCGCAGCGCGCCATCGATCACGACCGATTTCCACGCCGCGGCATCGCCGAGCAGCCCCGACATCCGCAGATCCGGATTGACCCCGCCCGATGTCGCGCTGTCGCCGTGGCAGACCGAGCAATAACGCGAATAGAGGCTGAGGCCGCTGGCGATCTGCGCCTTGGTGCCGCTCGATCTGGGTGGGTTGAGAACCATCGGCTCGCTGGCCGGCAGCGGCGGCAGTTGCGCCTTTCCGCCGATCTTGAGCACGATCAGCCGCGGTACGTTGGGCACCCGGTTATAGGCGCCGCCGACCTTGCCCGGCGCCAGCGCGAACACGCCGCCGCGGCTGGTGGCGAAGGCGATATATTGCTCGCCCTTGACGGTGTACGTCGCCGGCGCGGCGAGCACGCCCGACTGGACGGGCAGCGAGAAAAGCGGCTTGCCGGTATCTGCGGCGAAGGCCTGGAAATTGCCGACGGCGGAACCCTGGAACAAAAGGTTGCCGGCAGTGGCGAGCGCGCCCCCGTTCCACGGCGTGCCATAGGGAATGCGCCATGCTTCCTTGCGGGCGACCGGATCCCAGGCGATGAGCGCACCCTTGGTCGCGGCGATGGCCGCCTTGATCATGTTGGGGTCGCGGGGCAGGGCGCCCGCCCCCCAATCGAGCCCGACGTTGAAGCCGAGGGCCATTGCCGTGCGATCCTTGTTGCCGCTCGGCGGGCCGTAAGGGAGACCGGCGAGGTTGGCCGGGATGTAGAGCAGCCCGCTCTTCGGACTGAACGCCATCGGATGCCAGCTATGCGCGCCCATCGCGCCGGGCATGCCGACGAAGAACTTGCCGTCCTTCGCGCCATAATAAGCGGCCGGGTTGAAGATCGGCCGCCCATCGGGACCGTAGCCGCTCGCCCAGTTGATCCCCTCGACGAACGGATCCGCGGAGATCAGCTTGCCGTTGGTCCGGTCGATGACGAAGACATAGCCGTTCTTCGGCGCGTGCAGCAGCACCTTGCGCGGCTGCCCGCCGATGGTGACCGTCGCCAGCACGATCGGCTGGGTCGAGGTGAAGTCCCAATTGTCCTGCGGCGTTTCCTGATAATGCCAGACATAGTCGCCGGTCTCGGGCCGGATCGCGACGACCGATCCGAGGAACAAATTGTCGCCCTTGCCTTCCGAGCGCAGTTCATAGTTCCACGGGCTGCCATTGCCGACGCCGAGATAGAGCAGGTCGAGCTCCGGATCGTAGACGATCGCGTCCCACACCGTGCCGCCACCGCCGCTCTGCTTCCATGCTCCGCCGCTGGACCAGGATGCGGCGGCTGTCTTGAGGATCGCATCCGACGGCTCGTTGTCCGCCGCGCCGGTCGGGTTGGGGACGGTGTAGAAGCGCCACTTCTTCGCGCCGGTCGTGCTGTCATAAGCGGTCACATAGCCGCGTACGCCGAACTCCGCGCCGCCATTGCCGATGATCACCATGTCCTTGACGACGCGAGGCGCGCCCGTGATCGAATAGGGCTTGGCGGGATCGACGGTCTGGGTGCTCCACAGCTGCTTGCCGTCGGTGGCGTCGAGCGCGATCAGCCGGCCGTCGAGCGTGCCGAGATAGACCTTGCCCTTCCACACCGCGACGCCGCGGTTGACCGCGTCGCAACACGCCTCGACCAGCTTTTCCTTGGGCACCTCGGGATCGAATTCCCACAGCTTGGCGCCGGTCACCGCATCGAACGCCCACACCTTGGACCAGGGGCCGCTCTGGTAGAGCACGCCGTCGATCACCACCGGGGTCGCCTCGATGCCGCGCGCGTCGGGCAGATCGGCCGACCAGGCGATGCCGAGCTGGCTGACGTTGCCGTCGTTGATCGCGGTCAGCGGGCTGTAATGCTGCTCGAGATAGGAAAAGCCGACCGCGGGCCAGTCGCTGCCGTCACCACCGGTGGCAAGCAACGCGGCATCGACCTTAGCGGCGCCGTGCAGCGCGGGGCCGGCGGAAGGCTGGGCCGGCGGCGCGACGCCCGCCTGCCGATCCGCTGCGTTCATGGTGCAAGCCGCCGCGAGCATCGTGGCGGCGAGAAACGGCCAGCGGGCCATATACTTCTCCTTGATCGGCATCCTCTGGAGCCCTTTTAGCCGGAAATTCCGGTGTTTGCTTGTCCTACAACGAAGCCGGATCGGCCTTAGGCCGGGACCGGAGCGTCAGCAGCACCGCCGCACCGAGGATCGATCCGCACGCCATCACCATCGCCACCGTCGGCAGCACGAAGCCGGCCTGAAACAGGTAGCCGGCGATGATCGGCGCGAGCGCCGATCCGCCGCGGCCGAGACCGACGACGAAGCCGGTTCCCGTCGCCCGCACATGGGTCGGGAAGGACTGGGCGACGATGGCGTAGAGGCCGACGATGCCGGCATTGGTGAAGAAGCCGCTGATCGCGCACAGGATCGCGATCTCGCTCAGGTTGGCGCTGGAATAGCCGAACACGGTAACCGCGACGCTCGACACCACCAGCACGCCGATCGTCAGCGGCTTGAGCGCGAAACGCTGCGTCAGCAGGCCGAGCACCGCGCCGCCCGCCGCGCCGCCGACATTCGCCCATACCAGCGTGCTCGCCGCCTCAGCGGCGGTGAAGCCCATGTCGGCGACGATCTTCGGGATCCACTTGAGCATGAAGTAGAAGGTCGTGACGTGGAGGAAGTAAGCGGCGGTCACCGCGGCGGTGATCGGCAGCAAGGCGGGGCGGAAGATGTCCATCACGCTCTGGCTCTTCTCCTCGTCGGTCGCGGCCGGCAGCCCGGTCGAGACGGGATGGCCCATCCGCCGCAGCGTGCGGTTGATCCTGTCGAGCGCGCCGGCCGGCTGCCGCTTGGTGAGGAAGTGGATCGATTCCGGTACCCGCCACAACACCAGCGGGATGAAGCATGCCGATACGATCGCGCCGAACAGGAAGACCGCGCGCCAGGTGAAATGCTGGAGCAGGACGGCCGCGATCGTGCCGCCGATCACCGCGCCGACCGGGTAGCCGATCGCCATGATGCTGACCGCCAGGTTGCGCCGGCGGCCATTGGCGAACTCGGCCGCGACGGCGTTGATCGCGGCGAGCATCCCGCCGATGCCGAGGCCGGTGAGGACGCGGAAGATCGAGAGCGACAGGATGCCCGTCGCCATCGTGCACAGAAACATGCCGCAGGCCATTACCGCCAGGCAGGCCAGGATCGTGGGGCGCCGGCCGATCCGATCGGCGATGCCGCCGATCGTCATCGAGCCGACGGCCATGCCGAACAGCTCCATCGCCAGCACGACGCCGAGCGCACCACGCTCGATGCCCCATTCCGCGGCGATGCCGGGGGAGGCGAAACTGATCGCGAGCACGTCGAAGCCATCGAGGGCGTTCAGGCCGACGGTCACGGCGACCGCGAGGACCTGGAATCGGCTCATCGGCCGCTCCAGGATTGTCTTGCGCGGATCGTCGCTCATCATGCCCCCAGATTGTCGCCGGCTCAGGCCGGCATTTGGAGGCGATGTCGCCGCTGGCGCGGCCGAAAGCAAGCGCGGAGTGGGGCTGCAGGCACGCCGCCGCGTCAGAAAAATGCCTGCCCGATTCGGTCAATAAGGGGGTGCGTGCAACCCGCCTGGGCTCAGCGTGAAGATTTCGACGCCGTCTTCGGTGATCCCGACGCTATGCTCGAACTGGGCCGAGAGCGACCGGTCGCGGGTGACCGCCGTCCACCCATCCTCGAGCACCTTCACGTCCGGCCGACCGGTGTTGATCATCGGTTCGATTGTGAAGAACATGCCGGGCTTGAGCTCGGGCCCGGTGCCGGGGCGGCCGACATGGACGACCTCGGGCGCGTCGTGGAATACCCGGCCAAGGCCGTGTCCGCAAAAGTCGCGGACCACGCCGTAGCGATGCTTTTCGGCGAAGGACTGGATCGCGTGGCTGATGTCGCCCAGCCGGTTGCCCGGGCGCGCCTGCTCGATCCCCAGCATCATCGCCTGATAGGTGACGTCGACGAGGCGGCGCGCCTTGATCGGAACGTCGCCGACCAGGAACATCCGGCTGGTATCGCCATGCCAGCCATTGAGGAGGACCGTGACGTCGATATTGGCGATGTCGCCATCCTTCAGCGTCCGGGAACTGGGGATGCCATGGCAGACGACATGGTTGATCGAGATGCAGCTGCTCTTGGTGAAGCCGCGATAGCCGAGCGTCGCGGGGACGCCGCCGCCGCGGATCATGTGCTCACGCACCAGCCGGTCGATCTCGTCGGTCTCCACGCCCGGCACCACATGGGGCACGAGCATGTCGAGCACCTCCGCCGCGAGCCGCCCGGCGGCGCGCATCCCGGCGAACGCCTCTGGCCCATGAAGCTTGATCGCGCCGGTGCGCGGCAGGACGGCACCGTCCTCGACGGTCACATAATTGGTCATGGCGACGATATATGCGAGCCCTCGCGACTTTGCGAGCGCCGGGTTGCACGTTAAGGCAGGCGAATGGGTACATCAGCGAACGATCGGATCTGGACGGCGGCGCTGCTCGTCATCGGTGACGAAATCCTGTCGGGCCGCACGCAGGACCGCAATATCGCGCAGGTCGCCTTGTGGCTCAACCTGCAGGGCATCCGCCTGGCCGAGGTCCGCGTCGTCGCCGATCGGCAGGAAGCGATCGTCGAGGCGGTGCGCGCACTGGCCGGGCGCAACGACTATCTGTTCACCACCGGCGGGATCGGCCCGACGCACGACGACATCACCGTCGACGCGATCGCCGCCGCGCTCGATCTGCCGGTCGTGATCCACCCGCGCGCGCGCGAAATCCTCGAGGAATATTATGCCAGCCGCGGCGGGCTGAACGAGGCGCGGTTGCGCATGGCGCGCGTGCCGGAGGGCGCCGACCTGATCGAGAACCGCATGTCGGGTGCGCCCGGCATCCGCATCGGCAATATCTACATCCTGGCCGGGGTGCCGCATATCGCCGGCATGATGCTGGATTCGCTGACCGGAACGATCACCGGCGGCCGCCGGCTGCTGTCGGTCACGGTCGGCTGCTGGGTCGCCGAAAGCGAGGTCGCCGATACGCTCAGCGCGACCGAACGCGCCCACGCCGCCTGCCAGATCGGCAGCTATCCCTTCTTCCGCGATGGCCGCGTCGGCGCGAATTTCGTCGTCCGCTCGACCGACCCGGCGATGATCGAGGCGTGCACCAGCGATCTTTCCGAGCGTCTCGAGCTTCTGGGACACCCGATCATCGAAGGCGGAATCTAGGCCGGGCGCATGGCGCGCGTGCTGCTTGGCTGGGAGCTGGGCGCGGGCACCGGCCATTCGAGCCGGCTGCGCCGGATCGGCGCGAGACTGACCGCCGACGGTCACCAGCCGATTTATGTCGCGCAGGATATCGGCGCGATGCCGCCGGGCGAGGTGTGGCAAGCGCCGCTCTGGCCAGCCCAGCTCACCATCCTGGCGCGCCCCTCGACGACCACGCCGGCGACGATGGGCGACATCCTCGTCGCGCTCGGGCTGCGCGAGCCTGGCGCATTGGCGGTGTTGATCGCCGCGTGGGATCGGCTGCTCGCCGCAATCCGGCCCGATGTGGTCGCCGCGGAGTTCGCGCCCGCGCTGATGCTCGCCGCCGCGGGGCGCGTGCCGGTGCTCGGGCTCGGCACCGCGTTCGGGCTGCCGCCGGCGAACATGGACACGTTCCCCAGCCTGACCGGGGCGCCGGCCCTCCATGACGAGGCCGTCCTGCTGGCGGACGTCAACGCCGCGCTCCGCGCCAATGGCCGCACGCCGATCGCCGCGCTGCCGCGGATCTTCACCGCCACCCGCGAGCTGGCCGCTGCCTTCGCCGAATTCGATCCCTACCGCGCATGGCGCAAGGCGCCGCACGGTGCACCGGCACTCCCCGGCGCAATTCCGCTTGCCGGCCCGGACGGCGACGAGCTGTTCATCTACATGAATGGATCGCAGACCCGCCCCGGCGCCTTCTGGCAGGGACTGGCCTTGTCGGGGATGAAGGTGCGGATCCATGATCCGCGCCTCAGCGAGGCGGATCGCGCGCTCCTGCGCAGCGCCGGCTTCGTGGTGGAGGACAGGCCGATCCCCTTTGCCGATGTCGCGCGGCGATCGCGGCTGCTGCTCTCCCACGGCGGGCTGGGTTTCGCGACGTCCGCGCTGCTCGCGGGCCTTCCCCAGATTCTCATCCCCTTCGACATCGAAAAGCGGCTGATCGCCCGCGCCGTCACCGATCTCGATCTCGGCGTGGAGATGCAGATCGGCACCGTCACCGCCGGGCAATTCGCCGCCGCGTTGCGCCATGTCGCGGCGGACGAGGCGCTCCTCGCCCGATCGCGCGCCGCCGCGCCGCATTTCCGAGCGCGCGTTACCGCCAATAGCGAAGGGCAGGCGGCCGATCTGCTGGCGGAGCTGGTGGGCTGACCGAGCTATCTGCCCGCCGGCGGGACCCGGCGAACTTTGTAACAAGCCGATGTTGCGGGATAAATCCGCTGCTGCCATCGTTGGTGGAGTGGGCGGGCAGCCTTCTGGCGGCTCCGTTGGGGCGACCTAAGAGGGCCGAGCGGTGCCGTTGTTCAAACCTGCCGGGACCGATCCGGCCGTCCACAGCCGCGCGCAAGACCAGGCCCGCTGGCTGATCCGCACCTACGGGGACGAAGCCGAGGCGATCCTCGCCGAAAAGCTGCAGCGCCGGGATGTCAGCCCTGCCGATCGTTATCGCTACAAGCTCACCCAGCGGGCACTCAAGCGGCTGCGCCGGATCGAGCTTCGCGGGCCGAAGCCGGTGCCTGGCGGAAGCGCGGCGCGGAAACCCCGTCTGTCGAGCGCGGGACGGCTGCTGCGCCTGCTAGGCGTTCGTGCGACCCGGC
This sequence comes from Sphingomonas bacterium, assembly GCA_028289965.1. Lineage (GTDB taxonomy): Bacteria > Pseudomonadota > Alphaproteobacteria > Sphingomonadales > Sphingomonadaceae > JAQGLK01. The sequence goes on from JAQGKS010000175.1 coordinate 19,723, forward strand.
GCGGCAAGAATAATCGCTCCTGATCAACTGCTGCCCCGCATCCCTGTTCGGCGGACGCAGCGCGCGATCACCGCTTTGAGCTTTGCCGATCCCGGGCCCCGCGCTGGTCGATCTCATACGATTCCCAGCGGCAGGCCATTCCGGCGATCGACAGCAATGTCCCTGCGATCAGGCAGGCGAGCAGCACTGGATCCTCCGACGCCCGCTGCCACGCAACGAATCCGAGCAGAAGGACGCTTGCCGTCGATAGCAGGTATCCGCCGGACTTGAGCAGGTGGGACTTGCTTCTCACGCGGTTGGTCGGTCCTGTGCGATCGGGTGCAGGGTAGGCAGGGTCGTTCCGGCCCCTATCCAATCGACGTACGACAGCCCTTTTGCGGCGTCAACACGGGCCCGGACCGGCTTGGACGAGCCGCCAGCCAAGGCGGCCCAGGCCTAGTTGAACCGGGTGTCGCCGCGCTTGGGCAGGATCATCTTGGCGCGAACCTCGTCCACCGGCAGGTTGGCGGTGATGCCGCTCTCATTGCCGGGCTGGCCCGACGGCACGAGATCATAGAAGCCGGTCAGCTTGACGCGGACGACGATCGGCCCGCTCGACGAATTGTCGAAATACCACCCCTGGATCCCGTCAAACGGGGCGACGAGCGATCCGCGTCCGGATCCCGCGCTCGCCTTGCGGTGGCTCGCCACCACCATCTGCTCGGCGTCGGACTTCGGAATGGTGTGGCCGTGGAAATCGAAGGCGAGTTGTGACGGATCGGCCAGGCCGATCGCTTCCCACTCGTAGATCAGCACGGCGTCCTTCTTCATCCGGACCTTATATTCGAGGCTGTAGGGGCCGACCCCGCCACCCACCATGCCGAGCGGTATCTCGATGACGTCGCTCCGCGCGGGCCGCGGATATTCGACGGCACGCCGCACCGCGCTTTCCGCCTGCGACAGTTCGAGTTCCCCGGGGGACCATAAACGGGCCAGCCCGGTCGCCTTGCCGATCCCGAGCGGATCGCGGTTGAATTCCACGGGAAGGATCGCGCCGAGCACGATCAGCGCGGCGAGCAGGATCGCGCCGAGCGTTGCCAGCACCAAGGTTCGTTTCGCCATCGGTTGCACGCCGGCTGCTTGCCTGTCGGTCATCGGACCGCTCCTCCGTAGAAATATCCGGCCAATTGTTCCCCCGCGAGGACGAAGCCGGCGAGGATCAGGACGATGTTCGCCGCCCCCGCCGATGCCCCGAACAAGTGCGACCGCCGCCATAGCGCCATCACCACGAGGATCAGGGTCAGGGCAACCACCTGGCCGATCTCGACACCGACGTTGAAGGACAGGAGGTTGGCGATCAGCCCGTTCGGATTGAGATCGAGCGCCTGCAGCTTGGTCGCCAGCCCGAACCCGTGCACCAGCCCGAAACACAGCACCGCCAGCCGCGGATCCGGCTGCGCGCCGAACAGGGTACGGAAGCCGCCGACATTCTCGAATCCCTTATACGCGACCGACAGGCCGATGACGGCATCGACCAGATGGGGATCGACCTTAAGCTCGAAATAGACCCCGGCGAGCAGCGTCAGCGAATGGCCGAGGGAGAACAGGCTGACATAGAGCGCGATCTGGCGCAGCCGGAACAGGAAGAAGATGACGCCGAACAGGTAGAGCAGGTGATCGTAGCCCGTCACCATATGCTTGGCGCCGAGATACAGGAACGGCATCGGATCCGGCCCGCTGGTGCCCTTCACGAACTCGGCGTCGGAACCGCCGATCGCGTGGGCGTAGCCGATCGCCGGCGCCGCCAGCAGCGCCGCCGCGGCCGCGAGCAGGACGAGCGCGGGCACCGGGCTGCCGAGCTTCCAGGGCTGCCTCGCCCGCCACGCCATGATCGATCGCGCTCCCTCGCCCTGTCCGCTTTGGCCGCGGACGTGCTTTCCAACGGCCGGCCGATCGCTCCCGGATCAGAGCGGCGATCATTGCCACGGCCGTGGCGGAAGCAGTAAGGCGCGGGGTGCTGCAACGCAATCTGGTGGGCGCATCCGGTCTCACCACGAACGGTGAACTGTCCGCCGCACATGGCGCGAGGACGACGCAGGGTTGCGGATAGAAGGGGAGGGACGGATGATCGATCGCACTCTGGTCGGAATTGCGGGCGCGCTGCTGCTGGCGGGGTGCGGCGGCGCGAACACGTCTTCGCCCAAGGCGACCGCGGCTGGACCCTATGTCAAGGCGCACAGCGTCAAGCAGCTGATGGCCAATGTCGTCGAGGTTCAGGCGCAGCTTTTCTGGCGCTCCGCCGGCTCGATCACCGATGCCAACGGGCAGCAGGAACTGGCCCCGGCGGGCGACGAAGGCTGGCAGGCGACGCGCAGCGCGGCGGCGACGGTGGCGGAGATGGGCAACCTGCTGATGACGCCGCTTTATGCCGAGGGCCGCGGCGAAGACTGGACCAAGTTTGCCCAGGCGATGGTGCGGAGCGGCATGCGCGCCGAGCGCGCCGCGGCCGAGCGCAACAGCGACGCCGTGTTCGAGACCGGGGGCGCGCTCTACGAAACCTGCCAGGGCTGCCACCAGGTCTATATCAAGGACCCGGCGTCACCCGCCCAGCCCGCTACGCCATCCTGAGGAGCGGGGACTCTCGTCCGGCCCAACGGTATATCGCCGACTGAACGCAGCAAGGCTGGGTCTGCGCCGTTGACCTCCGGGCGCGGCTATGCCAATTCCCGATCCGCTTCGACACAGGCACCGAGGCGCGTCCTAAACGGCCGCGCGATCTGCTGCCAAGTGCTTGAAATGCGGGTGTAGCTCAATGGTAGAGCAGAAGCTTCCCAAGCTTACGACGAGGGTTCGATTCCCTTCACCCGCTCCAGCCCATCGATCAGCCATAGGGTGGCCTCCGGCGAGGCACGGCTTAGCCCGTTGCAGCGGGCGAAGACGTACAGCTCCCCGGATGGCAGGACGTAGGCGAAGGGGGTGGCTGTGAAAGGGCCACGCCGCGATCAGGAAGGGCATGAACTGGGCCCCGCCTGCCATCGGCGGCAGCGCGCATCGTCGCCATCGTTCAGAAAGCCGCTGGGATTGGGCTCCGCTGGACGGGTGAAGAACGCCGGCGCGCTGCCGAGCGAGCAGACCAGACAGTAGCGGGATCCGTTCCGCCCAACCCCCGTCACCGCGACGGCACAGAACATTGCCACCGTGTTCAGCGCGCATGGT
>JAQGKS010000108.1 GCA_028289965.1 Sphingomonas bacterium
CGTAGATGCCGGTCGGGTGGAACTGCACGAACTCCATGTCCTGGAGGGGCAGCCCGGCGCGGAGCACCATGCCGTTGCCGTCGCCGGTGCAGGTGTGTGCGGACGTAGCGGAGAAATAGCAGCGCCCGTAGCCGCCCGTCGCCAGCACGGTGGCGTGGCTGCGGAAACGATGGAGCGTGCCGTCTTCCATGCAGAGCGCGATCACGCCCTTGCACTCGCCGCCCTCCATGATCAGGTCGAGCGCGAAATATTCGACGTAGAAGTCGGCGTCGTACTTCAGGCTCTGCTGGTAGAGCGCGTGGAGCATGGCGTGGCCGGTGCGGTCGGCGGCGGCGCAGGTGCGCTGGGCCGGCGGCCCCTCGCCCATATTCTGCATCATCCCGCCGAACGGCCGCTGGTAGATCTTGCCTTCCTTGGTGCGGCTGAACGGCACCCCGGCATGCTCAAGCTCGTAGACCGCCGCGGGCGCCTCGCGCACGAGATATTCGATCGCGTCCTGATCACCCAGCCAGTCCGATCCCTTGACGGTATCGTACATGTGCCAGGTCCAGTGATCGGGCCCCATGTTGCCGAGGCTGGCGGCGATGCCGCCCTGCGCCGCGACGGTGTGGCTGCGGGTCGGGAATACCTTGGTGATGCAGGCGGTCTTCAGCCCGGCCTCGGCGATCCCCATGGTCGCGCGCAGGCCAGAGCCGCCGGCACCGACCACAACCGCGTCATAGACATGGTCGACGATCTGATAGGCTTGCGGCATCAGCCCGCGACTCCCCGGAAGGCGATCTTGCAGATCGCGAAGATGGCGAGCGCGGCCGCGCCGACCGTGTAGAAGTTGAGCAGGACGAGCGCGATGATGCGGCTTTCGTCATGCTGATAATCCTCGATCACCACCTGCAGGCCGAGCCGGAAGTGCCAGAACGTGTTGGCGACGATCAGCAGGAGCGGCACCGCAACGAGCGGCGAGGCGATCCACTGGACCACCGTCGCATGATCGAGCGACGGCAGCCGCAACAGCGAGAACAGGAACCACAGGATCAGCAGGATGTTGCCGCCCGCGGTCAGCCGCTGGATCCACCAGTGGTGCGATCCCGATTTCGCGGAGCCGAGCCCGCGGACGCGACCGATGCCGGTTCCCGTTCCCATCAAACCCTCGTCAGAATGTAGAGCCAGACGAGCACGGTCGCCGCGGCCGAGCCGAACATCGTCGCCATCGCCCAGCGCTTGTTCGTCCGCAGCTCATAGCCCGCGCCGGTATCCAGCACGAGATGGCGGATGCCCGAGAACATGTGCTGGAAGAACGCCCAGGTCAGCCCGAGCAGCACCAGCGTCCACACCCAGGTCAGCCCGAGATGGGCCGGCGCGGCCGGATCGCGCGGCATGCCGAGCGGCGGCGGCGGCGCGTCATAAGTGACGAAATCGACGAACCGCGCATAGGCATCCGGCCCGCTCGCCGCGGCGGTCAGCCACCATACGAACAGGATGGTGCCGGCCAGCGCCAGGGCGGTGCCGGTGGCACGGTGCAGGATCGAGACCAGCATATGCGGGCCCCATTTCCAGATCGTCAAATGCGGAGAAAGCGGACGCCCCCGATTGCGCGACATGTTTCCTCCCGCCTGTCGGCCTCGTGCGCAGTCCTTTAGCCTACCGTGCCGGCCATGCAACCCGGCTGACCGCGATCCGCGCATGTTTGCGCGTCGGCGCCGTGTGCAAACGGGATCACGCGGCGCCCCCGTGCCGGGCGGATCGGCCGCGCGAACACTTTCCCAACCTCGCCGGGGCGGGTAAGCGCCGGCGGATCATGACCGTCCACATCCTCGCAACCGGCACCAGCCGCGGCATCGGTCGGGCCATCGTCGATCGCTTCGCCAGCACCCCGGTCACATTGATCGGCCACGCCAGCCGCAGCGGCGACGACGCGACCATCGCCGCCGACTTCGCCCAGCCGGGCGGCGCGGATGCGCTGTGGCGGGAGGCGCTCGACCGGCTCGGCACGATCGACGTGCTGATCAACAATGCGGGAGTGTTCGAACCGGCACCGATCGACCTGCCCGATGCCGCCTGGACCGCGGCGTGGGAGCGGACGATGCGGATCAACCTGACCGCCTCGGCCGAACTATGCCGGCTCGCCGTCCGGCACTTCCAGGAGAGCAAGCGCCCCGGCCGCATCATCAACGTCGCCAGCCGCGCCGCCTATCGCGGCGACAGCCCGGCGCACTGGCATTATGCCGCCTCCAAGGCCGGAATGGTGGCGATGACCAAGAGCATCGCGCGCGGCTATGCGCGGGACGGGATCCTCGCCTTCGCCGTCTGCCCGGGCTTCACCATGACCGGGATGGCGGAGGAGTATCTCGCCAGCCGCGGCGGCGACGCCTTGCTCGCCGACATCCCGCTCGGCCGTGTCGCCGACCCGGCCGAAGTGGCGGAAACGATCCGCTTTCTCGCGCTGGACGCGCCGCCGTCGATGACCGGCGCGGTGATCGACATCAATGGAGCAAGCTATGTCCGATAACCGCCCCGAATGGACGCCGCAGGCCGCCGAAAGCTGGAAGCTGACGCTGCCCTGCACCAAGGCGGAGGCGGAGACGCTGGCCGATGCCGCCGGCGAGCTTGCCGGCGTCGATCCGCCGCCGGTGCTGATGACCAGCGAACCCGACCCTGCCCGCCCCGACGACTGGCAGCTCGACGCCTATTTCGAGGGCCGGCCCGATGCGGCCGCGCTCGCCGCCGTGCGCGCGCTCGTCCCCAGCGCAGACGGGATCGACGCGGTGCCCGAGCGGATCGAGGACCGCGACTGGGTGACGCTCAGCCAGGCGTGGCTCGAGCCGATCCGCGCCGGGCGCTTCCACGTCCACACCGCAGCCTATGCCGACGACATCCCGCCCGATGCGATCGCCTTCCGGATCGAGGCGAGTCGCGCGTTCGGCACCGGCCATCACGAGACGACCACCGGTTGCCTGACGATGCTCGACAGCCTCGCGCGGAGCGGTGCCCGCTTCGCTGAGATTGCCGACATCGGCACCGGCACCGGCCTGCTCGCCTTCGGCGCCCGCGCGCTGTGGCCCGATGCACGGGTGATCGCCACCGACATCGATCCGGTGTCGATCGAGGTGACGGCGGAGAATATGGCGGTCAACGCGATCCCCGCCGGGGCGATTGACCTCGTCGTCGCCCCCGGCGTGGACGATCCGGCGATCGAGGCGCGGCGCTACGACCTGCTGATCGCCAACATCCTGGCCGGGCCGCTGATCGAACTGGCGCCCAGCTTCGCCAAGGTCGTCGCGCCCGGCGGTTCGGTGATGCTCGCCGGGCTGCTCGCGACCCAGGCCGATGCGGTGATCGCGGCCTATGCGGCGCAAGGGATCAGGCTGGCGGACCGGCTGGATCTTGGCGACTGGACGATCCTGCATCTGACGCGCTGATCGCACCGCGCGCCTGCGTGCCGCGGTGGATCACCCGGTCGCCGGGCAGCAAGGCTGTCGGATCGACCTCGTCCATGCCCTCCAACGCGGCGTAGACCGGCGCGAAATCGGTATTGAGCGTGGTGTCCAGCAAGGTCGCGAAATCGGGGACGACGAAGTAGCATTGCTGATAATCGTCGATCCGATAGCGCGTGCGCATCACCCGCATCAGATCGAACCCGATCCGGTGCGGGCTGGGATCGTCGAGCGCGAACCGGCTCTCGCCGTGGCTCGAGACGATGCCGGATCCGTAAATTTTGAGGTTCCCCTCCTCCTCCACCAGCCCGAACTCGACCGTATACCAATAGAGCCGGGCAAGCTTGGCCAGCGCGCCGAAGCCGAGCGATCGCTGCCCGCCCTGCCCATAGGCCTGGATATAATCGGCAAAGACCGGATCGGCGAGCATCGGCACATGGCCGAACACGTCGTGAAACACGTCGGGTTCCTCCAGATAATCGATCTGGTCCGGCCGGCGCAGGAAGCTTCCCGCGACGAAGCGGCGGTTGGCGAGATGGTCGAAGAACACCGCGTCCGGCACCAGCCCAGGCACCGCGACGACCTGCCAGCCGGTCGACGCCATCAGCCGTTCGGACAGTTCGTCGAAATCCGGAATGCCGGGCTTGGACAGGCGCAGCGCCTCCAGCCCGCGCATCCACACCCGCGACGCCCGGCTGCGCAATTGGCGGGCCTGGCGCGCAAAAAGCCGGTCCCACAATGCGTGCTCGGCGGCGCTATAATGCGCCCATCGCTGCGGCACCGTCCAGTCCGCGGCGGCACCCTCGGGCGGGCGGAGTCCGGCGGCGGCGCTCTCCATCCGGGCAATCTACCATCCCGGCGATCGCACCGCGACGTGATTCGCCCGAAGCCGTTGATTCCGCGGCATCGGACGCCCGCCGTTAAGCCTCTTTCACTACCTTTGCGACATGACTGCCCCTTATTGGTACGTTAACCGAATACGCACACGATCTGCGCGGGCGTTTACCTTGAATAGGGGTTGCAAGAAGGTTAACGCCCTTGCGATGAACGGAATATTCTGCATTTTCTTCGATCAGGCATCGTTGCCCGGTCCGAATGCATTCTGCTTCGCATCGTTGGCGACATGACATTGAAACACGAGTAGCCCGCTATGTCGGTTCGGATGGCTTTGGCGAAACTCTGCGCTTGCGCGTGCGGTGGTGCGATCGTCGGCGGCGGCGCCGTTCACATCGCGGAAAAGCCGCGCGCGGTCAGCCACCTCACGAAGACCAAGGCCGTGCAGAGGGTTGCCTATAAGCGCCCGGCGCGCGCGGTGAAGCCGATGCGGCGCACCGTCGCGACGACGACCTGCGCGCCCGGCAGCACCACGATCGTCACCGCACAGGCCCCGGCCGGGGTGCAATATCCCGCCCCCGCCATTCCGTATGAAGGCGGCGGCGGCAGTGGCCCGATCGTCGGCGGCGGACCGGTCGGCGGCTGGGGCGGCGGCTTCGGCGGGGGCGGCTTCGGCGGCTTCTTCGCCGGCGGCGGCAGCAGCGGCGGTGGCGGCACCGTCGTCATCTCCTCGACCTCAAGCAGCAGCGGCGGATCGACCTCCACCGGCGGATCGAGCACGTCGAGCGGAGCATCGAGCAGCTCGACGGGCGGATCGAGCACCTCGACGGGTGGCTCGTCCACCTCGACCGGCGGGTCGAGCACCAGCACCTCGACGGGTGGGTCCAGCACCAGCACGTCGACCGGCGGCTCGAGCACGAGCACGTCCACCGGATCCTCGACCAGCAGCAGCACGAGCAGCTCGACCTCGTCGAGCACCAGCGGCTCAAGCAGTTTCGGCAGTTCGAGCTTCGGCAGCTCGAGCCATGGCGACAAGCCGCCGCCCTCGAGCACCGGCGGCACGCCGATCCCGGCGCCGCCTGCCGTGCTGCTGTTCGGTGCCGGTGCGCTCGCGCTGGTCGCGCGGCGCCGGCTGGGTCGCAAGCAGGACTGATTGTCGCGCGGCGTCCGGTCTCCGGGACCGGGCGCACGGGCATGGCTCCCGCCGCAACAACCTCTTTTTCTATGGGCACCAGCCCGGCCAACCTTTTGATTAGCCGGGCTAGTAGTTCCAGTTGGCTTACTTGGCGGAGGCTGCGGCGACCGCCTTGTTGAGATCGTCCGCGGTCATCCCGATCATCGCGCCGCTCGCGCCCTTGCTGAACGTCGCGATCGGAAGCTTCACCGGCCCTTTGGGCATGGTGATGGTGACGAACTGGTCATCCGCTTCCTTGACGGTGCCGATCTTGGTGCCGCCGCTGCCATAGACGCTCGCACCGGGCGTGAGCTGCGCCTTCAGCGCGGCCGCGGCATCCGCCGCTGCCTTGTTCGCCGCGGCGTCGACCTCGGCTTTGGTCATGGCGATGATCGGGCCCTTCTCACCCATCGCGAACGACGTCAGCGGCAGGCCCACCTTGTTGGTGCCGGTCGAGATGACCGCGACGCCGCCCGTGACGCTGTCGACCGAGCCGACCTCGCCGCCCTGGGTGTCATAGACTGTCGCGCCAGCGGCCACGCTCACCGGCGCCGCGGCAGCCGCGTCCGCGCCAGGCGTCGCCGCAGGAGCGGCGGCCTGCGCCCACAGCGGCGCTGCGCCGACCATGGTCATGGAAATAGCAAGCAGCTTCATAGTCTTCATGCTTAACGCTCCCAAGTCGAACAACCTGTCTTGCTTGATCTAGGGCATCACCGCGCTTCGCCCACCATCTGCGCGGCCAACCGGGCATGGGGAACGGCGGAGCGAGCCGAGTTCACTCCGCCGCGGCGAGCAGCCGTTCGATTTCGGGCAGCGGATGGTTGGTAAGGTCCTTGCCGAGTTCGGCGGAGAGCCGGTCGGTCACCTCCTTGTGATAATGCTTGCGCAATTCGCCGAGGGTGCGCGGCGGGGCGACGACGATCAGGGATTCGAAGTCGCCGTTCATCGCCCGCTTCTTCAGCATGTCGGCCATCTCCGCGGCGAAGCGATCCTCCTCCAGCTGGTGGTAATCGGCCTCGCCCATCGTCGCGCCTCCGCCGCCTACATCGCTCGGCGCCTGGCCGGCGAGATCGGTCTTCTGATCGCTATCCTTGGGATTGGGATGGCTGAGTGCCGTGACCGTGCGGAACACCGGGATCACCGCATCGCCGTCGTTGCGCAGGAACAGCAGCTTGCGGCCGTCGGCAACGGCGATCAGGGCGTTGTGGGGAACGCGCATTCGATTCTCCTTTATGATCGGTTCACGGGCGCCCAACGCGCCTACGCCGCTCGGGGTTGCGCGACTGTTGCGGGCGCAGCATAGGCCGACCATGCACGACATATCCCTGATCCGGGACGATCCCGCCGCATTCGACGCCGACCTCGCCCGCCGCGGCCAGCCGCCCCGCGCCGCCGCTTTGCTCGCCATCGACGAGCGCCGCCGCGCCACCGCGACCGCACTCCAGGTGGCGCAGATGCGCCGCAACGAGGCATCGAAGGCGATCGGCCAGGCAAAGGCCAAGCGCGACGACGCGACGGCCGAGGCGCTGATGGCCGAGGTCGCGACGCTCAAGCAGGACATGCCGCTTCAGGAAGCCGAGGAGCGCGCCGCCGCGGCGGCGCTGGAGGAGGCGATCGCGGCGATCCCCAACCTTCCCGCCGCGGATGTGCCGGAGGGCGCGGACGAGGCCGACAATGTCGAGCGGGCGCGCTGGGGCACGCCGCGCGGATTCGACTTCGCACCGCGCGAGCATCCCGATTTCGCCCCGGCGCTCGGCATGGATTTCGAACGCGCAACGGCGATTTCGGGCGCGCGGTTCGTCGTGTTGCGCGGGCCGATGGCGCGGCTGAACCGGGCGCTCGGCCAGTTCATGATCGATATCCAAAGCGCGAACGGCTTTGTCGAGATTGCGCCGCCGCTGCTGGTGCGCGACGAGGCGGCGTTCGGCACCGGCCAATTGCCGAAGTTCGCCGAGGATCTGTTCCGCACCACCGACGGGCGCTGGCTGATTCCGACCGCGGAAGTCAGCCTGACCAACCTCGTGCGCGAAAGCATCCTCGACGAGGCGACGCTGCCGCTGCGCTACACCGCGCTGACCCCCTGCTTCCGCTCGGAAGCGGGGGCGGCGGGGCGCGACACGCGGGGGATGATCCGCCAGCATCAGTTCGACAAGGTCGAGCTGGTCACGATCGCCACGCCCGAACAGTCCGAAGCCGAACATGAAAAGATGCTGCGCGCGGCGGAATCGATCCTCGAGGCGCTGAACCTGCCCTATCGGCGCATGCTGCTGTGCGCGGGCGACATGGGCTTTGCCGCGCGCAAGACCTTCGATCTGGAAGTGTGGCTGCCCGGCCAGGCGCGGTATCGGGAGATCAGCAGCGTCTCGAACTGCGGCGACTTCCAGGCACGGCGGATGGCGGCGCGCTATCGCCCGGCGGGCGAGACCAGGGGCACCCGGTTCGTCCACACGCTGAACGGCTCCGCGCTGGCGGTTGGCCGCACCCTCGTCGCGGTGCTGGAAAATTATCAGCAGGCCGATGGCAGCGTCGTCGTGCCCGACGCGCTCAAGCCCTATATGGGCGGCGTCGAGCGGCTGACGCCGGCCTGATCGCGGCGCACCGGCGCTGGCGGCACAGCTAGGGCTGGCGCTTCGGACCAGAATGGTTGATCCCTCCGAAACGATGTCGCGCCACCTTCGCACCGTCGCCGCCGCGCTCCTGCTGGTCGGCTGCATTCCGGGCCACCGTTCCGGCCCGCGCGAAGCCGCGCCGGCGCGCCCGCCCGCCGCCACGCCCGCACGCGAACAGGTCAGCGTGCCGGCCGCCGCCAAGGCCCCGCCGGCCTGGACGGTCCGCAAGGTCGTGCCCGATGCGATCGACGTGCCGGCATCGACCTACCGCGTCGCGCCCGGCGATTCGCTGCGCGTGATCGCGAACAAGACGGGCGCGGGATCGGAGGCGATCGCGCGGCTCAACGGGATCGCCCCGCCCTTCACGATCCGTCCCGGCCAGGCGCTCAAGATTCCGGGCGGCCGCTGGCACCGGGTCAAGGCGGGCGAAACGGGGATCGCCATCGCCCAGGCCTATGGCGTCGACTGGACGCGCGTGACGAGCGTCAACGCGTTGGAGGAGCCGTACATCCTGCGGACCGGCCAACGGCTGCTGCTGCCGAGCCGGGCCGAGGTGTCGCGCATGTCGATCGAGCAACGGGCCCAGGCATTCCGGGTCGAGATCGACGATCTGATCACCGGCAGCGAGCCCGCGCTCGCCACCAACGCAGCACCGGTCAAGCCTGTCGCAACCGCCACCCGCAAGCTGCCCGCCAGCGCGGCCGTGGGCGAGCCGGCGAACTTCTCCGGCCGGTTCACCTGGCCGGTCACCGGCCCGATCCTGACCCGCTTCGGGCCGCTCGGCAGCGGGCGGCGGAGCAACGGGATCAACATCGCCGCCCCGCTCGGCACGCCGATCGCCGCCGCGGCGGACGGGGTGGTCGCCTATGTCGGCGATCTCAGCGCCTATGGCGGGCTGATCCTGCTGCGCCACGGCGATGGCTGGATCACCGCTTATGGCCATGCCGAGGCGTTGTTGGTGACCCGCGGCCAATCGGTCAAGCAGGGCCAGATCATCGCCCGCGCCGGCGAAACCGGATCGGCCACCCAGCCGCAATTGCATTTCGAGATCCGCAACAAGCGCAGCCCGGTCGATCCGATCCAGCACCTGCCCAAGCGCAGCTGATTCACCGAAAACCGATCGCCCCTCGCAAAATGCCGCGGGGACGACTATGTGCGCGGCTCCCATGGCATTAGAACTCCCCTCCGCGCCGAAGATCGGCATGGTCTCGCTCGGCTGTCCGAAGAATCTCGTCGACAGCGAACGGATCCTCACCAAGCTGCGCGCCGATGGCTATGCCATGTCCGCCGACTATGCCGGCGCGGACGTGGTGCTGGTCAACACCTGCGGCTTCCTCGACAGCGCCAAGGAGGAAAGCCTCGAGGCGATCGGGGAGGCGATCGCGGAAAATGGCCGCGTCATCGTCACCGGCTGCATGGGCGACGAAGCCGCGACGATCCGCGCGCGCTTTCCCCAGGTCCTCGCCGTCACCGGGCCGCATCAGTATGAAACGGTGGTCGGCGCGGTGCATGAAGCGGCGCCGGTTCCGCCCTCGCCCTATCTCAACCTGGTGCCGGAACGCGATCTTAAGCTGACCCCGCGCCACTATAGCTATCTCAAGATTTCGGAGGGCTGCAACCACCGCTGCTCCTTCTGCATCATCCCGTCGATCCGCGGCGATCTGGTCAGCCGGCGGCCGGATGCGATCCTGCGCGAGGCGGAAAAACTGGTCGCCGCCGGCACCCGCGAACTGCTCGTCATCAGCCAGGATACCTCGGCCTACGGGCTCGACCTGAAGCATGCCGAGTGGCCGTGGAAGGGCGCGCCGGTGCGCGCGCACATGACCGATCTGGCCCGAGAGCTGGGCAAGCTCGGCGCGTGGGTGCGGCTCCATTATGTCTACCCCTACCCCCACGTCGATCGCGTGATCCCGCTGATGGCCGAGGGGCTGGTGCTGCCCTATCTCGACATCCCCTTCCAGCACGCAGCCCCCAACGTACTGCGCGCGATGAAGCGCCCGGCCAACGAAGCGCGGGTGCTCGAGCGGCTGAAGGCGTGGCGCGCGATCTGCCCGGATATCGCGATCCGATCGACCTTCGTCGTCGGCTTCCCCGGCGAGACCGATGCCGATTTCCAATATCTGCTCGACTGGCTGGACGAAGCGCAGCTCGATCGCGTCGGCGCATTCCGGTTCGAGCCGGTCAAGGGCGCGGCGGCCAACGCGCTGCCGGATCAGGTGCCCGAAGAGGTCAAGGAAGAACGCTACGCCCGCCTGATGGAGCGTACCGCGGCGATCTCGGCCGCCAAGCTCCAGGCCAAGATCGGCCGCACGCTCGACGTAATCATCGACGTGGTCGACGAGGATGGCGGCGCGACCGGACGCTCCAAGGCCGATGCGCCGGAGATCGATGGCGAGGTCCACCTGCGCGATGCCGGATCGCTGGCGCAGGGCGATATCGTCCGCGTCCTGATCGAGGATGCGGACGAGCATGATCTGTTCGGGGTGCCGGCAGCCTAAGTTCCCGCCTCGACTTGGCGGAATGCGGGCGGCATGGTTCGGCGATGACCGATTTTGCCTCGCTGATTCAACCCGATCGCGGCCAGCCCGCGCACCTGATCCACCTCGTCACCGCCCGCGGCCTGGAAGACTGGGCTTCCAGCCGACCCGAGCGGGAGCGCGCGGCCGTCGCCGCCGCCCTGTTCCGGGGCAAGGCCGGCGAGTTCGCGCTTCTGCCGGGCAATCAGCCCGGGGAATGGGACGCGGCGCTCGGCGTGCCGCAGGCGACAGGCCCTTGGGATCTCGCGGGCGCAGTCGCACGCCTTCCGGCCGGGAGCTACCGCGTTCCGGATGCGGCGCCCGAGACGGCGCTCGGCTGGCTGCTCGCGCAGCACCGGCTCGATCGCTATCGCTCCAATGCCGATCCCGTTCCGCCCCGGATATTGCTGACCTCCGAACCGGCGCGGATGGACGAGGTCGTCGCGCTCGCCCGCGCCACCGCGCTGGTGCGCGATCTGGTCGATACCCCGGCATCGGACATGGGACCGGCGGAACTCGCGGCGGCGGTGCAGGCCGTTGGCGACGCCGCCCACGCCCCCGTGCGGGTGACGCAGGGCGATGCCTTGACGCAGGACTATCCGATGATCGCGGCGGTCGGCCGGGCCGCCGCCCGCCACCGCGCGCCGCGCCTGATCGAGCTGGAATGGGGGGAGCCCGGCAACCCGCGTATCGCGATCGTCGGCAAGGGGGTGTGCTTCGATAGCGGCGGGCTCGATATCAAGCCTTCGTCGGGCATGCTGCTGATGAAGAAGGATATGGGCGGCGCGGCGCATGCCCTCGCCCTGGCGCAGCTGATCATGTCCGCCCGCCTGCCGGTGTCGCTGCACCTGCTGATCCCGGCGGTGGAGAATGCGGTCTCGGCCGATGCATTCCGCCCGGGCGACGTGCTCCGCAGTCGCGAAGGGCTGAACGTCGAGATCGGCAATACCGATGCGGAAGGCCGGCTCGTATTGGCCGACGCGCTGACCCGCGCGGCGGAGGACGATCCCGCGCTGATCCTCGATTTCGCGACCCTGACCGGGGCGGCGCGGGTCGCCCTCGGGCCCGATCTGCCGGCCTTGTTCAGCAACGATGACCGGCTCGCCGCCGACCTGATCGAGGCGGGGGCGACGGTATCGGACCCGCTGTGGCGCATGCCGCTCTGGTCTGGCTATGCCGACATGCTCAAGTCGGGGATCGCCGACATCAACAATGCCGGCGAAGGCGGGTTGGCGGGCGCGATCACCGCGGCACTGTTCCTGGAACGGTTCGTACCGGCCGCGACGCCGTGGGCGCATTTCGACACCTTCGCGTGGCGCCCCAGCGCTAAACCCGGGCGTCCCAAGGGCGGCGAGGCATTGGGGTTGCGCGCCGCCTGGCAGATGCTGCGGACACGTTTTCGTTAATTCAGTCGGTGCATCGCCGGTTATTTGCGAACGATTCGTAATCGTTATGAAACGATCCGAGCGCCCGGGTGTTTTTTGCGTGTCGGAGTGGGA
>JAQGKS010000123.1 GCA_028289965.1 Sphingomonas bacterium
ATCCAGAGCCCACTCACAGCGATAGCATATACGGCGACGTGGAAGAGCCCGTCGGCATAAACCTGCACACGCAGGTCGCGGAACGTGTCCCCGGGGACGAGGCTTAATAAATGATGCCAATGCAACACTAGATTGAGGAGGATGCCGTCGAAGAAACCTCTCAAAGCAAGGCCGATGACGAAGGCGGCCGTGGTTGGATTAGTTGGAGATGGCGATATGGGGCCTGGCGACACGGAAGCGTTGGTAAGCATGAAACATCCCCTGAGCAATATCTGATCGACTAGCGTGAGTGATTTCGGACCTGGCAGCGCTGGTGAGTGCCCAGGTGTGTAGGATCTGCGAACTGCGAGAGGCGCTCATCCTCCATAGCGCCCCACTTCCTTCGGATGTCCATTTTCCCCCTCCTCATCGAAGTTGCGGAAGGACACGAGATCCAAACGCCTCGACAAATTGGCGCTGGTTGCGGCCAACATTGTGGAGGATGAGTTCGTCTGCACCCGCGTCGGCATAGTCCTGAAGCCAGGCAGCATGCTGCGCCAGATCGGTCGAGACACGAACGCTCCGGTGGAGATCGGTCGGCGAGACAAGGCTGGTCGCCTGCTCGAAATGGGCCGGGGTGCGAAGCTCCCACACGACGTCGCCGGAGATCAGGTTGCTTCGCCATTGGCTGAACGCGTCTGCGCTGAGCGTCGCGGCGTCGCTGCCCCAGGCGAGCTTTGCCTGCGCGATGATCGGCTTGCCCCCGCCGCCGCCTTCCCGGAACGCGGCGATGATCTCCTTGAGCTGCGCGACCGGACCACCTGCAAGCGTGATCAAGCCGTCGGCCCAGCCGCCCAACCAACGCGCCGTGGCTGCCGAGGTGGCCGCCCCGATCAGTTGCGGTGGGCGGGAAGGGCGCGTGTAGAGCTTGGCCTCCTCGACGATAACCCGTCCGTGGTGCGTCACGGTTTCGCCCGCCCACAGCGCGCGGATGATCTCGGCACATTCGCGAAGCCGCGCGTTGCGTTCCTGCTTGATCGGCCAGGGAAGCCCGGTGATGCCCTCGTTCAACCGCTCCCCGCTGCCCAACGCCATCCACAAACGATCCGGGTACATTATGGACAGCGTCGCTCCCGCCTGGGCCAGTATCGCGGGATGGTATCGGTATCCGGGGGCCGACACCGTGCGGAAGGGCAGCGCCGTGCGCTCCATCGCCGCACCCAGCCACGACCAGACGAACCCGGACTGCCCCTGGCGTTCGCTCCACGGGTGGAAATGGTCCGACGCCGATACCGACGAGAAACCGGCTTGCTCGGCCAGTCGAACGCAGGCGAGCAGCTCCGCCGGGTCGAACTGCTCGTGGGACGCATGGAAGCCGTAGCTGGTCATGTGCTGGTCGAGCTTGCAGTTGCGGGATCGTCGGAACGGCCGAATGCGACAAGCGATCCAGGCAAGTTGCGAAGGAGATCGGGAATCGTGATCGGGCCGCTTACCAGGTCATCCAGCGGGGGAACTTCGCGCGCTTCGATCGGTTGGTCGTGCCGGTGGAAGGGAGACATACCATGTTCAAACTAAACGCTTTTCCCATTTTGATCGCAGCGGCAGCAGGTGTTGCCCCGCTTGCCGCGCAGACCCCGCCGCCGCCGCCGCCGCCGGAAGCCAAGACGGCAGCAACGCCCTACGTCATGGCCGCGGGCATGAGCGACCTCTATGAGATCAACTCGAGCCAGATCGCTTCGCAGAAGTCGCCGACCCCGGCGGTCCGCAAATTCGCCAACATGCTGATCCAGCATCACCAGAAGACTACGGCCGCGACGATGAAGGCGGCAAAGAAGGCTGGCCTGACGCCGACTCCGCCAATGCTCGATGCCGGCGCAACCGCTTCTATCGCGGAGTTGCAGCAGGCAGCACCGGCGGATTTCGACCGCATCTACATCGCCCAGCAGATCCCGGCTCATCAGGCTGCACTGGATCTGCACCGGAGCTATTCGACCCGCGGTGATCAAGCTCCGCTCCGCATGTCCGCCAAGTCGGCGGTGCCCATCGTCCGGCAGCATCTCGACGCCGCGATGAAGATGCAGAATGGGAATATGCAGCACGGCAAGATGAAGAATATGTCGGGGATGTAGGATGCGCGGCGGATCGTCCCCGACCCGCGCCCTGATCCGTCGGCGCTATCCACCAGGGTTTGCTCGAAGCCGTGGACTGGAGGCGCCGGCAATCAGCGCAATGTGGCAGGGATTGCCAAGCCCCCTTTAAGCCTCACCTGTCTCCGATCGCCGTCTGGATCGGCGATCGCGGGCCTTGGTTTAATAGCTGTCCCCACGACGCGACCGCCCTTCCCAGCGAGCGGGGCGGGGAAGTTGTCGGCGAGACCGACGACAAGCGAGGTGTCCGGGCGCTAATCGTTTCCATCGGCGGCACCACGGCGCGCGGCGATGGTAGCACCTGGTCGTTCGATCAGGCGGCAGGCAGGCGAGCGGTCGAAAGCAACCGGGTGATCGCCGCATTGGGCTGGCGGGCCTTGCCCGAGCCGTTCCCATTCGCCTCCACCCCGGGAGGTTCTGACGCTGCGGCTTTATCTGGATTGCGCCACATCGTCGCCATCCTCAAGCGTGTCGCGAACCAGCGACTGCCGCGCCTTCACGTCCCGCAGCAACGTAGCGAAAAGGACGTTCGACCGGTCGCCTTCAGCGGGCAGGGTGCGGAAGTCTTGGCCCACGTCGGCGGGCCGGGGAGCCTCTGGCATATAGAAGGTGAGGAGCGGGCGGTGATACTGCTGCGCCATCCGCTGTGGGACGGAAGCGGAAGGCGCCTCGTCACCAGATTCGATTGCGGCGAGGTGATCGGCGCCGCTGCTCCCCGAGCCGAGTTCAAGTTGATCTTACGGCCAGCACTTCCCGGTCGAGACCCGCAGTCTCTCGCGCCCATATCAGGATCTCGGGGTTCACTCCGGCCAGGGAAAGACAATGGACGAGCAGGGGCTAATTCGCCGGCCGACTCGAAGCGACGTTTGCCACTCGAGCGCTGTTCGGGGATTGTCTCTGGCTGTTCCCGCTTGGTTCAGCCTGTATCCGCGTGCTTATTCCATCCATTGCCCAAGTAGCTTGGGAACGGTGGATTTCCGGTGCCGAGTGCCTGGCATGCCGTGGTGACCCCTACGGGAGTGGTATACTCCTGATCCTAGTGCTATGGGATCGCACGACGTATTGAAAATACGGTGTTTTCTTTGTAGGAGTGCGAGACAATCGTGTGAGACATGGTGTTAGGAAGAAGGGCGAGGATATGGCAGCTACGGTTCCGCATGTCCGCAAGCGAGGCGGCGTTTATCAATTTGAGCGGCGTGTCCCTGAAAGCGTGAAGCGGCACCCGGCGATGTTTGCGGCGGTGTTCGGCTCGAAGCCTCTCTATCGTAGATCGCTAAGGACAACGGATAGGTCGCAGGTCTACGCGGCTGCCGATGCAGCCAATCGGGATTTTGAGTCGCTGGTAGCGCGCGCCACCGGCCGGCTCCAGCCGCCGGCGCGGGCGGGCCTGACCCTCCTACGCAAGGTCACTGAGGCCGATTGCGACGCCATCACCGCCCACTTTCGCGAGGTTGCGTACAAGCCGCTTGAAAGGACGTTCCTCCTTGCAGATTCGAGCCCAAGCGCCGCCGCCGAACTGGAGCGGGTGACTTATGAGCTTGAGGTTGATGCGGAGCAGATCGCGGCCGAGTTGCAGCCTGGAATTCGAGGCGAATACACGTTCGTCGTCCCTCTACATGAGTCAGCGGATCGCTTGATTGCCCGCGATG
>JAQGKS010000178.1 GCA_028289965.1 Sphingomonas bacterium
CGTGGAAAAACGCCGCCGCCATTCGAGATCAGCTTGGCGTCGTAATCAGCCCATGACGAGCGCGGCAGCGCGAACAATCGGGCGCGCTCCTGCCAGCTCGCTGTCGGATCGGGATCCGGATCGAGGAAGATGTGGCGGTGATCGAAGGCGGCGAGCAGCCGGATCTCCTTCGACAGCAGCATGCCGTTGCCGAACACGTCGCCCGACATGTCGCCGCAGCCGACGACGCTGAACAGCTGGGTCTGGATGTCGGTGCCCATCTCGGCGAAGTGGCGCTCGACGCCGATCCAGGCGCCGCGCGCGGTGATCCCCATCGCCTTATGGTCATAGCCGTTCGAGCCGCCCGAGGCGAAGGCGTCGCCCAGCCAGAAGCCGCGTTCCAGCGCGATCGCATTGGCGACATCGGAGAAGGATGCGGTGCCCTTGTCGGCCGCGACCACGAAATAGGGGTCGTCGCCGTCCCGCACCGACAGGCCGGCCGGATGCACCACCTTGTCGGCGACGATGTTGTCGGTGACCGACAGCAGCGCGCGGATGAAGATGCGGTAGCTTTCGGTGCCTTCGGAAAGCCAGGCATCGCGGTTGGAGGGGGCGGGGAGCTGCTTGGGATAGAAGCCGCCCTTGGCCCCGGTCGGCACGATCACCGCATTCTTGACGACCTGCGCCTTCATCAGCCCGAGGATCTCGGTCCGGAAATCGTCGCGCCGGTCGGACCAGCGCAGGCCGCCGCGTGCGATCGGCCCGCCGCGAAGATGGATGCCCTCGACGCGCGGCGAATAGACCCAGATCTCGCGCCACGGCACGGGAGCGGGCAGGCCGGGTATCGCGTGGCTGTCGAACTTGAAGGCCAGCGCCTCTGCCGCGGCCGGGGTAAAGGCGTTGGTGCGCAGCGTCGCCATCACCACCGCGCGCAGCCCGCGCAGGATCCGGTCGTCGTCGATCGCGGCGACCTGGACGAGCGCGGCGTCGACCGCGGCGGCGGCGGCATCGGCGCGGGCCTGGTCGCCGCTCGCCGCGTCGTGCCGGGCATCGAACAAGGCGATCATCGCCCGCGCCGCATCGGGCGCGCGGCGCAGCGCCGCGGCAACGGTGTCGAGCCCATAGCTGATCCCCGCCTGGCGGAGGTAGCGGAACCAGGCGCGGTACAGCAGCACGTCGCGCGGCTGGAGCCCGGCGGCGAGGATCAACTGGTTGAACGCATCGTCCTCGGCGCGCGCCTCGAGCACCGCGGCGATCGCCCCTTCGGCGATCTCCGCCCGCTCTAACAGCGCATCGGCGCCCTGGGGATCGTCCATCTCCAGCAGGAAATCGTGAATATAGCCGAGCCGGCCGCCGTCCAGCCGGGTCGGCACCTCCTCCAGCACGCGAAAGCCGAAATTCTCCAGCACCGGCACCGCTTCCGACAGCGGGATCAGCGCGCCGACGCGGTACAGCTTGAGCGACAGCCGGTTCGATGCCTCGCCCGCCGTGCGATCCAGCCGCACGCCGCGCGCGCCGGGGCCTTCCAGCCCGTGCAGCCGCAGGATGTCGGTCGCGGCGTCCTGCGGTGAATAGCGGTTGCGGTAGCCGACGGGGAAGGCGGCCGCATAGCCGAGGGCGAGGCGGGTCGCGCGGCCCGGCGCGCTCGCCTGGGCGAGCGCGCCCTCTACCGCCGGGGCCCAGCCGCGCACCATCTGTTCGATCTGGCGATCGAGCGCCGCCGCGTCCGGCTTCGGGGCCTCGGCGGGAACGTCGAGCGTGTAGCGCACCAGGGCAAGTTCGCCGACGTCCAGCTCGATCGTCCAGCTCGCCACCGGGCCGCCCGCCGCCGCGGCCAGCAATTCGCCGATCGCCACCCTGCGGCTGGTCGAAAGCTCGTCGCGGGGTAGCCAGACGAAGGCGAACAGGTGGCGGCCAAGCGGGCTCGGGATGAGGAGCAGCTTGGGCCGGGGACGATCCGCCAGCGACATCGCCGTCAGCGCCGCCGTCTCCAGCGCATCCAGCGGCATCGCGACGAGCAGATCGTGCGGCAGCGCCGACAGCGCGTGGCGGAGCGCCTTGCCGGCATGGCCGGACGGATCGAAGCCATATTTCTCCTCGACCGCGGCAAGGCGCGCGCGCAGCACGGGCACCTTGTCCGATGGGGCGCGCAGCGCCGCGCTGGTCCACAGGCCGGCGTGGACGGACAGGCCGGTCACCGCGCCTTGCTCGCGCACCGGCAGCACGATCAGGTCGATCGGTGCGCGGCGATGGACCGTCGCGACGCGATCGGCCTTGAGGATCAACGGCGCCTCGCCGCCGCGGCTGAACCAGGCGATCGCCGCTTCGCGTGCGGCGCCGTCCCACAATTGCCTGTCGCCGGTCTGGAAGATGCCGAGCGGATCGCGGCTGGTGCCGTCCGCCATCTCGACGCGGTGGCCGAGCATGGTGAAATGGCGATCGCCGAGCCAGCGCATCAGTGCGGCGCCTTCGCCGTCCGGCAGCCGGTCCGCTTCCGCAGTCATCGCCGCCTGCATCGCCGGCCAGTCGGTCACCGCGGCGCGGACGTCGGCCAGGACCGCGGCGAGATCGCCGGTCAGCGCACGGCGAATCCGCGCGTCGGCGCGATCGACTTCCAGGTAGATCACCGATTCGCGGCGCTCCCCGCTCTCATCGGCCGGCAACAGCGCGGTGAGGCGGCCATCCTCGTCGCGGCGGACGGACACCACCGGATGGAGCAGGCGGTGGATCGCGAGGCCATGCGCGCCGACCGCGGCCGAGACGGAATCGACCAGGAACGGCATGTCGTCATTGATGATCGCAAGCGCCATGCGCCGGGTGCCGCGATCGACATGGATCGAATCGATCGCGATCGCGGGCTCGCCGATCGTGCGCAGCATCGCGGTCTGGGCGACGAAGGCGGCGGCGCGGGCCGCATTGTCGAACGCCTCGGTTTCGCCAGGCAGGGCACCCACGCTGAGCAGGTCCGCGAACCGGGCCTGAAGGCGCGCATCGGGCGCCTCCGTGGGGGACGGATTGGCAGCCTTCATGCGCTCGCTCCTCGCGCGGTCGCCTTTCGCCGCATCTTTCTCAGGGCGAGATATGTACCTGCCGCCACCCGGCGGCAAGCCGGCGGCGGCGGGGCGTTCAGGAAATCAGCGCGAAAGCCGGCGAATGGCGCGGCCGAGCATCGCCTCGTCGTCACCGACGGTGCCGATCACCGCGACCCGGCCGGCATCCTCACGCCGGGCGAGCAGCAGTACGAACTCCGCGTCGCCGGTCGCCAGATCGACGAAGCCTTGCGCGCTGGCGCCACGCATCGCGTCCCGCGCGGGATCGCTGCGGGGCCGATCGTCCAGGGGGTGGCGGACCTTGCGTTCGGCGGCGACGACGGCCTTCAGGCCGCCTTCCTGCGCCTCGAGCATGCGGCGCATTCCGCCTGCTTCCAGCCCGAGCCGTTGGCCATAAGCCAGCACGGCGGCGAATTCGGTCAGGCGCGCTTTGTCATAGTCCGCGCCGAAGACGAGCTTGACCACCGCGGTCATCGGCGCGCGCTTCTGCGCCCGGATTCCGGCCGCGGCCAGCATGGACCGCCATTCGCCGGGGTGCCGGGCGGCGGCGAGGGCGAAATCATAGGCCAGCCCGAGTGCCCGATAGAGTGCGCTGCGGCTGCGTATGTCCGCGCCGCGCAGCAGGCTGGCCGTGCTGCGGGCCGCCGCGAGGCACTCGGCCAGCCCGGTCTTGGCGGTGCCTGGCGTATCGTCCAGCGAGGGTTCGAGGATCTGGCGAGACCGCGCCGCACGTTCCTCCGCGGCAAGGGATTCGCCGGCTTCCGGCCGCGATCCCGGGCCGTCGGCCCACAGCGAAGGCGGGCGCGTCAGCTGCGGCGCCGGGTTGGCGGCAAGGCTTGCCTTCACTTCCAGCGCCAGCACCGTCGTGGTGTTGCTATCCGCTAGTTCCTTCCAGCCGATCACACCATAAACATGGTCGATCGTCTCGCCATCGGAGGCGAAGGGCATCAGGATGCCGCGATAGAGCGTGTTGTTGCCGCGGACGTTGGTGAATTCGGCCTCGAACCCGATCGGCGCGCGATTGGCGAGGATCTGCAGATAATGGTCGGTCAGGCGGGACAGCAGCGAGCGGCCGGGGACATCCGAAATCCGGGCGATCTCACCATCGATGCTGCCCTCGGCACGCAGGGCCGAGCCGAGGAAGGCGATCTGCGGATCCTCCGGCCCGTCGCTGAAATCGAGCAGCACGCCGTGCGGTCCGAAGTCGGGCAGCGACGCGGGATCGAGCGCGTCGATCGGCGGCAGTGCACGACCGTGCAGGAGCGAGACCCAGAAATTATAGGCGCGAACGTGCATCCGGCGCTCGTCCGTGCCGATCGCGGGCGGGGGCTCCATCTGGGGCTCACGCGCGTCGGGATAATCGGAAGCCTCCGAAATCCTGTCGAGCGAATGTGCATTATCCATCAGGCCGCATCCCCTGCAGGCCCGCCGCCCGCACTCCGGACACTGCACCAGACATGATTTACAACCCGTTATCAGACTGCCCGTCGGCCCGACGTTGCGCGCTGCAGGCTTGTATCGCCCAAGCTGCGCTGATAAGCGCCCGCTCACCGGCACGCCGCCTTAGCTCAGCTGGTAGAGCATCGCATTCGTAATGCGGGGGTCACAGGTTCGAGTCCTGTAGGCGGCACCACCTTTCTAAAAGCACTTTCACGAGGAAAAAGCGGCGGCTAAAGCGAAAGTGCTTTGGCTTGGGCGTTCCACGTGGGTCCTGCTTGGGGCGCTTCCAGCAGGAAGCTCGGCATGGCTGAGCCTTAGTCGAAAAAGAAGATCGGATGTGACGCCGAGCCCTGCACCAGCTGGATCGAGTGCGTGCAGTCATCACGGCGCACATAGCTTTCGCTGCTGCGAGCGATCGCCTTCCCCGTTTGACGCGTAGTAGATCCAGTACCAGAAGCCGCCGCTGTCCTTGCGCTCTTGATAGCAAGGGCAAGTTACGCTTGCCATGTTGCTTTCTCCTTGAGAGTGCTGCGCCGTCGCCCTTGCTGCCACCGTCATCTTCTGGCTATGACCAATGAGTCGTGACCCCAAAAATGACGGATAGCCGCCCGTCCGCTTTGCGGCGGATAGCTGTCGATCCCGGCCCATCCGCGATCACAGGCGCCCGAGGCTGCCGAATGGCCCAGTCGTCCGCGATCCCCCGACTCCGTCGAGCCTTGGAACGCCAGTAATTGGCGAACTCGTGCCTCGGCTGGTAGTCCATGGCTCGCAGACCGCGCCACGCCGGAGCTCCCGCAGTTCCTATACAAGCATCTCCAAAGTTCGCTGCGGTCAAAGCCAGCGGCTGCGGCAGAAGCCACTAAGGATGCGCGAGGGATGGGAGTTTGCAGATGCGGATTCGGACGGCGCGCGGATGGTGGACGGCGATCGCACTGGCTGGGGCGGCCGCGACGCTGACGGGTGCGAAACTGTCTCCCCGCCCCGTGGACGATCTGCGCATCAAACGGGGGCAGGAAGATACCGCCGATTGGCTCACGGCCGGGGGCGGCCGCGACGAGCAACATTACTCACCACTTGACGACATCAACGACATGAATGTCGCTATGCTCGCACCGGCCTGGTCCGCCGATTTCGACACCAACAGGGGGCAGGAGGCCGAGCCGCTCGTCGTCGACGGCGTCATGTATGTCTCCACGGCCTGGTCAAAGGTCTACGCCTTCGATGCGGTGACGGGCGCGAAGAAGTGGCAGTACGATCCGCAGGTCCCGGGCGAGTGGGGGCCGAAGGGCTGCTGCGACGTCGTCAACCGCGGCGTCGCCTTCTACAAGGGGCTGGTTTTCGTCGGGACGTTCGATGGCCGCCTGATCGCGATCGATGCCAACACCGGCAAGCCTCGCTGGAGCGTCGACACGATCGTTGATCGCACCCGCAACTATACCAGCACCGGCCAGCCGCGCGTCTTCCGCGACAGGGTCGTGATCGGCAACGGTGGCGCCGAATATCCGACGCGCGGCTACGTCACCGCCTACGATGCGGCAACCGGGAAGAAGGCGTGGCGCTTCTGGCTCGTCCCCGGCGAGCCGGGCAAGCCCGACGGCGAGGTCTCCGACGAGATACTCGACCGGCTCGCGCGCAAGACCTGGTCGGGCGAGTGGTGGAAGGGCGGCGGTGGCGGCAACGCCTGGGACGCGCTTGTCTACGATCCGAGCTACAACCGTCTCTACATTGGCGGCGGAAACGGGGCGCCGCACAGTCATTATAAACGGTCCGCGGGCAAGGGCGACAACCTGTTCCTCGGGTCTATCGTGGCGGTCGATGCCGATACCGGCAAGTATGCCTGGCACTATCAGGAGACGCCGAACGACAGCTGGGACTATACGTCGGTTCAGCCGATCGTCGTGGCCGAGATCAAGGTCGATGGGCGGATGCGCAAGGTGATCCTGCACGCGCCCAAGAATGGCTTCTTCTACGTCATCGACCGCGAGACGGGAAAGCCGATCGCGGCCAACAAGTTCGTGCCCGAGCCCAATTGGGCGTCGCACATCGATAAGGCCACCTGGCGCCCGGTCGAGAAGCCGGGCGCGCGTTACATCGACAAGCCCTTCATCTCACGCCCCGGCCCGCCCGGCGCGCACGGTTTCCAGCCGATGGCGTATAGCCCAAAGACCGGTCTCGTCTACCTGCCGACATCCACCAACTCGTGGCTCTATCGGCCCAACGTGCAGAGCGACACGCATGCCGGACTTGACCTGAAGAACCTCGGCGGGATGCCCGTGCCGGAAAACTATCTCCAGGCACTCGATCCGCTTACCGGCAAACAGGCGTGGCGCATCGACGTGAAAGGCTATCGCACCGAGGCGGGCGGCGGCGGGGTGCTCGCGACCGGCGGCAACCTCGTCTTCGCCGGGCGCGGCGAGATCACCGGCGACTTCCTCGCGATCGACGCGCGCAACGGCAAGATCCTGTGGCAGATGAAGACGCCGAACATGATCATGGCGGCGCCGATCACCTACCGTATCGGCGGCGTGCAATATGTCGCGGTGGTCGCGGGCGCGGGCGGGCCCTCGCCGCTATGGGGATCGAGTGAGCGCCCGCGCGAGCGTCAGAATGGCAGCGTCTACGTGTTCAAGCTGGGCGGCACCGCGAAGCTACCCCCGATGCCGCCGTTCGCCGGCCCTGTGGCGCCGCCGCCCGGGCCCTTCGCTGCCGCAGAGGTCGCCGTGGGCAAGGAGATTTACGATCGCACCTGCGGTCGCTGCCACGGGCGGCCGATAGAGCGCTCGTCGAATGTCCTGCCGGACCTTCGCCGCTCCGGGTGGATCCACGATGCGGCGGCGTTCAAGGCGGTCGTGCTGGATGGCGCGCTGACGCAACTCGGCATGATCAGCTTCGCCGACCGCATCAATCCGGCCCAGGCCGAAAGCCTCCGCGCCTATCTCGGCAGCGAGGCGCAGAAGCTCGCCGAGCAGCAGAAGGCAGGCAAGCCGGAGCGTTGAGCCGGAGCCCTGCTTATTCGATCGGCGCGCCCAGCGGGGAGATGGTGCGGTATGGCGAGCCGATGAAGTTGGCCTCGACCGAGGTGATTGCGCCGTCGGAGATCTTGAACGTCTCGATGAAACTCCACGTATGCGGTTCGCGGAAGGGCGAGCGGCGGTCGGTGCCGTCGGTGAGCTTGTAGTCAATCACCGTGCCCTTGTGGTCGATGAAGCCGCGGGACATGACCAGGCCGCGCGCCTCGTCGACGATCAAGTGGGCGCGGCGAACGCGTTCGTTGAAGGCGAAGCGTCCCTGGCGGAATCCGGTGGCGCAGCCGTCAGCGGCGGTCTCGTAGCCATTCTCCTGGCGGTGGCACTTGTCGCCGAAACTGGTGTGGAGCGTGCCATTGTTGCGTGACAGCGTCTTGAAATAGCCGTCGGCGATGCGGATCAATTCCGCGCGCGGGCGGCGCTGTGCCGGCTCCAGCACGCGCATCATTTCTGGATCGTGGGCGAATTTGGTGACGTCGCCGATCGGGGTGGGTGGTCCGCTGACGCCACGCTTGGTCGAAAGCATATGCTCGACCTCAACGATGCGGCGGCCGGCGACCCTAAGGCGAACGGCGAGGAAGCCCTGTGTGTCGCTCATCATCACGCCGGTCGAGATGCCGACGCCGCCCGTCTGCGGATCGGAGAACATGATTGTCGGCGCGGCCTGGCCCGATACGGCGTCCCAGCTGCCGTCGGGGAACGGCATCTCGACATTATTCTCGATGAACCGCACCTTCGGCCCGAAGGGCGCGAGCTTGCGGTCCTGCTTGAAATAGGCGGCGATGTACTGGCCGCCGATCCGTTCGAGGCAGGCGGTGTCGCACTTCGTGGCCGCCATCAATGGCTGCGGGCTCGCCGCCAGCGTCAACGCGACAAGTGCCGAACGCCAAACCATCCCCGCCTCCCTCGATCCTTGCGCTACCGTTAGCAGCCTTGGCCGGCGCCGCATCGGCTCGGGCGAACCGCCGCTTCGTCCAGAGCGCCCGGATCGCCGGTCCGTTCGCTGCGGATGAAGCCGCCGTTCACCGGCAACGAAGCGCCAGCCATCGCCACCGCGCTAGGAACCGACAAGGGGAGAGCGTCCGCTAGAGGCAGCGCGCCCGTCAAGGGGAGAACGGGGATGACGATCAAGCCACGGTACAGCCAGCGGGCAATGCTCTGCTCGGCCAGCCTTGTCGCACTTATTGGAGCGGCGCCTGTATATGCGCAGGTCGCGGCAGATGCCCCGGCAGCGGCCGCGGAACTCGGAACGGCAGAGCCGTCCGCCCAGGACATCGTCGTCACCGGCTCGCGCATCCAACGCAGCGGCTTCACCGCCCCGACGCCGACCACGATCATCGGTGCGGCCGCGATCGAGAGCCGCGGCGCCACCAACATCGGCACCGTCCTGAACGAGACGCCGCAATTCCGAGCGACCGTCAATCCGGCGACGACCGCGCCGCGGACGATCTTCCCCAGCGCTTACTACGCGGATCTTCGGGGCCTCGGCGTGTCGCGCACGCTGGTCCTGGTCGATCGCAACCGCTTCGTGCCGCAAATTACGACCGGCCTCGCCAACTACGCGATCGATCTCAACCAGGTGCCGACGCTGTTGCTCGATCGCGTCGACATCGTCACCGGCGGCGCATCCGCGCAATGGGGGTCGGACGCCATCGCAGGCGTCGTCAACCTCATCCTCAAGAAGAAGTATGAGGGGCTGGAGGTGACGGGCCAATATGGTCTGGCCGAAGAAGGCGACTACAAGGAATTCCGCCTCGGCGCCGTGTACGGCACCAGGATTGGCGAGCGGACGAACATCGTCGTCGCGGGGGATTATATTCGCAACAAGGGCGTCGGCGACATCTACACGCGTGACTGGGGGCGCCGCGGCTTCGGCTATTATGCCAATCCGTGCCGGGTGACGGCCACCGTTACGACGCCGCCGGCCCTCGCCAATTGCCGGCCCAGCGAGACCAACGCCGCGCTCAACCTGCGGCTGGAGGATGTGCGCTATTCGACGATGACGAACGGCGGTCTGATCTACAACACCACCGGAGCGGCCGCGCAGCTCCGCGGCATATTTTTCAATCCGGATGGTTCGCTCGGCCGGTTCCAGTACGGCAACAATGTCGGCCCGGGCTTCATGACCGGCGGCGGCAGCAATCAGGGCACCAACCTCAACACAGGCGTCGACGTGATCCCGCCTGTCCGCCGTATCATAGGCTATGCCCGCCTCAATCACGAGATCGTCGACGATTTCGACATCTATGCCGAGGGCAGCTATTCGCGCGCCAGGGCGAACAACCAGACGCTACCGGCGCGCAACGATCAGGCAAATGGTGCGCCGATCCTCATCAACGTCGCGCAGAACCCGTTCATCCCTGCCGCTCTCCGCGCCGAGATCGCGCGGCTCAACGCGCTGCCGCAGAATGCCGCCAACCAGATCACGACCTTCAATCTCGGCCGCAACCATGTCGATATCGGCTACCAATATTCAACGGTGAAGAACCTCACTTATCGCGGCGTCGCCGGCTTCAATGGCAAGGTCGGCACCTGGACGATCGATGGCGCGGTTATCTACGGCAAGAACGAATATCGCCAGCAGGTCGCCAACGGACGCATCGTCCAGCGCTTCAACTTCGCGGCGGACGTCGTGACCGGGCCAAATGGGACGCCGGTGTGCCGCGCCACCCTGCCGGGGCCGGCCTTCAACGCCGCTGCGGCCGGCTGCGTACCGATCAACTTGTTCGGCGAAGGCGCGCCTTCGGCCGATGCACGTAACTACGTCACCGCCACGCAGGTGACGGCAACCGATTACGAGCAGACCGCTGCGAACCTGGGTGTTAGCGGCGACCTGTTCGAGCTCTGGGCCGGCCCGGTCTCGCTCGCGACCGGCCTCGAATATCGACGCGAAAAGCAGGTGACGACGGTCGATCCGCTCACCGCAGTCGCTGCCTTCGAGGCCAGCAACGCGCCGCCGCTGCGTGGCTCGTTCAACGTCAAGGAGGTCTACGGCGAAATCGCGATCCCGCTGGCGAAGGACTGGACGCTGCTGCGCTCGCTCGAGCTCACCGGCGCCGTCCGCTACACCGATTATTCGACCTCGGGAGCGGTGACGACCTGGAAGGTCGGCGGCACCTGGTCGCCGATCCCGGGCCTGCTCGTCCGCGCCAACCGCTCGCGCGACATCCGCGCCGCAAACCTGTTCGAGCTGAACACGCCGGCGGTGAGCACCACACTGACGCGGACGTTCAACTCCGGTGTCAACGGCGGTCCGGCCGGCTCGCTCGCCACCGAGAATCTGAGCGGCGGCAATCGCGATCTCGATCCCGAAAAGTCGAAGACCACGACGATCGGCGCTTCCTATACGCCGCCGTTCGTGCCCGGTCTGCAATTCTCGGTCGACCACTACAACATCAAGGTCAACGACGCGATCGCGGCACCGGATCCTCAGGTGATCATCAACAGCTGCAACGGCACGGTCGCCGTACCGGCCGCACAGAGAGATCAATTCTGCTCGCTGATCACCGTCCAGCCGACGGGGTCCTCGTCCTTCTATCGCGTCATCAACACGCTCCAGAACATCAACTCGACGGAGCGGCGCGGCTGGGATTTCGAGGCATCGTACCGCCTGCCGCTGAGCCGGGTGACGAGTTCGGCCGGCGGTGCGCTAACGCTGCGTTTCTCGGGCAATTACATCAAGCGCTACCGCGATAACATTCTCGGTGCGATCACCGAACGAGCCGGTGAAGTTTCGGGCCTCGGATCGCCAAAGTGGCTGACCAACAGCTTCGTCAACTACGACAACGATCTCTGGTCGGTCGGGCTGCAGATGCGCACCGTCGGCAAGGGCAAGTATAACAATACCTTCGTCGAGGGAGCGACGATCAACGACAACACGATCGAGGCGCGCACCTACTTCAATCTCACGGCCAGCGTGCGGCCGATCAAGGGTGTCGAGGTGTTCGGCGTCGTCAACAACCTGACCGATCGCGATCCGGTACTGGCGCCGCAGAATTTCGGCTTCCCGTTCGTGCCGGTCTGGCATGATCCGATCGGCCGCGCCTATCGCATGGGCGTGCGATATAAGCTGTGAGGCGCCAAGTGGACAAGGAAGTTGGCGTGAGCGCTGGGATGCAGGAAGCGATCGGAACGTCGCGACGGGGCCTGATCGGAGGCGGGCTGCTGCTGCTGGCCAGCACCGCGCTCAACCCGGCAGGCGCTGTGACCGCGCCGTGGCTGACGGGCCCCCTGCGGGCGCGACGCGCGGTCGTCGCGTTCCATGCCGACCAGCTTTACATCGATCATAGCGGACAGGTCGAACCGTACCTACCCCCGGGGGGACTGCGTTCGCTGGACGGCCATGACGAAGAGACGCTGGCTCGCCTCGTCTACAATATCTGACCATCGTCGCCGCAACCCGTTCAAGGACCGATCATGGTAGACTTCTCCGGCAACGCGACGATGAAAGGCTTCTTCTCGCCGCAACGCTACGATGCGGAAATCCGCGACTGCGAAGTGGTCGGCAAGATCCCCGCCGATCTTCAGGGTGCATTTGTCCGCCTTGGTGGCGAATGGTTCTATCCGCCCAAGTTCGCCGACGATGCGGTGCTCAACACCGACGGTTACGTGAGCATGTTCCGCTTCAACAAGGGGCGGGTGGACTATAAGGGCCGCTTCGTGCGGACCGAGCGGTTCGAGCGCAACCTCGCCGCGCAGCGCCAACTTTACGGCTACTATCGCAACCCATGGACAGACGATGCGAGCATCAAGGATGTCGCGCATCCCAACCGGCGCACCGTGTCGAACACGACGCCGCTTGCCTTTGCGGGCAAGCTCTTCACGCTCAAGGAAGACGGTCTCCCCTACCAGATCGATCCGCT
This sequence comes from Sphingomonas bacterium, assembly GCA_028289965.1. Taxonomy (GTDB): domain Bacteria; phylum Pseudomonadota; class Alphaproteobacteria; order Sphingomonadales; family Sphingomonadaceae; genus JAQGLK01. Next base: position 12,358 of record JAQGKS010000178.1, read on the forward strand.
GACGCTCGATACGGTCGGCACCTGGGATTTCCACGGCAAGTATCGCAGCCAGACGCATACCGCCCATCCGAAGATCGATCCGGTCTCGGGCGAGATGATCACCTACGGCTACGAAGCGACCGGCCCGGCGAGCAAGGACGTGTTCGTCTACACCGTCGGCACGGACGGCCGGATCAAGCGCGAGGTGCGCTTCGAGGTTCCTTACGTCAGCATCATGCACGACATCGCGCTGACCCAGAAGCACATCATCTTCCCGTTCGCCTGCTACGTCACCGGCCGCGAGATGCTGCAATCGGGCAAGATCCACTGGTGGTGGGACAAGACCCAGCCAAGCTTCATCGGCATAATGCCGCGCGAAGGCGAGGCGAAGGACATGCGCTGGTTCCAGGGGCCTGAGCGCTGTATGATGCACACCGTCAATGCGCGCACGGAGGGCAACAAGGTCATCCTTGAGGCGCCCTTCTGGGACACCAACTTCTTCCCCTTCTTCCCGAACATCGACGGATCCCCGTTCGATCGTGACCGCGCCAAGGCGTATATTCGCCGCTACACGTTCGACCTCAATTCCAAGGATGATCGCTGGCACGAGGAGACGTTGTTCCCGAGCCCCGTGGTCGATCTCGCGCGGGTCGATCCGCGCTTCCTGACACTGGACCAGCGTTACGCCTATACCGGAATGACCGACGACAAGGCGGCGTTCGATACCAAGCGGGCTGGCAACATGCGCGGCCGCGTCACCAACAATTACGGCCGCTTCGACCTGAAGACGGGCAAGGTCGACACTTATTTCGTCGGCGACGTCCACTCGCTGCAGGAATGCTGCTTCGTGCCGCGACCGGGCAGCACCGCCGAGGGTGACGGTTATCTGATCGGCGTCGCCTCCAACTATGCCGAGATGCGATCCGAACTGATCATCGCCGACGCCCAGCGGCTCGGCGAGGGGGACATTGCGCGCGTCCTGCTGCCGTTCCGCGCCGGCCCGCAGGTGCACGGCATCTGGGTCCAGGAAGACACGCTGCCGCTGCCGGCTTGAGCGAGACGGGAAGAGGAGCCCACCGATGATCGATCGCAGATCCCTGATGGCGGCGGGACTGGCCGCCAGTGGCCTGATCGCCGGCGCCCGAGGAGAGGCACAGAGCAGCGCGCCGCCGCGCGCCGTCGGTGATCCGGCGCTCGGGCCGCCGCCGCCCGGCATACCCGAGATGAAGCTGCGCCTGGCCTTCTCGCTCAGCATTTTCTTCGCGGAGCGGATCCGGATCCAATCGAACCAGGGGCGCGTCTTCGTGCCGTGCGCCGGCGGCGAAATCTGGGGGCCGCGGCTGCAGGGTCGGGTGGTGCCCTATAGCGGTGCCGATTATGCCGGAGGGCACGGCCTCGACGCGAGCTATGCGCTGGAGGCGAGCGACGGTACGCGGATCTACATTGAAAATCATGGCTACATGAAGCGGATGGATGGCCGCCGATCGGCCGCCGCGCCGCGGTCACGCGCGCCGGGCGAGGTGCCGAACCAGAACTTCGAGGCCCCGGCCGATAGCGCCGTGCCGCTGCGCATGCGGCTGATGCCGGTGTTCGACGCGCCGTCGACGGGGCCGCATGCCTGGATGAACAAGACCGTATTCGTCGGCCACGGCGGCCGCTACCAAAACCCGGATCACACGATCTTCACCTATTACGAGGTGCTGTGATGGCACGGACGTTCACGCCCCCCAAGGTGGATACCAAGGACGAGATCGGCCCTGTCACGCTCGCTTATGCCTTCCAGCTAAAGGCGAAATTCGATTCTGCGCACCGTGAGACGACGCCACACGGCCAGCGTGTCTTCCAGAACATTACCGGTGGGACGATCACCGGTCCGGGACTGACCGGTGCGGTCTTTCCCGACAGCGGCGGCAATTACGGGGCGGTGCGTAGCGACGGGGTCGATCAGCTCTACGCCCGCTTCATGGTCAAGGCGGGCACTGGCGAGTGGCTCTACTTCAGCCATGTCGGATACCACCGCCCCGACGGCTATTTCCGCATCCAGGCCTATTTCGACGCCGATGCACAGGGGCCGCATGCGTGGCTGAACGATGCGGTGCTGATCGGCAGCGCGGAGGCATCGCAGGATGGCCGCGACGTTACCTTCACTTACTATCAGGCGCTGTAGGGATGACAGATTTCTCGAACATGCCCGGCATGAAGGGCTTCTTCGCGCCCCAGCGGTTCGAGGCGGACATCGCCGAGTGCGAGACGCAAGGCGCGATCCCGATTGCGCTACGCGGCGCCTTCGTGCGCGTCGGCGGAGATTGGTTCTATCCGCCCAAGCATGCCGACGACAGCGCCTTCGCGCAGGACGGCTATATCAGCCGCTTCCGCTTCAAGAACGGCAAGGTGAGCTATACCGGGCGCTGGATCCGCACGCCGCGGTTCGTGAACAACGACAAGGCGGGGCGGCAGCTCTACGGCTATTATCGCAACCCCTATGATAACGATCCCGCGGTGCAGGTGATCGACAAGCCGTGGCTGAACACCGTCGCCAATACCTCGGTCCAGGCGCATGCCGGCAAGCTGTTTGCGCTGAAGGAGGATGCGCACCCGTACGAGATCGACCCTAAGACGCTGGCGACGATCGGCCCATGGGACTTCCACGGCCGCTACAAGAGCCAGACCTTCACCGCGCATCCCAAGATCGATCCCATGACGGGCGAGATGCTGACCTTCGGCTACGAGGCGACGGGCCTGGCGAGCGACGACCTGTTCTACTACGTCATCGACAGGAAGGGCCGGGTCACGCGCGAGACGCGGCTGAAGGTGCCGTACGTAACGATGGTGCACGATTGGGCGATCACCGATAAGCACGTGATCTTCCCGGTCTACGGTTATCGCACGAACATCGAGCGGCTCAAGGCCCGCCAGATCCACTGGGCTTGGGACAGCACGCTGCCGAGCCTGTTCGGCATCCTCCCCCGCGACGGCGAGGCGAAGGACGTGCGCTGGTTCAAGGGTCCGGAGCGGGGGATTGTCCACACCTTCAACGCGCGGACCGTGGGCGACAAGGTCATCCTCGAGGCGCCGATCTTCGATTCCAATCCTTTCCCGTTCTTCCCCTTCGCCGACGGATCGAAGTGGGATCCGCTGAAGGCGCGGGCGATGATTCGCCGGCTCACCTTCGATCTCTCCTCGAAGGACGAAGGCTACCGCGAGGAGGTGCTGTTCAAGGGGCTGCCGGTGATCGATCTCGGACGCATCGACGAGCGGCGCATGGG
>JAQGKS010000181.1 GCA_028289965.1 Sphingomonas bacterium
TGGCGCGCATGGCTTTTTCGAGCTGACCGACTCGCTGGCGGATTACACCCGCGCCGACGTGCTGAGCCAGGTGGGTGTGCAGACCGAGGTTTTCGTGCGCTTCTCGACCGTCGTCGGGCGCGCCGGATCGCGCGATCTGGCGCGCGATGTGCGCGGCTTTGCGGTCAAGATGTACACCCGCGAGGGCAATTGGGATCTGGTCTGCAACAATATCACGGTGTTCTTCATCCAGGACCCGATCAAATTCCCCGACCTCGTCCACGCCGCCAAGGAGGAGCCCGACCGCGCCTTCCCGCAGGCGCAGACCGCCCACGACAATTTCTGGGATTTTGTCAGCCTTTCACCCGAAAGCTGGCACATGATCATGTGGACCATGTCGGACCGGGCGATCCCCCGCTCCTACCGGACGATGGAAGGGTTCGGCGTCCACAGTTTCCGCCTGGTCGATGCCGATGGCCGCTCGACCTTCGTCAAATTCCACTGGAAGCCCAAGCAGGGTCTGCAATCGGTATTGTGGAACGAAGCGGTCAAGATCAGCGGCGCGGACCCCGACTTCCATCGTCGCGACCTGTGGGAAGCGATCGAGGCGGGCGACTTCCCGGAATGGGAGCTCGGTGTCCAGTTGTTCGACGAGGAGACCGCGGCCAAGCTGCCGTTCGACCATCTCGATTCGACCAAGCTGATCCCCGAGGAAGACGTGCCCGTCCGCATCGTCGGGCGGCTGGTGCTCAATCGCAACGTCGACAACTTCTTTGCCAATACCGAACAGGTCGCCTTCTGCACCCAGAACGTGCCACCGGGCATCGACTTCAGCGACGATCCGCTGCTGCACGGGCGAAACTTCTCCTACCTCGATACGCAGCTGAAGCGGCTTGGCGGACCCAATTTCACCCATCTGCCGATCAACGCCCCGCGCTGTCCGGTCATGAACTTCCAGCAGGACGGCCACATGGCGATGCGCAACCCGGTCGGGCGCGCAAACTATGAGCCGAACAGCTGGGGCGTGAACGCGGGCCCTCGCGAAAACCCGTCGCGCGGGTTCACCAGCTTCCCCGCGCCGGTGGAAGGCGTGAAGCAGCGCATCCGCTCGGAAACCTTCGCCGACCATTATAGCCAGGCGCGGCAATTCTACATCAGCCAGCTGCCGATCGAGCAGAAGCATATCGGCGATGCGCTGGTGTTCGAACTGAGCAAGGTCCAGCGGGTGGATATCCGGGCGCGGGCCGTGTCGCACCTGCTCAACATCGACAAGGGCCTGGCGGCGACGGTCGCCGACGGGCTCGGCATGGCGCTGCCCGACGCGGCGCTGGCGGCCAAGCCGACGCTCGATCTTCCGCCCTCGCGCAAGCTCAGCATCCTCGCCAATGGCCCGGACAGCTTCAAGGGCCGCAAGATGGGGCTGTTCCTGACCGACGGCAGCTCCGCCGACCTGTTCAACGCCCTGACCAAGGCGTTGCAGGCCGAAGGTGCGGTGTGGGAGGTGATCGCGCCCAAGATCGGCGGGGTCACGCTCGACGACGGCACCGCCGTCGCGGCCAAGCAGAAGATCGATGGCGGCCCATCGGTATTGTACGATGCGGTCGCGATCATCCCCTCGGCCGCCGGCGCGGCGCTGCTCGCGACCGATGCGGCGTCGAAGGACTTCGTCGCAGATGCCTATGGCCACTGCAAATATATCGGCTATTCCAAGGAGGCATTGGCGCTGTTCGCCGAGGCCCGCGTGCCGCCCGAACTGGACAAGGGCTTCATCGCACTGGCCAAGGCGAGCGATGCCAAGACTTTGGTGACCGAGTGCCGCAGTTTGCGCTTCTGGCCGCGCGAGATGGCGGTGGACCTCGACGCCGCGAGCGTGCGGGCAGAATAGGATAGAGAAGGTCAAGCGATCGCCCGTCACGTCGACGGGCGATCGTGCCTCCTCCGACAAGAATGCGGATAGGCACGATGGAGCTGCCCCCACCACCGATATTGAAGGTCACCCAGATGCGCGGCACAGCCCCGGTCAGGGTGGGCGGGTCGGTCAACTATGAGGGCACGACGTACATCATCGTCGAGGTCGAAAATGGCGACGAAGCCGGGCCGTGGACCCCGGTGACCCTGACCCTCGAACAATTTTAGGCAGCGGCCCTCCACTGCCGAGGTTTGCGCGCGCCCCCGCGTCTGGCGCCGCCCGGCACTGCTCGTTCCAAGATCCCCGGCACTGCTGGTCCAAGATCTCTGAGCGGCTGGTTCAATATGCTTTTCACGCTGGCAAGTAGCGGAAGCTGAATATAGAGTAAGCCGCAGCGAGCGTGTAGAAAAGTCCCCCCAGAACGGGAATACCGCCCCCCGGATCGTCGCGTCGGCTGGCGCCGCTTGCTTGTCCTGTACGTCCGCCAACCGGCGGTCGGCAGGGACGATGGAGGGCTGGATGTCGAAAATAATCAGAGGTTTGCTGCTGGGGGCCGGGCTCGCTGCCGCGGTCCCGGCGGTCCTTCTGCTTGCGCCCGATCGTGGGGTGCGGGCTGCGGATCACCTCGATCCGCCGGCGCGGACGGATCCGGCGGTCGACATGACCCCGGACAAGGCGGCCGACATCACCGATATATATGCCTGGCATACCGCCAGCGACCTGATCATCGCCTTCAACTTTGCGGGACCGCAGGCGATCACCCTCCCCGCCGTGTACGACCGCAACGTGCTCTACACGCTGAACGTCTCGACCGACGGTTCGCTCACCGCCCCGGCCTTTCCGATCCGCTTCCGCTTCGGCACCGATCCCGCGGGCAATGTCGGCATCCGGCTGGAGAATGTGCCCGGGGTCGGGACGATCGAAGGCCCGGTCGAAACCACGCTTTCGCGCAACGGCGTGCTGATCCGCGCCGGGCTCTATGACGATCCGTTCTTCTTCGACCTCCAGGGCTTCAAGACGACGCAGAGCACCGGCACGCTGTCGTTCGACAAGAACCGCAACTTCTTCGCGGGCCAGAACCTCACCGCAGTGGTCTTCCAGATTCCACGGACGGCGCTCGGCGCAGGGGTGCAGAAGATCCGGATCTGGGCGGACACCTCTCGCTTCGGAGGGCAATTGTGATGAACCGCACCAAGATCCACTCGACGCTCCTCGCAACGCTGTCGCTGTCCTTGCTGCTGACCGCGTGCGGGGGTGACGATGACAGCGCTGCGCCGGTCGTCCCGCCGCCCGCAACCCCGGCACCAGTGGCGGTGCCGGCCATCTATGACGTGCGGCGCTGCCTGACGCAGACGGTCGGCGGCGCAAGCGTCGCCAGCCTGGTGGTGCCCGACACGCTGCAGATCGACCTTGCCGGCCCCTCGGGCTTCCCCAACGGACGCCGCTTGGCCGATCCGGTGATCGACGTGACCCTCGCGGTACTGTTCCTCGATCTCACCAAGCACCCGGCGACGACGCTGGCCGCGATCCCGATCAACCCGGCGGCGAACGATCTGCCGTTCCGCACCACCTTCCCGTATCTGGCGGCGCCGCAGGGAACTCCGCCACTTGCCTCCGGCGCCGGGACGACGTTCAACTTCCGCACCGACGCGCCCTCGGCCTATGTGCGGGTCGATCGGATGGGCATGCCGGCGGTCGCCACCGCGCTGATCGGCAGCGCGTCCAAGACCGCGTATAATGACGATGATCCGGCCATCGATGCCAACGGCAAATGGGTGCCGGAGATCACCACGACGCTGACCGGGCTGACCAATGCCCTGGCCGATGACTTCACCCGCGCCGGGCTCAGCCTCTGCGCGCAACCTTTCTGATGGGACGGGGCGCGGATCGACCGCGCCCGTTCCTGCCTGGCCGCACATAGCCGGACGATCGTACTGTTCACGAGCGGCAGCGCGCTTGCGGCGGCATTGGCCGGCGTCAGTGACCGAACCAGATCAATGCGGTGTCGCGGTCCATCGCGCGCGGGTTGATCGCCAGCGCCGCCTTGTGCGCCGCCGCATCCTCCTCGCCACGGCCCAGCAGCAGCAGCGCCTGCGTCGCCACGACATGGCCGTCGGCGGATACCCAGGCGGAGCGGAGCACCGGCTCCACCACCCGCAGCGCATCGACCGGGCGGTTGTTGGCAAGATAGGCCCAGCCGAGCGCGATCGCCGAAGCACCGTAGGGCCGCGCCCGGTAATCGGCGCGGGCCAGTGCGAGCGCCCGGCGTGCATTCCCAAAGGCAAGTTCGTGCTCGACCATATGGCCATAGGTCGCTTCGGGCAGCTGGCTGAGCCGGCGCCGCCAGATCGCGCCAGCGCGGTCTGCCCACAGCCGGGATGCGGCATGATCCCCTTGCGCCCGGTA
>JAQGKS010000213.1 GCA_028289965.1 Sphingomonas bacterium
GGCGGCTATCTGCTCTACGCCGGCGGCCAGCCGTCGGTGCGGGTGATGCGGGTGCGGTAATTCTACCCTGTCGAGCGAGTTCAAGGGGGCGGTCCGGCCAGTCGGATCGCCCCCTTTTTCATGCGCGGGCAACGGGTGTGTTCCGGCGATTTCTAGCGCCGCCGACCGGCCGCCCGCTGCCGACCTGTTGCTCAGATGCAACGCAGGCACAGGTGAATGGTGGATGTACCGCAGAGTGGTTTGACTGCGCTTCCGGATCGGTTAGACGGCGTGGATTGCGCCATCTGCTTCTGGTCTGCGTCCCTAAAGGGGTGCCGGGTAGACACGCAGAACGACCGGATTTTTGAACATCAAGAGCCTGGCAACGGCCTTATTCCAAATGGGGAGGAATATCTTGGACAAGCAATCTTTGCCTGCGCGCGGCTTCCGCGCGCACGCGCTCATGTTTTCTGCGAGCACCGCCGCGCTGCTGACCGCCGCGCTGGCCCAGCCCGCCTTCGCGCAGCCTGCTGCGACGCCGGACGAGACCGTTGCCCAGGAAGCCAGCCAGCCGCCCGTCACGCCGGGCGTGCCCGAGGCCGGCGCCCAGGACATCGTCGTCACCGGTTCGCGCATCGCGCGCCGTGACTTCGAGGCCAACAGCCCGATCGTGACCGCGAACGAGCAGCTGTTCGAGAATTCGGCGACGTCGTCGATCGAAGCCAACCTCAACAAGCTGCCGCAGTTCACGCCCGCCAACCTCAAGACGCCGACCACCGGCGGTGGCGACATCCAGCCGACGGCGCGCAACACGCCGGGTTCGGCCGCGGTCTCGCTGCGCGGTATCGGCACCAACCGTACGCTCGTCCTGGTCAATGGCCGCCGCGCCACGCCGGCCGACGCCACCGGCACCGTCGACATCAACACGATCCCGACCGCCGCGATCGAGCGCGTCGAGATCATCTCCGGCGGCGCATCGTCGACCTACGGCGCCGACGCCGTCGCGGGTGTCACCAACTTCATCCTGAAGCGCAACTTCCAGGGTCTCGAACTCGACGCCCAGGCCGGCATCACCGAGCGCGGCGACAACCTCGAGTTCCAGTTCTCGGGCGTGATGGGCACGAATTTCGACGAGGGCCGCGGCAACGTGACCATCGCTTTGTCGCTCAACGAGCGCCAGGCAGCCTTCAACCGCAAGCGTTCGTGGTACAAGGATCTCTGGTCCAACCCGAACATTGCCGGTACGGGCTTCTTCCCGGAGGTCCCAGGTGTCAACCTCGGCTTTGTCAACCCGGTCAACCCGGCGGTGATGGCGTCGCTTTTCCCCGGCGCGAACCCGGCCGTTCCCGGTGGCGGCGGCATCACGCTCTACGCAAACCCGAACGGCACCCTGTTCAGCGGCTTCGACTTCGCCGCCCGTGGCGGCGCGTCGCGCTCGCAGGTAACTGACGGCTACAACGTCAAGCAGCTCGCCACCGGTGCGCTCGCAGCGAACTTCACCGACGCTCTCACCGTCTTCCCGGCGCGCCGCTACAATGTCTACGCGCAGGGCAATTACGACATCAACGATGCCGTGTCGGTGTTCTTCCAGTCGAACTTCAGCAACACGCAGACCCGCAGCGTCCAGGAGCCTGCGCCAGTCTTCGCCGGCTGGAGCGCGCAGGTGCCGTACAATCCGGCCAATCCGCAGGCCAACATTCCGGCGCAGCTGCGCCAGGTCCTGAACGCCCGCGCCGTTCCGAACGCGCCGTTCCAGATCTTCCAGATGCTGCCCTTCAACCGCGAGTCCGCGGGCGAAGTGTTCAGCTACAACATGACCGCCGGTCTGCAGGGCACGATCCCCGGCATCGACTGGACCTACGAACTGTTCGGTTCGCAGGGCAAGACGCAGAGCACCGTCACGCAGGCGGGCTTCGCCTCGCTCCAGCGCTATCGTGCGATCATCGCGGCGCCTAACTTCGGTCAGGGCTTCTCGGTCCGCGGCAACGCGGAGCAGGGCGGCTTCGGCGCTTCCACCGCAACCTGCACGAGCGGCCTCAACCCGTTCGGCGGCGCTGTGAGCGCGGACTGCCTCGAGGCGATCAAGGCCGACATCAAGACCAAGTCGACGATGCAGCAGACGATCTGGGAAGGTAACACCCAGGGAACGCTGTTCGCACTGCCGGCCGGTGACCTGAAGGTCGCTCTCGGCGCCAGCTATCGCAGCAACAAATATTCGTTCGAGAACGATACGCTGACGACGCAGGGCCGTTCGTTCATCGAGCAGGCTCTCGGCCTCTACCCGGCCGGCAATTCGTCGGGCCGGATCGAGGTCAAGGAAGCCTATGGCGAGCTTCTGATCCCGATCCTGCGCGACATTCCGGCGATCCAGGAACTCAACCTCGAGCTCGGTGGCCGTGTTTCGGATTACAACACCACCGGCAAGAGCTACACCTACAAGATCCTCGGCGACTGGAAGGTAACCGAGTGGCTTCGTCTGCGCGGTGGCTACAACCGTGCGGAACGCGCGCCGAACATCGCCGAGCTGTACCTCGCACCGGAGCAGAGCTTCGCTGTGGCGCCCGGCGGCGATATCTGCTCGCGTCGGAACAGCCTGCCTTATTCGGCGAGCCCGACGGCCAACGCCCCCAATGCCGCCCGGGTCGAGGCACTCTGCCGCGTCCTGATGGCACGGTCGGGCAATGCCAATGCGGCGACCGAATTCTACGGCAACCCGCAGCCAGTGGGCCCCGGTTTCGTCTTCCCGACGCTGACCGGCAACCAGAACCTGACGCCTGAGACGGCGGACACCTGGACGGCCGGCCTGGTGGTCTCGTCGCCCTTCGAGTCCGCGATGTTCAAGCGTCTGCGCCTGAGTGTCGATTATTATAACATCAAGGTCTCCGACGCGATCGGCGCACAGTCGGTCGATATCGCGCAGCGCCAGTGCTTCGATACCGCGTTCAACCCGACGCTCGACGCCAACTCGGCATTCTGCTCGGGCATCAACCGCAACGCCAATGGCGGCCTGGGCAACGTCATCACGACGTTCTTCAACAACGGCCGCTTCCGCACTTCGGGCATCGACGTCGCGCTCGATTGGCAGGTCCCGGTCGGTCCCGGCCAGATCAACTTCAACACCAACTTCAGCTACCTCCTCGACATGAAGTCGGCGGAACTCGCGAGCTTGCCGCTGGTCGACTATGTCGGCACGCTCGGGCCGAACCAGAACGGCCTGAACGGCGGCAGCTACGAATATCGCCTGTTCACGACCCTGGGCTACAGCTTCAACGGGCACAGCCTGTCGCTGCAGTGGCGCCACCTCCCGGGTATCGATGTCGAGGCCGCAGCAACGGTGCCGAACAACACGTTCGTCGGTTACCCGTCCTACGATCTCTTCAACCTGATCGGCACCGCCGCCCTCACCGAGGATGTCTCGCTCCGCTTCGGCGTCGAGAACCTGTTCGACAAGGCGCCGCCGCTCGGCAACATCAACACGGCGCCGAACCTGGCGGCCGGCGTGCTCTCCGGTGGTGCGTACAACGCGCAGTTCTACGACATCATCGGTCGCCGCTTCTACATCGGCGCCAAGGCGAAGTTCTAAACTTCACGTCACGGTCGACACTCTTGAGGGGACGGTCATCGCAAGATGGCCGTCCCCTCTTCTTTTCTGCGGCCGCTTCAGGCGTCGCCGGCGCTGCCGGACGCCCACGCGCGGCGGATCGGGGATCGATGCGATGACCAACAGCGGATCCCCCGGCGGGCTGGCCGGCGAGCGGCGGGCGCTGGCTTTCCTGCTGCTGGTCGTGTTCATCAACATCGCCGGCTTCGGCATCGTCATCCCGCTGCTGCCCTTCTTCGCCGAAACGTTCGGCATCGATGCGTGGCAGGTGACGATCCTGTTCTCGGCCTTCTCGGTCGGGCAGTTGTTCGGCGAGACCTTCTTCGGCCGGCTGTCGGACCGGATCGGACGCCGACCGGTCCTGATCGGGTCGATCCTCGCCGGATCGCTATTCTACGCCTTGCTCGCCTTCGCGCCCAACTATGCCACCGCCTTCGTGCTGCGGCTGCTCGGCGGGTTCGCGGCGGGCAACATCTCGACCGTTCAGGCCTATGTCGCGGATATCTCCCCGCCGGAGCGGCGCGTGCGCCGGCTCGGGCTGATCGGTTCGATCTTCGGGCTCGGCTTCGTCGTCGGCCCGGCGATCGGCGGGCTGCTGACCGATCCGACGATGGGCGCTGCGGGATACCGCCCGCCATTGCTGATCTCCGCCGCGCTCGGGCTGGTCGCCGCGCTCGGCCTGTTCCTGTTCGTCCGGGAAAGCCGCCATGCCGTCCACGCCCCGCCGATCCGCGGCCGCTTCGCCGTGCTCCACGATGCCTGGGCCAGCCCGGTGCTGCGCCGCGTACTGCTGTCGACGATGGTCGCCACCGGCGCCTTTTCGGCGATGGAGGCGGTGTTCGCCTTGTGGGCGCATGCGCGTTTCGGCTGGGGCCCGCGCGAGGTCGGGCTGATCTTCGCGTTCATCGGTACGATCTCGGCCATCACCCAGGCGGTGCTGGTCGGGCCGGTGGTCCGTTGGCTAGGCGAAGCGAACACCCTTGCGCTGGGGCTGCTCGTCAGTGCCGTCACCCTGTTCCTCCAGGCGATCTCGCCGACCGGGGCGATTGTCGTGGCGGTCACCACCTTCACCGTGATCGGGGTATCGATCACCAACCCCGCCATTGCCGGGCTGATCTCGCGCGCCACGCGGGCCGATCATCAGGGCGCGATGCTTGGGCTCAACGGATCGGCGAGTGCGCTGTCGCGCATCCTGGGGCCGATCATCGCGGGGTTCCTGTTCTCCGGGGTCGGTGTCAACGCGCCTTTCTACTTCGCCGCGGCGATGACCTTGCCGGCGGTCCTCCTGGCGGTTCAGGCCGGCCAGGCGGTGCGTCGTGCCGATCCGGTCTGAACGCCCGATCGGCGCGAGCGCGGCCGCGCTCTTCCCCTCGCCGTCGGGCACCGCGTCGCGTAAACCTGCGCCGCAGGGGTCCACCACGGAGTAGCGCCATGTCCGATGAGCCGCAGACGTTGATGGAGAGGCTGCAGGCGCGCTCTGGATGGGTGATCGGGATCGTCGCGCTCGCCGCCTGGTTCGCGATGCTGTGGTTCATGTTCGGCGACGTGCTGTAGAGCGGGGCAACGCGGATGATCGTGCCGCGCGACGCGCAGACCGCCGAGGATGTCGGCGGCCATTATGACGAGCTCGACCATGTCTATCGCGAGCTGTGGGGCGAGCATGTCCACCACGGCCTGTGGCGGAGCGGCCGCGAGACGGTGGCGGAGGCGGTCGAGGCGCTGACCGATCTCGTCGCGGCGCGGCTCGGCGTGATGCCGGGCGAGCGGCTGATCGACATCGGCTGCGGCTATGGCGCGAGCGCGGCGCGGATCGCCGCGGCCCACCGCGTCCACGTCACCGGCGTCACGCTCTCCGCCGAGCAGCATGCCCGCGCCGCCGCCCGGCCGGGATCGCTGGCCTTCCACCGCCGCGACTGGCTGGACAATCGCTTTCCCGATGCGAGCTTCGACCGCGGCTACGCGATCGAGAGCAGCGAGCATATGACCGACAAGCAGCGTTTCTTCGACGAGGCCTATCGCACGCTGCGCCCCGGCGGGCGGCTGGTGATCTGCGCCTGGCTCGCGCGCACCGGGGCGCGGGGCTGGGAGGTCGATCATCTGCTCGAGCCGATCTGCCGCGAGGGGCGGCTGCCCGGTATGGGCACGCGCGAGGAATATGAGGCAATGGCGCGCCAGGCCGGCTTTCGCATCGCCGGCTTCGAGGACGTCAGCATCGCGGTGCGGCGGACATGGACGATCTGCGCCGCGCGCTTTGCCGCTCGGCTGCTGACCGACACACGCTACATGCGGCTGATCGCCAGCCGGCGAACGCGCAACCGCCGCTTCCTGCTCAGCGTGCCGCGGCTGATCCTGGCCTATCGCACCGGGGCGATGCGCTACGGCGTGCTGGTGATGGACAAGCCCTGATCGGGTTCGGCGCGGCAAGCCGCGGGGGCGCTTTCCTCGAGCCACAGGCACAGCAGGCCGCACAGCACCGCCAGCCCGACACAGATCCACAGCGTCGATTCCAGCCCGAACATGTCGGCGGCGCGCCCGGCGATCGAGGGGGCGATAACGCCGCCGATCAGCTCGCCCGACCCCATGCACAGCCCGATCGCGCTGGTCACCAGCCCCGCCGGCGCGCTCTCCGACGGGATCACGCCGCAATAAAGCGGGGCGATGCCGATCACCAGCCAGCCGAACAGCACCGCCAGCCCCAGCGGCACCGGCGCGGGCGGCAGCGCGAGGATCATCAGCGGCGCGGCGATCCCGAGGAAGCAGGCGACGGTGATCACCGGCTTGCGGCCGATCCGATCCGATAGCGCGGGCAGAGCGAGTCCGCCGACCACCCCGGCGATCCCGCCCATGCCGATCACCCACCCCATGGTCGACGGGGCGAGCCCCTTCACCTGCGTCAGATAGACCGGCAGAAACACGTTCTGGACCATCAGCCAGGCCGAGAAGAAGCCCGCGATCAGGATCGAGATGCGGACGTTGCGGACCTTCCACAGCAACGCCACGGCCTGCCCGAACGGCAGCACGGCGCGCTCGCCGGCCAGCCGCCTGGCGCGCGGCGGATCGCGGCGCATGAACAGATAGAGCGCGACCGCCAGCATGAGGCCGGGCAAGGCGGAGAGGAAGAAGGCGGCGCGCCAGCCATAGGCATCCGCCACCATCGTCGCGATCACCGGCCCCGCCATCCCGCCGATCAGGAAGGCGCCGGCCATCTGCATCAGCCCCATGTTGAAGCCGCGCCGTGCGGGATTCGATTCATCGGCCATGATCGCCTGCGACAGCGGCACCATCGGCCCCTCGGCCAGGCCGAGCAGCAGCCGCGCGATCAGCAGCGCGCCGAACCCGGCGGCGAGCCCGGAAAGCCCGGAGAAGAGCGAAAACAGGATCGTCGCGAGGACGAGGATCAGCTTGCGCTTGCCGGTCGCGTCGGCGACCCGGCCGAGCAGCACCGAACTCACCGCCACCGCGATCGACAGCGCGGCCGCGAGCAGCCCGAGCTGGGTGTTGCTGAGCTTGAGATCGGCGACGATGTAGGGGGACAGGAAGGTGGCGCTCAACCGGTCGAGCGCGACGAAGCCGTTCGCCAGGCTCAGCAGGATCAGCAATCCCGTCTCATAGCCGAACCTGCCCCGCGCCATCCTCATCCCCCTGCTTTGTTGCGGGCACCATGACCAGCATCGGCGAGGCTGTCGAGCGGCATGGGGCGAGGCGATCCGTCGCCGCCGTGCCGCGGCTAATGCCCCGTCGCGGCCGGGCTCGACTGGGCGGCGCCGGTGCGCATCGCGCCTTCCGCAAGCGGTGCTGCCTTGGGCAGCGGGCCGGGGGGCAGGGCAGGCGCCACGCCGGCGACCGAGGTCGCTGCCAGGGTCGGCACGGCGCCGCCCGCATCCGCCACCCGCAGCGCC
>JAQGKS010000248.1 GCA_028289965.1 Sphingomonas bacterium
CGGAGCCAGAAGGACCGCTGCCGCATGTTGTAGAGATCCCTCACCGCAAACTGGGCGCGGAATTCATCGTCCGAGGGAAAGCGGCGGTAGGTGCGCATGGCAAGGAAGTTCGCTTTGACGCTTTCAAGATAGCGATCTTTGCGGAGGGTCCGGCCGAAGCCCGCAAAGGTCTTGTTCAGCGTGTTCGTAGGTACCTGGCACACCACGCGGCGGAAGACGTAGGCCTCGATGAGGCGGACGGCGGCAAGGAAGTCGTCACGAGAAAGCAGGCCACAGTCGTAATCACCGTAGAGTTCGAGCAAGAACGGGAAGGCGGTGTCGACCTTTAGTTCGTGAAGATCAGAGAACGCTTCGGCCAGGCGGCGCTCCGGCTCCTTCAGAGAACCCACGTTCGGAATCATGAAGCAGTAGTAGCGAGCGTGGTCGTGCAGGTCACGCACGAGGGTCTCGACGCCGGCCGCCGCGACATCATCACGTCGGGCGTACTCCTTGAATGCCTCGTAGACATCCCCGATACGAGGTATGGCCCCGGTGCGGAAGGTGAGAAAGTGGCGCATGAAAGCGTCGAAATGGTCAGAGTAGGCCTCCTGCCCGAACGCCAGCTCCATAGGACGCCAATAGTCTTCATAGAGGCGCGTCTGCCTAGCGGGATCAAGGCCCATGAGAACGTAGTTCCTAATCAGGTCCGCCTGACTAAGCTGGCGGCCCGTGGAGTTCATCGACTCGAATATGAGCTGTGGGTTGTCGTGTTCTCTGTTCAGGGCGACCTCGACCACGATTAACTTGGAAAGGCCACGACAGAGGACGGCGAGATCGGGCACCTCTGCAAGCCATGACCGGAACAAGCTGTGGTTCCGTTGGATGGCGAGGGAGCTGGCGGTGGGAGCTGGCCTCTCCTCCATGACTGCCTTTAGCGTATCGCGGTCGTTCTGCGTCAGAAGCAGCTTGTAGGATCGTTCCCCGGTCTCGTCCGGATCGCGGAGGTACCGGTTCTCAATTTTGCGGCGGGAGAACCCATCAATGGGCTCGGCTTCGTCATTTAGGGCGCTGCGCAGGGCGGCGAAAATCAGCATGACGGTCGTGAGCCGCTGCTGGCCGTCGATGACCAGCAGAGGCGCGCGTTCCGTCTGGTTGGACACGCCGTCCTCGACGTAGACCACAGAACCGAGGAAGTGAACCGACACCCGCTCATCGCGACCAACTCGGATGACGTCCTCCCATAGCTTCCGGCACTCGCGTTCGGTCCACGAGTAGGTGCGCTGATATATCGGGATTACAAACTGCGGGGCCTTCCGAATGACCTCGCTCAGCCGTGCTTCCGTTGCCTTCATGTGCCCCGCCCCTCGCCTTTCGGTCACTCAGCACCTTAGACGTGGGGTGGGTTCCGGCAAGCCGGAGCGCGGAAAGATCTCATCCACTTGCGCCTGAGCGAATTCGCTGGTGTGGAAGGCCGGCGCTGGTGAGGTTTGGGGCCGCCGACGTTGACGTAAAGAGCCCTCCTAAGGGCCAAAAAAAGTTCAGGATAATCCCGCCCCTCAGCGACAGCAGTGGGTCGCCAGGGGCGGGTGGAGGAATAGGTGGGCGTGGCCCAGGTCGTGCCGCTCACTTTCGCGGCCGTATTCACGGCATCTCCCAGCGTCTCTCCTGAGAGATGACTATACCTCTCGGTCGTCTTTGTAGAACTATGACCAAGGACTTTTGATATTAAGAGTATAGAATGGCCGCTCATCGCGAGATGACTGGCCAGCGCATGACGTAGATCATGGATTCGGCAGTCCTTAAGGCCCGCGCGTCGTCGCGCCGTATTCCACGCGCTGAATATAGAGCCGTGCGGCTTAAGTGTTTTTACGTTGGGCACGACGTACTTACAGAGCTGCGGCAAGGCTTCCAGTACCTTAATCGCTTCGTCGGAAAGCGGCACGTGACGCGCCTTCCCGCTCTTGCTCATCGGAATGCGCCAGCTTTTCCGCTCTCGATCGAACTGGTCCCACGTGGCGTCGAGGAGCTCGCGCTTCCGGCAACCGGTACGCAGCAACAGCGTCACGATTGGGGCGAGCAAGGGATTAGGGCTTTGCTCTACGGCAGCGCGCAACCGTCCAATTTCCTCTGCGGATAGAAAACGCTCCTTTTTGTTATTTGGGTCTCTAAGTTTAGCGCCCTTCAGTGGGTTGCGCTCGGCGCCCGGGATGCCCCACTCCCCTGCCAGCCTTAGGAGGTGCGGCAGTATAATTTGCCAGCGATTTACAGTTGCCTGAGCGCACCCCTCCTTCACCTTACCGTTTAGCCAGTCGACGATCTCCGCTTGCTTCAGCTCGTCAAGGTGGAGCTTTCCGAACCTTGGGAGGAGATGCCATCGTAAATAGCGCTCGTCGATCTCAGGCACCCGCTTATAGCCGCGGACATGCTCCAGGTAGCGCGGTGCCAGCTCGGCCAAGGTCGGGACCTGACGCCTGACCTTGCGCTTCTCCTGCGGGCTTTCGCCCATAAGCGCTTGAGCCTTGACGCGCTGAGCGACCTTGCGGGCCTGATCCGCGGACAAGGTCGATGCGTCCCCGATCTTGTTGAATTTGCTTGTTGTGATCATCGCGATACCGAAGTGCGTAGGTGCGACGTCCTGTGCGACCGATCTCGCAAACGAAACCGGAGAGGCTGTTGTCGAACAGGGTTACCTTTTTGAGGTGCGGCGGGCAGACGGTCGTGAGGACCGCGGTGTTGGTGATGCGGGTTACAGCCATAGAAGCCTTTCGTGATAATGGGGTTGGTGTCGGCTCGCCTTTGGCGCGCAGAGCGCGCGGGAGCGCCGGCGATGTGCGGAGATCAATGTGGGCCGGAGCAGCGCCCGCTGCGCCTCCACCGGCCAGAGTGGAGGTCGTCAGCAGATGGTGGGACGCGTGATGGCAGTCGGCCACAATAACTTCGGCGATGCGCCCGCCCAGCAACGGGACGTCGGCTAGCTGGTCAGCACCCGCAAACGATCGAGGCGAACCAGTTGTCGCGGATGAAGAAGAAAACTATTGAGGATTTCGAGGATTGAAGTAACATGTCCGTGAGTCGTGAGTACTGCGGTCCCAGACGACATTCAGCGTTCGGAGGAGAGTGCATGCTATCTCCGGGGTGCCCAACGGGCATCTCCGAGCTGCCGAACTGGCTAAAGCTCTTGGAGGAGACTGATTGAACAAGAACCTCAATGAGGGCGAATTAGATCTTTGGAAGGCGCGCTTGTGTGCGCCTGTGTCAGCAGTGGAGGCCTTCATGGCTTGCGACGGCTTTATCATCAGGACACCTGATGGCGATGAGATCTGCGTTCCTATCTACGTTGACCTCGACGTTCGGTGGCGCGATCCTCGTTCCGACTTTTCGGTTTTTGACGATCTACGCATCATCGCAACCATCAACGAGGGCATCACTCACATCTCTGATAGCCGGATCCGCGGCAGGTTGACCGAAGCCGTGCAAGCCGCTGCCAGGGAATTGGCTCTGCCAAAAGGGGTGGAACTGGGCGACGGCTTGTTCAGTGCCCGCAAAGCGACAGCCGCATAGAACTTCGGAGTGGGCTGGCGCGGGCCCCTTGGTCTGCGCCGGTCACCCTGTCATCCTAAAAAAGGGCGCGTTAGAAGCCGCCCAATCCCTCTACGTGTAGTGTTGCTCATGCAAGATGCAACTCGTTCCTGGCGGACGGGGCGCAGCACTCTGCGGCCTGTTTTCGCCGCGTTGTGGCGGGAGGGCACCTCCGGCAACTATGCGCGCATAGGTTCCCGTAGGCAGGCTCGCGGTTAGCCGACCGCTCTTCTTGTAGACGGATGCAAGCCACATTCCACGACTACCGCGGCTAAGGCGCAGCGTAAATTGGTGGCTATCGACTACAATCAAGAGATCGCCGAAATGGCGCCAACTCTCGAAAGTACATCTTCGCATCTCGACATGTTCTTGAAGAAGTGCGCCAAGTATGAGTCTCCCTATGTTTTATCGACAACTCGTCCTCCCCGTGAAGATTCTAAACAATGTACGGTCATCAATCCTGTCTCTAGGGCAGCCGCCGATGGGCGAGCAAGCCCAACGTCGCTACTGAACTGGACGCGCGACTCGACGCGTTTAGATCGAATTGACCCGCCCCTCCGCCAAGCCCCTCACGGCCTGAAATTGAACTACCTTCGCGAAAGGGCACCTCGGACTAAGAAGTGCGCGCTTATCCCCCATGCCCCTACCTAGCGGGACCTGTCGCTTTTACTTTTTCGAAGGGGGCCGAGGCGGGAAGCCCGCGAAGATCTACACGGCTAGAGCCGCTGCTAGGGCGAGGGTCCCTTCTCCAAGGGTGCGCGTGCCCACCTGCTGAACAACCGGGTGTACATTGGCGAGGTCACCCACAAGGGCGACAGCTACCAAGGGGAGCAGGAGCCGCTTGTCGCGCGAGCGTTGTGGGACGAGGTCGACGCGATGCTCGATGGTAAGCGCCGCGAGGATCATCATGCCACCCGCGCCGACCATCCCAGCCCGCTTGCGGGCAGGATCGTCGATGGGGAAGACCGGCCGATGACGCCGCGGCACACCACCAAAGGAACGCGGCGCTACCGCTACTACGTCACCGCACCGGACTCGCCTGATGGTCGAACACCGGCATCGGGGTGGCGACTGCCCGCCGGAGAGATCGAGCAGCTGGTGCAGAGTAGGCTAGCGGCTTGGCTCGGTAGCCCGTCTGAGATCGTGGCGGCCATATCGGCGAAGCCTTGCCCGCAAGCCCTCGCTATGGGCGGACCAGGCCCGCTCGAACTCGGGGCCAGGTACGGACACGTCCCTGATCGGCAGATGCAGCCAGTCCATATGCCGGCCGATCAACTCAGGCCCGAGCGCCTCCACGTTGAGCGCGAACATCTCATGATCCTCGATCAGCGTAACAACTGCCGCCGCACCCCAGTCTCGGATTACCTCTGCGTCCGTCGGCAAATCGCGCGACCAGGCACCCGTCATCGCACCCGGCTGCACCTTGCCAGGGCAGAAGGTGATCCCAATCCGGCCGAAGCCTGAACCCGTCTCAACCGTTGCAATTTCGAGCGGGTGGGAGTGACTGGTGCGTGGGGTCATAGGCTGGTCCGTTTCATCAGCGTTTATCCGGCATCGCTCTGATCCGACCGGAAAGCGAGTGCTTTCCGAACGGCAATCAACTGGCGCGGAAGGTGGCTGTAACACCAGATCCAGCCGCTTAACCGACGGGGCACCGACGCCGTCCCGATGTCGACGCTGCGCCCATGTCTTCGCTCGGACATCAAGCGCGGGTATATCGCTCTTACTCCAGGAGGATTGTGCCATGACCTTGTCGCTGAGTGCCATATTCGCGAGCGAAGTCGTGGACTGCATGAGTGAGGGGCGAGATCCAACGGTCCGGGAGCTGTTTAGCGTCGCCGTGCGCATCTGGTCTGAGAGCGCAGCGGAGCGCTCCGCGTTTGCCTGGGGCACATTGAGCGAGACGGCGCCGGAGCGGTTGGCAGCCCTCAACGCCGCAGCCTGAGCGGCATTGTCACGGAAAGCTGGCCGGCCTTTGGGAGGCTGGTTACGATCGGGTCTATGCAGCCGGTCTCCTACGCTCGCCATCGCTTCCCGCTTCGCGCGACGCACCGCCCTCGCCGGAGAGCGGAAGTCACTGAGAAGTGTCAAGACGAGAACCCAGGACGCCAAATAACGCCGCGGCCGCAGTCGGCACTGGACAGCATCACCCAAAAGTGAGACTTTGTCTGCATAGTCGACAAGGCCGCGACAGGACTGACCGCCAGCGACAATTAGCTATCGGCTGGTGTAAGTCGGGACGCGCGGCATTGGCAGGGCGAGATGCTATATTCCTTCTTCCGGAGGAGTCGATGCCTATTACTCCGACCTATCCCGGCGTCTATATCGAGGAAATCTCCAGCGGCGTCAGACCCATCGCAGGGGTCGCGACCTCAACCGCGGCCTTCGTCGGCAGCTTCGCCAAGGGGCTGCTGAACGAGGCGGTTCAGCTGTTCAGCATCGCGGATTTCGAGCGCGAATATCGGGGACTCGATCGCTACAGCGAGACGAGCTACGCGATTCAGCAATTCTTCGTGAATGGCGGCACGCAGACTTGGGTCGTGCGCATCGCCGACACGCTGACCGGCGCCCCGCCGACGGTGCCGCCCATCAACGCGCGCTCCGCCACCCAGATCCTGGCGGATGTGGCCGGCAACCCGGTGCTGGAGCTGAGCGCGGGGCGACGCATCCGTGGCGGCAGTGCGGAGAATCCGGGCGCGTGGGGCAACAACCTGCGCGTCGACATCGATACCGAGAGCGCCGACCCCGCAACGCAGTTCAACATCACGATCAGCGAGATTCGGCAGGATGGCGATCGCACGTCGGTGGTCGGCAGCGAGACCTTCCGCAACCTGACGATGGACCCCGATGCCGCCAACAATGCGCTCGAGGTCGTCAACCAAGGATCGCGGCTGGTGCAGGCGGAATATGCCGCGCCGCCGCCGGCTCCGTTCGTTGCCAGCTTCGCGCCCGTCTCCGGCGGCACCCTCGGCGATCTGCTGCCGATCCCCGCGACGATCCCGGCCGACGGCACTACCTTCGACGTTGACATCGGTATGGGTGCGATCGCCGGCACCATCCAATATGGCGGCGCCGTGCCGACCAGCTATGCGCAGCTGCTGCCGTTCGTGCAGGCGGCGGTGCGCCGCGCGGCCGCGCATCCAACCGTACCCAACGGCCTGAAGCCGCTGCTGAGCGGCGCCGTCGTCCGGCTGATCGGCAACGGCCTGCTCAACAACGGCGCGCGCTTCCACGTCCAGCTCGGCCGCACCGCCCGGCCCTACGATCCGACGACGGTGCTGGCGCTGACCGGCGTGGCGGCAGACGCGGTCCAGCTCTCGGCCGCGCAGGGCGCCACCGAAAGCGCCCAGCAGTTCAGCCTGCAAGACGGCTTCGACGGCCCGCCGCCCGCGATCGGGGCGAGCTTCCGCCCCATCCCCCTGCCCTTCTTCATCGGCTCCGCGGTCGATCGCACGGGCATCCAGGCGCTCGAGGATGTCGACCTGTTCAACATCCTGTGCATCCCCGAGGCGACCAACCTCTCCGACACCGATTATCGCGCGCTCTATGCCGCTGCGGAAGCCTATGTCGAGGATCGCCGGGCGATGCTGATCGTCGACATCCCCCAGGATGTCCGCCGGCTCGACGAGATGCAGACGTGGCTCAGCGAAAATGAGACGCTGCGCCACCCGAACGGGGTGGTCTATTTCCCGCGCACCAACATCCTCGATGTCCTGAACGGCAACCGCCCGCGATCGATGGCGTCGAGCGGAACCATCGCGGGTTTGTGGGCGCGGACCGACGCGCAGCGCGGTGTGTGGAAGGCGCCCGCGGGCACCGACGCGCGGCTGCGCAACGTTGAGAGCCTGAGCTATCTGCTGACCGACCCCGAAAATGGCGTGCTGAACCCGCTTGGCGTCAACTGCCTGCGCAACTTCCCGGTATTTAGCAACATCTGCTGGGGAGCACGCACGCTGGACGGCGCCGACGTCCTCGCGTCGGACTGGAAATATGTGCCGGTGCGGCGGACGACCCTGTTCATCGAGGAAAGCCTGTTCCGCGGCACGAAATGGGCGGTGTTCGAGCCGAACGACGAGCCGCTCTGGTCGCAGATCAGGCTCAACGTCGGCGCCTTCATGCACGATCTGTTCCGCAAGGGCGCCTTCCAGGGGACGACCCCGCGCGACGCCTATTTCGTCAAGTGCGACGGCGAGACGACGACGCAGAGCGACATCGATCTCGGCATCGTCAATGTCGAGGTGGGCTTCGCGCCGCTGAAGCCGGCCGAGTTCGTGATCCTGAAGATCCAGCAGATCGCCCGCCAGACGGCCGAGTGAGGAGGCAGAGACGATGGCGTCCTTCACGACCAACCCGCGCCGGTTCGACCCGTATAAGAACTTCAAGTTCCGCGTAAAGTGGGACGGCCGCTACGTCGCCGGAGTCAGCAAGGTCGGCGCGCTGAAGCGCACCACCGAGGTGGTCGAGCATCGCGAGGGCGGCGATCCTTCGACCGGCCGCAAGTCGCCGGGCCGGACCAAATATGAGGCGGTGTCGCTCGAACGCGGTGTGACCCACGATCTGGAATTCGAGCAATGGGCCAACAAGGTCTGGAATTTCGGCGCGGGCCTCGGCTCCGAGGTGTCGCTCGCCGATTTCCGCAAGGACGTGATCATCGACCTGTTCAACGAGGCCGGCCAGAAGGTGCTGTCCTATCAGCTCTATCGCTGCTGGGTGTCCGAATATCAGGCGCTGCCCGATCTCGATGCCAATGCCAATGCGGTGGCGATCCAGATGCTCAAGCTGGAGAATGAGGGCTGGCTGCGCGACGTCGCGGTGACCGAGCCGGCTGAGCCGAGCTTCGTCGTACCGGCCTAGCGCAAGAAAGCCGGCGCCGCCGGGGGAGCCGAGATGGAGGAGCGGACCACCGTCCTGTTGGTGCATGGTGCGGTTGGCAACGATGGCCTCCGCCACCGCGAGGCCGAGCTATGCGCACTGACCGGGCAGGAGGAGGCGCTGCTCGCCGCCTGCCCCGGGCGCCTGACGCCGGCGGACTGTGCGACCGCCCTGCTGGCGGCGGCCACGCGGCGGATCGGCGGGATCGCGCCGGTCTCAGCGGAGATGGTGGCCGGGCTCACGGTGGGGGATCGCGAGCGGATGCTGCTGTCCTTGACCCAGCTGACCCTCGGCGAGACGATCGAGCTGGTCCTGCCGTGCCCGGCCGCCTGTGGCGCGATGCTGGAAATCGAACTGCGACCGGGCGCACTGCTCGATGCGCCGGCCGATCCGGAGGAACCCGAGCATGTTATCTGGACGGGAACGGCGGAGGGCCGTTGGCGGGTGAGGTTCCGGCTGCCCAACGGTCACGATCAGCAGGCGGCCGCCCGAGCGGCGGACCCGGCCCTGGCGCTGATTGCCGGCTGCATCCTTGAATGTCGCGATCCCGCAGGTATGGCGATCACTCCGGCCGAAGCCGCGAGCAGCTTCGCCGCGCCGCTGGGCAACGCATTCGAGCAGCTCGATCCGTTCGCCGAAACCGTCGCCGCGATCACCTGCACCAGCTGCGGCGCGGAGGGGGCGGCGTTGATCGACGGCTTCGCAATTCTCCATGCCGGCCTCGGCCGGGGCGAGGGATTGTTCGCCGACACCTACCGGATGGCGCGCGCCTATCACTGGAGCGAGCGCGAGATTCACGCGCTGCCGATCGCGCGGCGCAAACGCTACCTCGCCCTCGCCGACCAGATCGCGGCATGAGCGGGTTCGTCGACCGACTCGTCGCGCGTGGCGCGACGCTGGGCGCGGTGCCCGGCATGGTCGCGCCCCGGCCACGACCGCTCGCGCGCTTCGAAGGCAGCCTGGGCGCAAGCGGCGCATCGATCGTGGACGATCAGGGCGAGGCGACGGCGCCGGGCGCACCGTTCGTGACGGTGGCGTCTCTGCCCGCCAAGCAGAACCCTGGGGCATTGCCGCCGGCGTCCCACCCCGGACGAACGCGCGACGCACCGGCGGGCCAACCGCCTCGGCCAATTGATGCGGCCGGCCCGGCTTTGCATCCAGAGCAGATGTTGGCGCCCCCCCTCCACGTCGAGAGGACCGAGGCAGCGGCGGTTTCGCTGGAGTGGACGCCGCCGCCCGCTGCAGGCGCGGCACCGGCTGCGCCGGCCGAAGCACCCGCCGCCGCCCTCACGCAGATCATCGAGCGGATCTTCGAGACCCCGGCAGCGGAGGCGGTCGCCGGGACGCCGGAAGTCCAAATCATTGGGCCAATCGCCGCCCCCGCAGCCCCCGCGCCGTTGCCGATGGTGGCAGGCACGACAGGTGCCTCCCCGCCGCCCGTCAGCGTGTCGGTCGGGCGGATCGAGGTGCAGTTCGTTCAACCCGAGCCCCGCGCCCCTGCCCGCTCCGCGGCTCCGCCACGCACGCGCGGCTTCAGTGCCTATGCCCGCGTTCGCCGCGGCGAGCCGCGTTAGCCATGGCCAGCCACGAAGCCATCGCGGCGGTCAGCCGGACGCTGCAGACGCTGCTGCGCGACCGCATGGTCACGCCGGTCGCGGTCACGCTCGCGCCGCCCGACGTCACCGTCGCCGATGTCGATGGCCCCCGGCTCAACCTCTATCTGATCCAGCTGATCGAGAATGCCGGGCTGAAGAATCAGGAGATCCCCGGCTTTCAGCATTCCGGCACGTTCGGCCATCCGCCACTGTCGCTCAACCTGCGCTATCTGCTGACGACGCACAGCGCGATCGAGGCGCAGCGCGACGCCGATCTCAACGCCCAGACGCTGCTCGGGGATGCGATGCGCGTGTTCAACGATTTTGGCAGCGCGATCGACCGGCTGGCGATTACCAACGCCGCTGCCGGCCCGATTGGGGATCCGGTGCTCGATCCCGTTCTCGCTGACGAGTTTGAGCGGCTGCGGCTGGTGCTGCACCCGGCCAGCATCGACGACATCACCAAATTGTGGTCGGCGGTGTCGGGCACCAACTTCCGCCGCTCGGTGATCTACGAAGTCACCGTCGTCCAGATCGCCACGCCCAGGGCGCGGGTGCGGCCGCAGCCGGTCCAGACGCGGC
Source organism: Sphingomonas bacterium (assembly GCA_028289965.1). Lineage (GTDB taxonomy): Bacteria > Pseudomonadota > Alphaproteobacteria > Sphingomonadales > Sphingomonadaceae > JAQGLK01. Next base: position 10,608 of record JAQGKS010000248.1, read on the forward strand.
GAATCAACATGACGGTGCGGCGCCGGCCGACCGTACTCGACGCCTATGTCACGCCCGCACCGAACGGGCCGATCGGCGAAATCCGCGCCCGTATCGGCGACGACATCACGATTCTGACCCAGGGCGCGCTGGCCGGCCGCGTGTTCGTGCGGTTGGGCGAGCTGGAGCCGATTCGGGTGACACCGTCGGCCAGCGGCGAGATCCGTCTGATCGTGCCGGATGCCGATTATCCGATTGACCTCGATCATCCCGCGACACGCCCGATCCCACTGGCCGTTCAGCTTCAGCCGGGATCGGTGCCGGTGCGGGTGGTGATCGAGCTGCCGGCCGAGGGCGTGGAGGGCGGCCTGGGGCGCGGCACCGCCGTTGCCGGAACGCGGCGCCACACGTCGAACAGCACGCTGCTCCAGCTTTGCCCCGCCATATCGGCAATCAGCCCGACGACAGGCAATGCCGGAACGGTGTTGCGCGTCACCGGCACGCGGCTGTGGCACGGCCCTTCGGGACGGGCGGAGGTGATCGTCGGCGATGCGGCGATCGGGCTCGTCGATCCGCCCCCGCCTGGCGTTGCCGCGCCGACGCCGACGGCGGTCGAGGTGCCGCTTGCCGTCGCCGCCGACCTGCTCGACATCTCGCCGATCGGCTATCCGGTCGCGGTGCAGGTGGATGGCGCGCGCAGCCGCGATCCGGGCTTTGATTTCGTGGTCGGGCCATGACCATGTCCGCCGCCGCCCCCCAGCCGAGCGAGACACCCCCGACCCCGGAGGCGTGGGCGGACGCCAACCGGCACGCGATCGCGCTGGGCGTCGACTGGCTGCGCTGCCGCCTCGCCGGGGAACCGGCGGAGCCTGCCCGACACGCCTATGAACAGGCCCGGTCGGCACTGGCGGCGGCCGACACGCCGGCGGCGATCGACCGGCTCGCCGCGCTGTTCGAACTCGCGCAGTTCGACGAGGACGTGCTGCTGCTCGGCCTCGCTGCCGCGCGCCACGCCGACGTCGCCGCGCGCTGCGCCGCGCTGAACGATCGCGGCGGGTTCGATCCGGCAACCGTGCATCTGGCGCTCGGCCTGCTCGCAGCCGGTGCGGAGGCCGAGGCGCTGGCCTGGGCAAGGCTGTCACCCGATGGCCCGCTCCGCCGCTTCCGGCTGATCGACGGGATTGTCGGCGCGCCGACCCTGCGCACACCGCTGACGCCCGACGAGCGCGTCCAGCGGCTGCTGCTGGGCGAGGATGGCGAGGAGCCTCGCCTGCGTAGCCTGCTAGGCGATCCGGGGCCGACCATGCCGGTCGAGCGGCGCAGCGCGGCGATCGCGGCGCTGGCGCTGCGGGTGCAGCGTGCCGGACGGCCACTGGCGGTGCTGGCAGGCCGCACGGGCAGCGGACGGCTCGCCACCGCCCGGTCGCTCGCCGGACAGTTCGGGCTGGGGCTGGCGGCGTTCCGACCCGGGCCGCTCGGTGCGGTGCTTGACCTGCTGCCGCTGCTGGGGCGCGAGGCCGCGCTCGGCCGATTCGCCCTGCTCGTCACGCCCCAGCCCGGCGAGGTCCGCAGCTGGTTGGAGGAGCGGATCGACGCGCTTGTCATCCTGCTCGTCGAGGATGCGCCGGATGTACCTGCCGAGACGCCGTTGCTGCGGCTCGATCCGCTCGATCACACGGATCGGGTGGCGATGTGGACCGCCGCGCTCGGGGCCCGCGCGGCAGCGCTCGATCCGCCGCTGGCCGCGCTGGCCGATCAGTTCCGGCTCGGCCCCGCCGAGATCGCGACCGTCGCCGCCGGCGCCGACCCGCCATGGCAGGCGTGCCGCGTGCGCGCCGGTCGCGATCTGGAACGGCTGGCCGAGCGGCTGGTGCCCAGCCGCGACTGGGACGACTTGATATTGCCCGCCGAGGTGACCGCCCAGCTCCGCGCGGTGGCGTCGCAGGTGCGGCTACGCGCGCTCGTGCATCATGATCGCGGCTTCGCCCGCAAGCTGCCGCGCGGCGGTGGTGTCGCGGTGCTGCTCGCCGGGCCGAGCGGCGCGGGCAAGACGATGGCCGCCGAGGTCGTCGCCGGCGAACTCGGCCTCGACCTGTTCCGCATCGATCTGTCGCGCGTCGTCTCCAAATATATCGGCGAGACCGAGAAGAATCTCGGCGCCGTGTTCGATGCGGCCGAAGCGGGCGGCGCCGTCCTGTTCTTCGACGAGGCGGATGCGCTGTTCGGCAAGCGCAGCGAGGTGAAGGACAGCCACGATCGCTATGCCAATATCGAGACGAGCTACCTGCTCCAGCGGATGGAGAGCTTTGGCGGCCTGGCGCTGCTCGCCACCAATCTCAAGGCCAATCTCGACAGCGCCTTCCTGCGGCGGCTGCGCTTCGTCATCGATCTGCCGCTGCCCGATGCGGGGCTGCGCCGCGAGATCTGGCGCAAGGCGTTCCCGGCCGAAACGCCGACTGACGTGCTCGACTGGAACGCGCTGGCGCGGCTCGATATCGCCGGCGGCAACATCGCCGTGATCGCGGTCAACGCGGCATTTTTGGCGGCGGCGGATAGCATGCCCGTGGGCATGCGCCACGTGGCGCAGGCGACGCGGGCCGAGTTCCGCAAGCTCGACAAGGACCCGAGCTTTGCGTGGCGGGAGGCATGGACATGAGCGAGCGCGATTCCCCGGCGCCGTCGGTCACGCTCGGCCGGGTGGCGGTGCGCGGCGGCGGCCGGGCGGCGGGCGCGGTGGTGGCGTCCAATGTCGCCGCAGCGCTCGCCACGGCCACCGCGGGCGCGACGCAGCCGCTGCGGATCGAGACGCTGCGGCTGCGACTGCCCGCTGGCGCCAGCCGGGCAGAGATTGCCCGCGCCATCGGCCGCGCCCTCCAAAAAGCGGATGGACGGCGGTGAGCGCGCTAGCCCGTGCCGCCGAATCCGCGCCATCGGCCGCGCCGCCCGTCCAGCGTCCTCTGACGATCGGTGCCGCCAACGATCCGCTGGAGCATGAAGCCGATCGCGTCGCCGATGCCGTGATGCGCGGCGAGACGCAGCGGGTGCATGCCGCCGCCCCCACCGGGAAAGCGCAGGCGAAATGCGCCGCGTGCGAAAGCGAGGACAAGATCCCGCGCAAATGCGCCGCGTGCGGCGCGGAGACCGGCGGCGCCGATCGGGCGGCGCAGGCCGTGACGCGTGGCGGCACCGCCTTGCCGGCCACGACTCGCGCCTATTTCGAGCCGCGCTTCGGGCGCGACCTGTCGGACGTGCGGGTCCACGCCGATACCGCCGCCGGATCGGCGGCCGATGCGATCGGCGCGCGGGCCTATACGCTCGGCTCAGGGATTGCCTTCGCGCAGGGGCAATATGCGCCCGAGACCCCGGCGGGCCGGCATCTGCTCGCCCACGAACTCGCCCATGTCGCGCAGCAAGGCGGCGGCGGGGCGGACACGGTGCGGCGCGCCGTCGCGGCAAGCTCGCGCTGCCCCGCCAACGTCGCCAGCGCGCCGGCCGACCCGCTCGCGGAGATCACCGCGGCGGACGCGCGGGCCTCGACCATGGCGCTCGGCGCGTCCAACGTGCTGGCGCTCGAGGCGTTGACCTTCACCGACCCGACCTTCGGCCGCTCCTATGTCTCGGATGCCTATGAGCGGCGCTTCGGCCTGCCACCGGCGGCGGCGGGCGGCCGCTTTCGCAACCGTTTCGCCGGCACCCTCCATGCGACGCAGGACATCGCGATGCGCGGGGAATTGCTGTCCCTGTCGAACCGCTTCAAGACCCTCAGCACCTTCCTGAGCGGCCAGATCCGCTATCGCTGCCCAGGGGCCGGCGCCGCTACCCTGCCCGGCTGCGCGAGTGCGCACTGCGGCGGCGCCATCGCCTTCTCCTGCCCCGGCGGCAACCAGATCGCCTTGTGCCCGACCTTCTGGACCTTCCCGCTGATGCAGACGGCCGACCAGCGGGGCGCAAACATGATCCACGAGTCGGTGCACATGCGACTGGGCTTCGCGCCGCACAACCGCGTCACGGCCAACCAGCGCGGGCAGAATCCGGAATGCCATGCCGCGATCGTCGCCGACATCTACAACTTCCAGTCGGACGATTCGCTCGACTGCACGCCGCTCATCCCATGACGATCCGCGCCGCCAGAGCCGCCGCCGATGCGGCACCTGCAGCGAAGGCGGCGCCGCCGCGCTCGAAACCCGCACAAGTGACTCTCGGCCGCGTCGACGATCCGCTCGAACATATGGCGGACCGGGTGGCGGACGCCGTGATCGCCGGCCGCCCCCTGCCCGCCTCCGCACCTTTCCCTGCCGCTCAGGCGCCTGCCGCTCGGGCAATCCGCGCCAAATCGGCCGGGGACCGCCCGCCGGCCGGCGATGCACAAACAGCGGTGGCGGCCCTGGCGCAGCCCGGGGCACCCCTGCCTGCCACCGCGCGCCGCTATTTCGAACCCCGGTTCGGGCGCGATCTCTCGGGCGTGCGGGTGCATAGCGAGGCGGCGACCGCGACGGCCGCGTCCGCCATCGGCGCGCGCGCCTTCACCTTCGGCGCGGATATCGGCTTTGCGAGCGGCCGCTTCGCCCCCGACAGCACCGCCGGCCGCCACTTGCTGGCGCACGAGCTCGCCCATGTCGCGCAAGGGGGCGAGGCGATCCGCCGTGCGCCCGACGACAAGGCCACGGAGAAGTCACCCGAAGCCGATGCGCCGGTGAAGTTCGCCGCCCGGGACCTGCTGGTCTACCCGCTGTTCATCGACCTGTGGAACGACATCTTCCGCCAGAAGCTGACCGACAGGCAGAAGAAGGAGTTCAAGCGCAAGGGCATCGAAGGCGCGGCGGTGTGGAACCTGCTCGCGGGACTTCCCCTTTCCGGCCAGGCGCCGGGCGACGACAAGTCGGTCGGCGACTTCCTGAGCGCCTGGCTGCAATATGCCGATCAGATCCACACCATTGCCGGCGGCGAGAATATCTATCTCGATCTGTTCAGCACCTTCGCCGGGATCAACCTGGACAGCTATCTCGGCTCCGATCTGTTCATCAGCCGGCTGAAGACGCATGCGGCGAGCCTCGTCACCGTCCTCGCCGTCGCGCAGGTGACGCTCTCCACCCTACAGGCGCTGAAGGAGCCCTCGGCCAAGGCCGGCGAGTTTGAGCCGACGCAGGCGGAGAGGCAGTTGCTGCTGCTAACGACGCTGTTCAACACGGTGATGAAGGAACAGCTCAAGGCGCCCGACTTCTTCGCGGTCGGGCCGCTCAAGCTCGCGACCCACCCGGCCTATGCCGGAGTATCGGCGGCGGGCGGCGGGGCGGCGCCGGGCCTCATCTTCGAGCAGCGCGAGGGTCAGGGCGCCGGACAGCGTGGCGAGGTGCTAAAGCTGGGGCTGACCCTCAACCTGCCGCAGATCGTCGGCCTGTTCCAGAAGGATGCGCCGCCGTCGAAGGACGTCGCCGACCTGAAGAAGTATCACGGCTGGCAGGGCAGCCTCTGGTTCAACTATGATCGGACCATCCCGACGCTGCTCCAGCGCGAAGCGGGCAAGCTGCCGGCCAAGGCATTCCAGACCGGCACGATCTTCGGCGGCGGCGGCTATCTCGGCCTGCTCGAAGGCGGCGCGCGCTACGGCGGCGAGGCGGCGGACGAGCTGTCCGCATGGTTCGTCCGCGGCGGCTTCGGCTATTCCGGCAAGAAGGGCGCGAACCTCCAGCGGATCGGCTTCACCGCCACTTTTACGGACTGGACCACGCAGGACGTCTTTGCGCCGCCCAAGCGCCCGGGCGAGGCCCCGGCCGGCGGCAGCGCCGCCCAGTTCACGCCGTTCGCCGCGATCGAGTTCGGCCAGCGCCACAAGTTTGGCGCGGGCGCGGCGCTCAGCTTCGTCACCGGCTCGCACGAGAGCCTCGGCCTTTCGGATTTCCGCGGCAACCTGTCTTACACCTATCTCGGCAACACGGCCGAGGGCGAGTTGCCGGCTTTCAAGCTCGATCTCACCGGCTCGGTCTCGCGACTCGATTGGTGGAGCCCGGATTCGCCGCTGCTGACCGGGATCAAGGCGCAGGTGAGTGTCCGCCGCTTCTTCGCCGCCGGCCAAATTAACACCGGAGCGGATGCAATACCGGCGGCGCGGGCGGCGCAGATCGAGCGGCCAGACAAGCTACCGGCACCGACAAGTGCATTGTTCACGGCAGGTTACAACTTCTGATCGGTAGATAAGTCGCGCCTTCGCAAAGAAGTCATTTTGGCTACCGGCTGTCCCGCAGAGGTGATAATCTTCCGGTCGTGTTCGGAAGAACTTTAGCGGGAGCAATGGCGATGGCATCCGCATTCCCGGGAAGTCCGCGTGTGTTGAAAGGCGGGATCGTTTCTTATCGCCTGCCCGATCTGTTCCCGACCGTAATCGTCTTCCAATATAATCCCGATGAGGTTTCGCGCTCGCTCCAGATGGACGGCGGCCAGGGCGGCGGCCGGGGCGACGTCAATCGCGTCAACGGGCCGCCGCAGGAGACGTTGAGCTTCGCCGTCGAGCTGGACGCCGCCGACCAGCTCGAGCATCCGGGCGATAATGCGATCACCGTCGCCAACGGACTGCACCCGGTGATCGCCTCGCTCGAGGAACTGACCTACCCCTCCTTCCCGGTGGTCATCGCCAACGAGGCGCTGGCCTTCGCCGGCTCCTCCTTCATCCTGCAGGAACAGGCGCCGCTCGCCTTGCTGATCTGGGGCCCGCGCCGCGTGCTGCCGGTGCGAGTCGAGAGCCTGTCGATCAAGGAAGAGGCGTTCGACCAGATCCTCAACCCAATCCGCGCGCGGGCCGACCTGTCGCTGCGTGTGCTCACCTATCGCGATCTCGACGTCACCAACCCCGGTTACTGGGTCTATTTCGCCGCCTTCACCCAGAAGGAGGCGATGTCGGCCCTGAACCTGCTCGGCGATCGAACCGGGCTGGCCGCGGTGTCGCCGATCTAGGAGGGTGCAATGTTCTTTCGCGGCAGCCGCTACGAACATGTCGCCGACGCGTCGATCGCCGGCCCCGACGGCCGCACGATCCGCTACAAACGGATGCGCTTCGTGCCGGCCGGCGGCACGGCGCGGCTGGCGCTGGTCGTGCAGGATGGCGACCGGCCCGATCTGGTCGCGTGGCGCGCGCTCGGCGATCCCGAACAGTTTTGGCGGTTGTGCGACGTGAACCGCGTCCTCCGCCCGGTAGATCTCACCGCGCAGCCCGGGCGGCGGGTCGCGGTACCCAGCCGCACCGGGGATGGCTGAGACAATGGGCCTGTTACCCTCCCTCTTCACCGTGCAGGTCGCCTTCGCGCCGATGCCGGTGCCGTTCTTCCAGGCATTGCGGGAGATCGAGGTCGAGACGGCGGTTGGCCGCGCGGCGATTTTCCGTCTGCATTTCGATCTCAGCCGCACCTTCCTCGGCGATTTCGATGCGCTCGCCTTCGATATTTTCCGGCCGCTGGTGCCGATCACGATCCGTATCGCCTCCGGTCTCGGTCTGCCGCAGGCGCTCATCAACGGCTATGTCCGCGAGGCCAGGCTCAGTGCCTCGAACAGCCCCGGCACCTCGCGGCTGGAGGTGGTCGGCATGGATGCGCTGGGGACAACGATGGCGCACATCCAGCAGCCCTTCACCTGGCCCAACCTGCCGGACAGCGCCGTCGCGGCGGCGATCTTCGCCCGCTATGCGATGATCCCCGCGATCATCCCGACGCCGCCGCTGCGCACCGTGCTGGACACCACGTCGAACCAGCGGGACTATGACGCGACCTATCTGTTCCAGCTCGCGCGGCGCAACAATTACGAACTCTACATCCAACCCGATCCGGTGATCGGGGTCGATGTCGGCCACTTCCATCCTCCGCAGATCGCTTTCCCCGCTCAAGGTGTGCTGTCGATCGACTTCGGCACGCAGACCAACCTCAACAGCTTCTCGGCATCGAACGACACGCTGCGGCCGAGCGCGATCGTCGGCGCCTCGGTCGATCCGCACACGCGCGCGCCGGTGCCGTCCACCGCCCCTTTCTCGACCGAGCTGCCGATGG
>JAQGKS010000257.1 GCA_028289965.1 Sphingomonas bacterium
ATCAGCGCGCGCGCCTCGTCGGCCGCCAAGGTGAACTGCTTGAACAAGGTATCGGTGTTGGCATGCTCGAAGCTGTAGGCGCTGAACTGCTTCTCATTTTCCAGGAAGACATCGCCGTACGTCACGCCGTCGTCGTTGAACGCCAGGTCGTAGACATTGTCCACGCCCTGGATATACATCGCCAGCCGCTCCAGCCCATAGGTCAGCTCACCCGCGACCGGCTTGCAATCGAACCCGCCAACCTGCTGGAAATAGGTGAACTGGCTGACCTCCATCCCGTCGCACCAGATCTCCCACCCAAGCCCCCAGGCGCCCAGCGTCGGGCTTTCCCAATCATCCTCGACGAAGCGGATGTCGTGCGCGGTGAAATCGATGCCGATGGCGGCGAGCGAGCCGAGATAGAGCGCCTGCAGGTCCGGCGGCGAGGGCTTCAGGATCACCTGATACTGGTAATAATGGCCCAGCCGGTTGGGGTTTTCGCCGTAACGCCCGTCGCTCGGCCGGCGCGACGGCTGGACATAAGCGGCCTTCCACGGCTTGGGGCCGAGCGCGCGCAGCGTCGTCGCCGGGTGGAACGTGCCCGCCCCCATCTCGACGTCATAGGGTTGCAGGATCACGCAGCCCTGCGCGCTCCAATATTCGTGCAGCGTCAGGATCAGCCGCTGGAAGCTGAGCGGCTGGGGCGTAGGCGAACGTGCGGCATCGGCCGGCATCGACGGGTTCCTGGCGGTGGATTGGAAACGGCCCGCGTCTGCCGCAAGGGGCTGGACGGGTCAACCGCCGCAGGGCCCGATGGGCAAAGGCAGACGGGCACGGCGGTTCCAAGATGGCGGGCGGGACGCTAAGGATCGGGGCATGAACAAACTCCCGGCGGCCACTGCCCTCTTCGCCCTGTTCCTCGGCGCCTGTGCCCCCACCGCCCCGGTTCCGCGCGCCGCCGCGGCGGCAGCGCCCAAGATCGTCCATCCGGGGCTGTGGCGGGTCGCCGATGCCGATACGACGATCTACCTGTTCGGCACGATCCACGTCCTGCCGCGCGACTATGTCTGGCAGAGCCCCCGCCTCAAGCAGGTCGCCGATACCGCGGACGAACTGGTGATCGAGACCGTGATCGATCAGGATCCGCAGGTCTCGGCGCGGATGCTGCTCGGCATGGGCAAGGCCGCCGGGCTGCCGCCGCTGATCGAACGCGTGTCGCCGGACAGGCGCGCCGCGTTGCAGGACGTGATCACCCGCAGCGGGCTTCCCCCGGCCGTGCTTGACGGGATGAAGACATGGACCGCGGCGATGATGCTGGTCGCCGTGACCCTCACCGATCTTGGCGTCGAGCCGCAAAGCGGCGTCGAGGCGCAGCTGCGCGAACGCTTCACCGAACGGGGCCGCCCGGTCACCGGGCTCGAAAAGCCCGAGGAGCAGCTCGGCTATCTCGATTCGCTGTCGGAGGAGGATCAGCGCTCATTCCTCGAGACGCTGGTCGATAATCCCAACGATGGCCGCGAGAAGTTCGCCGGCATGCTCGCGGCGTGGAGCCGCGGCGACGAACAGGCGATCGCCGCGACCTTTGACAATGAGCCGGAAATGACCCCCAAGCTGCGCGAGGTGCTGCTGGACCGCCGCAACGTCACGTGGAGCAACTGGCTCGCCAAGCGGCTCGATACCCCGGGGACGATCCTCGTCGCGGTCGGCGCGGGCCACCTCGCCGGCAGCGAATCGGTCCAGGCCCGGCTCAAGGCGAAGGGCTTCACCGTCACCCGGGTCGAGTAGGCGCCAACCTTGCCTTTCGGGGCCAAACCTGCCTATAGGCCCCGCTCCCTCGTCCTGGTCATCCCTGGAGGCGCGGCGGGGGTAGTTTAACCAGCGAATTTGGAGACTAGCATGAGCGATCAGCTGACGCTGTCGGCCGAGACGCGCGAGCGGGCAGGCAAGGGAGCCTCCCGTGCAATGCGTCGTGAAGGCCGCGTTCCCGCCGTGATCTATGGCGAGAAGCAAGAACCCGTGATGATCCACGTCGAGGAAAAGGTGCTGGTGAAGATGCTCTCCACCGGGCACTTCATGAACAGCGTCGTGATGATCGACGCCGGCGGCGCGACCACGCGCACGCTGCCGAAGGACGTCCAGTTCCATCCGGTCAACGATCGCCCACTGCATGTGGATTTCCTGCGGATCGGCGAACATAGCAGCATCCACGTCAACGTGCCTGTCGTGTTCACCGACGAGGAAGCCTCGCCCGGCATCAAGCGCGGCGGCGTGCTCAACATCGTCCGGCACGAGCTGGAACTGGTGTGCGACGCGGCCGAGATTCCCGAGCAGATCGAGATCTCGCTCGCCGGTTTCGAGCTTGGCCATTCGATCCACATCTCGTCGATCACGCTGCCCCGCGGCGCTGCATCGGCAATTGAGGATCGCGACTTCACGATCGCCACGATCGTCGCCCCGTCTGCCCTGCGCAGCGCCGAGGCCGACGAAGACGAGGCGACCCCGGAAGCCTGATCGCGTGTTACCCCGTCATTCCCGCAGCCGCGGGGATGACGGGTCGCGGCGCGTCCAGCGGAACGGAGCGGATCGATGCAGCTCTGGGTCGGCCTGGGCAATCCGGGCGCCACTTATGCGCTCAACCGGCACAATGTCGGCTTCATGGCGGTCGATGCGATCGCCGCGGTCCACGGCTTCGATCCGTGGAAGAAGCAGTTTCAAGGCTGGTCGACGACCGGCCGGATCGGCAACGATCGAATCCTCCTGCTCAAACCCGCCACCTTCATGAACGAAAGCGGCCGCGCGGTGGGCGAGGCGATGCGCTTCTTCAAGCTCGACGTGGGCGACGTCACCCTGTTCCACGACGAGCTCGATCTCGATCCCGCCCGGGTCAAGGTCAAGGTCGGCGGCGGCACCGCCGGGCATAACGGCCTGCGCTCGACCGAGGCGCATATCGGCAACGCCTATCGCCGCGTCCGCATCGGCATCGGCCACCCCGGCCACAAGGATCGCGTCCTCGGCCATGTCCTGGGCAATTATGCCAAGGCCGAGATCGACGACCTCAGCGACATGCTCGGCGCGATCGCCGGCGAGGCGGACTGGCTCGCCCGCAAGGACGATGCCCGCTTCATGAGCGAAGTCGCCCTGCGCCTCGCGCGTTAGGTCGTCCCCTCCTCCCGCGACGATCGATCACGGGCTTTCCTACTCCCCGCGATCCGATCAAGATACTTCACAGCCGCTATTCCTCCGAATGGGATGTTCGCGCGGTGAATGCGGGTGAATGCGGGTGATCTTCCAACCTTCCGGCGCAGGTCGACCTCCGAAACGGATCGGGCGCGCCGAAACAGAACCGGCTTCCCCCGGTTCTCGCTATTCTGTGCGCTCGGATGCGCGTCGCGCGGCGCCGATGCTCTAGGCTGACTGGCGAGCAATCGAAACTGGAGCATGCGCATGGCCGATCTGTCGACTTTTCCGATCACCACCCGCTGGCCGGTTGAGAATCCCGATATACTCCAGCTGTTCACCTGCCCCACGCCGAACGGCACCAAGGTCTCGTGCACGCTGGAGGAAATGGGTCTGCCCTATGAGGCGCACTTCATCGACATCTGGAAGAACGAGACGTTCACGCCCGAATTCGTGACGCTCAATCCCAATGGCAAGATCCCGGCGATCATCGACCCCGACGGCCCCGGCGGCAGGCCGTTCGGCCTGTTCGAATCCTGCTCGATCATGATCTACCTGACCGACAAGACCGGCCTGCTGATGCCGAGCGATCCGGCGCGGCGCTATGAGACGATCTCCTGGCTGTTCTTCCAGGCGGCGCATGTCGGGCCGTTCTTCGGCAATCTCGGCTATTTCCACAAATATGCCGGCACCGCGATCGAGGACAAGCGCCCGCGTGATCGTTTCGCCAATGAGACCAAGCGCTTGCTCCAGGTATTGGAGACCCGGCTTGAGGGGCGTGAGTGGATCATGGACGAATTCACCGTCGCCGACATCTCGATGCTCGGCTGGGTCAACGGCACGATCACATGGTATGAAGCGGGTCCGATCATCGGCTGGGATGCGCTGAAGAACGTCCCCGCCTGGCTCGAGCGCGGTCTCGCCCGCCCGGCGATCGAACGCGGCATGGCCGTGCCCGCCCGCCCCGAGTGACGATGCCGCCGCCGCTTGTGCTGGCAAATGCGCGCCCGAGCCTCTATCCGGGCCGGCACACGCGGCGGCGCGCCGCATCAACACTGGGATCCTTGGTCTAATGGGTTTTCGCTGCGGCATCGTCGGCCTGCCGAACGTCGGCAAGTCCACTCTCTTCAACGCCTTGACGCAGACGGCGGCGGCGCAGGCGGCGAACTATCCCTTCTGCACGATCGAACCGAATGTCGGCCAGGTCGCCGTCCCCGATCCGCGGCTGGACGAGATCGCCCGCGTCGCCAGCTCCGCCAAGATCGTCGAGACGCAGCTCGCCTTCGTCGACATTGCCGGCCTCGTGCGCGGCGCCTCCACCGGTGAGGGCCTCGGCAACCAGTTCCTCGGCAACATCCGCGAGGTCGACGCGATCGTCCACGTGCTGCGCTGCTTCATCGATGACGATGTGACCCATGTCGAAGGCAAGATCGATCCGATCGCCGATGCCGAGACGGTAGAGACCGAGCTGATGCTGTCCGATCTGGAAAGCCTGGAGAAGCGCGTCCCCGCCTTCGTCAAGAAGGGCCAGCAGGGCGACAAGGAAGCCAAGGCCGCGGCCTCCGTGCTCGGCCAGGCGCTGGCGCTGCTGCGCGAGGGCAAGCCCGCGCGGCTGACCCAGCCCAAGGACGAGGACGAGGCGCGGATCTTCTCCCAGGCGCAGCTGCTCACCGCCAAGCCGATCCTCTACGTCTGCAACGTCGAGGAAGCGTCCGCCGCCAGCGGCAACGCGCTGTCCGAAAAGGTCTTCGCCAAGGCTGCGGCCGAAGGCGCCAAGGCGGTCGTCGTCTCCGCCGCGATTGAGGCGGAGATCGCGACGATGGCGCCGGACGACCGGGCCGAGTTCCTCGCCGATCTCGGCCTGACGGAGACCGGGCTCGGCCGCGTCATCCGCGCCGGCTATGATCTGCTCCACCTCCTCACCTTCTTCACCGCCGGCCCCAAGGAAGCCCGCGCCTGGACGGTCGAGCGCGGTGCCAAGGCGCCCCAGGCCGCCGGCGCGATCCACAGCGATTTCGAACGCGGCTTCATCCGCGCCGAGACGATCGCCTATGACGACTTCGTCAGCCTGGGCGGCGAGTCCGGTGCGCGCGAGGCGGGCAAGCTGCGCTCCGAGGGCAAGGAATATCTCGTCCAGGACGGCGACGTGATGCTCTTCCGCTTCAACGTCTGACAGCACAAGGGCGGCGGGGAGCAACAGTGTAGGATGCCGAGCTACCTGGAGGATTTCCACGTCGGCCAGGTCGAGCGCTTCGGCGCCTACCCCGTCACCCGCGACGAGGTTCTGGATTTCGCCGGCCGCTTCGATCCCCAGCCCTTCCACCTCGACGACGATGCGGCAGCGGCGAGCGCGATCTTCGGGCGCCTCTCGGCCAGCGGCTGGCACACGGCGGCGATGACGATGCGGATGCTGGTCGATCACAATCAGGCGCTGGATCGCCAGACGCTCGGCTCGCCCGGGATCGACGAGATACGCTGGCTCCGCCCCGTCTATCCGGGAGATACGCTCCGCGTCGAAACCGAGGTGATCGAGGTGCGGCCGTCCGCCTCGCGCCCGACCATGGGCATCGTCCGCCTCCGCCTGACCACCTACAACCAGCAGGGTGAGCCGGTGATGCGCCAGGTCGGCGCCAACTTCCAGCCGCGGCGACCGGCGGCGGCCTGACCGGCGGCGTGGCGGCCGCTAGTGCCCCAAAAAGGCGACCAACGTGCCGACGGGTACGCCATCCGCCTCGATCCGGTCCGCCCCGCCCAGATCGGGCAGGTCGATCACGAAGCTCGCGCCAATGACCTCCGCCCCTGCCCGCCGGATCAGCCGCACCGCCGCCAGCGCCGTGCCCCCTGTCGCGACCAGATCGTCGACCAGCAGCACTCTTGCCCCCGGCAACAGCGCGTCCTCATGCAGCTCGATCCGGTCCTCGCCATATTCGAGCGCATAGTCGACCGCCACGGTCGCCCCCGGCAGCTTGCCGTCCTTGCGGATCAGGACGAGCCCGGTGCCGAGTTCGCGGGCCAGCGCGGCTCCGAAGATGAACCCCCGCGCCTCGATCGCGGCAACGACATCGACCGGCCCCGGATGGAGCGCCGCGAGCCGCGCGATCGTCGCGGCGAGCCCCCTGCCGTCGAGCAGCAAGGTGGTGATGTCACGAAACTGGATTCCCGGCTTGGGGAAGTCCGGGATCGTCCGGATCAGCCCCGCGAGGTCCGCGTTGCTGGCGCCATCCGCCCGCCGGCCCGCGCCGGTCATCCGAACACCCGCGGCGCCAGCGTTGCGAGTTTGGCCGCGGTGGCGGCCGGCCATGCGGCGCGTGGCGTGATCACCCCCGTGTCGAGCACGCGATCGCACCCGTGACCGCAAGGCGTGCTACGTGACGATGTACGACGCGCGACCTCCTCTACGAGCGCCTGCGCCCGCTCCGCATTCGCCCCCAGCACCTGGATGATCTCTGCAACGTCCACCGCGCTGTCCGCCCAGGCGTCAAAGTCGGTCACCATCGCCACGCTCGCATAACAAAGCTCGGCCTCGCGGGCGAGCCGCGCCTCGGGCAGGCCGGTCATGCCGACCACGTCGAACCCGGCCGTCCGGTGCATCTGCGATTCCGCCCGCGTCGAGAATTGCGGCCCTTCGATCACCACCATCGTCCCCGCGGTGCGATGCGGCAGGCTGAGCGCGGCGAGCGCCTCTGCGATCGGGACGGCCAGGCGGGCGCAGGTGGGATGGCCGAAGGGGACATGGGCGACGATGCCGTTGCCGAAGAAGCTGCGTCCGCCGCGCAGCGTACGATCAATATATTGGTCGACCATCACGAACGTGCCCGGCGGGATGTCCTCGCGGAACGAGCCGACAGCGGAGATGGCGAGGATCTCATCGCAGCCCACCGCCTTCAGCGCGGCAATGTTGGCGCGGTAGTTGATCTCGTCCGGCGCAAGGCGGTGGCCGCGACCATGGCGCGGCAGGAAGGCGACATCGCGCCCAGCGATCGTGCCGAGCAGGATGGCATCGGACGGTGCGCCCCAGGGCGTGTCGATATTGGTCCACGCGCCATCCCGAAGCGCGGCCATCCGGTAGAGCCCGCTCCCGCCGATCAGGCCGAGCCGGCCCGGTCGCGCGAGCGGACCAGATGTCGGGCGGCCATCGTCAGGCCGCCCGTCCATCCTCAGTGCTTCTTGCCTGCCCAGACGTTCTGGTAGGCCATGTAGCCGAGCGCCGTCGCGATCAGCAGGAAGATCAGCACGGCGACACCGGTCTGGTGGCGGTTTTCCAGCTTGGGTTCCGCGGTCCAGACGAGGAACGCCGAGACGTCCTTGGCCATCTGGTCGACGGTGGGGTTCGTGCCGTCGGCGTAGGTAACCTGTCCGTCGGCCACCAGCGGCGGCGGCATCGAGATGTTCAGGTTGGGGAAGTACGGATTGTAGTGGAGGTTCGGGCCGGGCTGCGCATCCTTCGGCAGTTCGGCCGGAGGCTCGCGATACCCCGTCAGCAGCGAGTGGATGTAGGGAGCCCCACCCTCACGCGCCTTGGTGATCAGCGAGAGATCCGGCGGCAGCGCATTGTTGTTGGCAGAGCGCGCCGCAACCTCGTTCGCATAAGGCGACGGAATGCGATCCGACGCGATCGACTTGCGGGTGGCGGCTTCGCCGGTCTCCGGATTGATCGACGGCGTCTCGGTCGCCCACTGGTTGGCGATCGCCTTCACCTCGGGCCCGGTGAAGCCGATATTCTGCAGGTCGCGGAACGAGACCAGCTGGAGCGAGTGGCAGGCGGCGCACACTTCCTTGTAGACCTGGAACCCGCGCTGAAGCTGCTGCCGGTCGAACCGACCGAGCGGGCCATCGCTGGCCAGATGCAGTTCCTTGGGCTCGACGTGGAAGCGATGCGACGCCGATTCCTCGGACGCCTCGTGCGGCGTCACGATGATCGAGAAGATCAGGGCGACGACGAAGCCGAGGCCGACGATCGGTGCGATGAGAGGGCCAAAAAGGCGGAGCATGTCAGTATATCTCCTGGGCTCAGGCCGCGGTCGAACCGTAGGGGGCAGCCTCGGCCTTTTCGCCGTGGAGCACCGATGCGGTGATCGAGTCGGGCAGCGGCAGAGGCCTCTCCAAGCGCGAGATTATCGGCAGGATGATGAGGAAGTGCGCGAAGTAATAGGCCGCGCAGATCTGGCTGAGCAGGACGACCGCCGCGGTGGGCTCCGCCTGACCGAGCCAGCCGAGCAGCAGCACGTCGATCACCAGGACGACGAAGAACCACTTGTACATCGGGCGATAATTTGCCGAGCGCACTGGCGAACGGTCGATCCACGGCAGGAAGAACAGCAGCAGGATCGAACCGAACATCGCGATCACGCCCCACAGCTTCGCCGGAATCCACAGGAAGTTGCCGGTGAACGCCTTGAGGATCGCGTAGAAGGGCAGGAAATACCATTCGGGCACGATGTGGGCGGGCGTCGAAAGCGGGTTGGCCGGGATATAATTGTCCGGGTGGCCGAGCATGTTCGGCGCAAAGAACACGAACAGTGCGAAGATGATCAGGAACACGCCCAGGCCGAAGCCGTCCTTGGCGGTGTAATAGGGATGGAACGGCAGGGTATCCTGCGGCCCCTTCACCTCGACCCCGGTCGGGTTGTTCGATCCCGGAATGTGCAGCGCCCAGATGTGCAGGATGATGACACCCGCGATCACGAACGGCAGCAGATAATGGAGCGAGAAGAAGCGGTTGAGCGTGGCATTGTCCGGCGCGAAGCCGCCCAGCAGCCACGTCCGGATCGGCTCGCCCACCACCGGAATGGCGGAGAAGAAGCCCGTGATCACCTGCGCGCCCCAGAAGCTCATCTGCCCCCACGGGAGCACATAGCCCATGAACGCCGTCGCCATCATCAGCAGGAAGATGACCACGCCGAGCAGCCACACCATTTCGCGCGGCGCCTTGTACGATCCGTAGAAGAGACCGCGGAAGATGTGGATGTAGACGACGATGAAGAACATGCTCGCGCCATTGGCGTGCGCATAACGGAGCAGCCAGCCGGAGTTCACGTCGCGCATGATATGCTCGACGGAGTCGAAGGCGACCATGCCGTTGGCGGCAAAGTGCATCGCGAGAACGATACCCGTCACGATCTGGATCATCAGCGCCGCCCCTGCGAGCACGCCGAAGTTCCAGAAGTAATTGAGGTTGCGCGGCACCGGATAACCGGCGCCGACCGCATTATAGACCAGCCGCGGCAGCGGGAGCCGCTCGTCGATCCACTGCGTCAGCGGGCTCTTCGGAGCGTATTGGTTTGCCCAGGGGAAGCTCATTTCAGTTCACCTCAGCCGATCTGCACGACGGTGTCGGACTTGAATGCATATTCCGGCACGACCAGGTTCGACGGAGCCGGCCCTTTGCGGATGCGCGCCGCCGTATCGTAATGCGATCCGTGGCACGGGCAGAAATAGCCGCCAAAGTCACCGCGCGCCTCGCCCTCGCCCGCACCGAGCGGCACGCAGCCGAGGTGGGTGCAGACGCCCATCGTGATGAGCCAGTTCTGCTTGCCTTCCTTGGTCCGCTCCGCGAGCGTCTGCGGATCGCGCAGCGACGAGGCCGGCACCGCATCGGCCGCCTGCTGTTCGGCCGGCGTCAGGTTGCGGATGAACACCGGCTGCTTGCGCCACGACGTCTTGATCGCCTGGCCCGGCTGGATCGCCGACAGATCGACTTCGATCGAAGCGAGCGCGAGCACGTCGGCCGAAGGATTCATCTGGTTGATCAGCGGGATCAGAACGGTCGCCGCGCCAACACCGGCGAAGCTGACCGCGGCGATGTTGATGAAATCACGGCGTCGAACCGGATCAGTATATTGGGTAGATTCACCACCCGGGTCTTGCGTCTGTTCGAACGTCGCCATTCCAGAGCCCTTGCGCTTTGTCTCGAACGCGCAAGCGAGGGGCGCGCGCCGATCCGGCTCTCGTCCCTGCACAGCGCGCCCGCCTGTTAACCCCCGGCGGATCGCGCGCTGATAGCCCCGCTCGCCCGGATTTGCCAACCACCATTTTGCGCCGGGGCCGGGTACAGGCGCGGCGAACGTCCGCTTTTCACTGCCAAGGGGGCACGAAAACCGCGCGGCGACGATCGGGCCGCCCTTCTGGCAGCGGCAAGCGTAGCGGGAAGGGTCGCGAGCGGGGCGCGCTTTGGCGGCGGTCGGCACGCATAGTTCTTGCCGGGCAAGCGCTCGAGCAATCCGCATGCGGTCTGACCGGTGGCCTGCAAAGGGACCGGACCGGTCATCACGGAAAAGGGAAAGTGGCGCTCAGGCCTGCGGCGATCCTGCCTCGATGATCGAGACGGCGGCGCGGACACGGGATCTAACGATCGGTCTGGGCACGTGGCGGATCGGGCGATCACGCGGGTGGCATTCGGGCAGCCACCGGGCCGGATCTGGGCCGGCCTAATTCAAAAC
Source organism: Sphingomonas bacterium (assembly GCA_028289965.1). GTDB lineage: Bacteria > Pseudomonadota > Alphaproteobacteria > Sphingomonadales > Sphingomonadaceae > JAQGLK01. Next base: position 10,596 of record JAQGKS010000257.1, read on the forward strand.
TCGGAACGCTCAAAACTCAGGGGCGCGGCGCGTGCAGTGCACCGCACACGCGCCCCTCGACGAATTCAGAACGGCGAAATGTCGCCCCAGATGATCGCGAGGATGTACTTCAGCATGGGATTGTTCCTTCGACCCACCACCTGCTCGATGCGGGTGGTTAAGGACGCAGTAACCACTTT
>JAQGKS010000285.1 GCA_028289965.1 Sphingomonas bacterium
GCCAAGGTCGCGGCGATCCGCGCCGGCATCGCCGATGGCAGCTACAAGGTCGATCCGGAGGCGATCGCCGCTGCGATGATCGCCCTCGATCTGCCGCCGGCACCATGAGCATCGCCGCGATCGACCGCCTGACGGTCGCCCAGCTCGCCCTGATCCACGCGCTCGACCAAGGCGATGTCGCCGCGATCGAGAGCGCCACCACCGCGCTGGACCAGGCGGTGCAGCAGGCCCGCACGGTCGCCGGTTGGCAGGCCACGCCCGAACTCGAGGCCGGCGTCCGGCAATCGCTCCAGGCGAGCGAGGCGGCCCGCGTGCGCGTCGGCTATCTCGCCGATCGCTCGCGCCGCCTGCTCCAGGCGCTGCTCGGCCTCAGCGGCCGCCTTCCTCTCGGCTATGGCCGCAATGGCCGCTACCGCGCCGCCGGCTGATGTGCTGACGAACCGGTAACCATTCTGGCACGGTCCTTGCTGTTTTCGCCTTCGACAAGGAGGCGCGTGTGGCGGGAACGAAGGTTGGGATGGCGGTTTGGGGTGCGCAGGTGCGTTCGGCGATCCTGCCGTTCGCCACGCTGGCGCTGGTCGGCCTGATGGTCGTGCCGGTGCCCGCCGCGGTGCTGGACATCGGTTTCGTCGCGAACATCATGATCAGCCTGGCGGTGCTGATGGTCGCGCTCAACGCCGCCAAGCCGCTCGACTTCTCGTCCTTCCCGACCGTCCTGCTGTTCGCGACCCTGCTGCGCCTCGCCCTCGGCGTCGCCTCCGCGCGGGTCGTGCTCGTCGACGGGCATAAAGGAGAGGCCGCCGCCGGCCATGTCATCGAAGCGTTCGGCAGCTTCCTGATCGGCGGCGACTATGTCGTCGGCATCTTCGTCTTCGCGATCATCATGATCATCAACCTGGTCGTCATTACCAAGGGCGCCGGGCGTGTCTCCGAAGTGTCCGCGCGGTTCACGCTGGACGCGATGCCGGGCAAGCAGATGGCGATCGACGCCGATCTCAACGCCGGCCTGCTCACCCCCGAGGAAGCCAAGACGCGCCGCCAGGATGTCGCGACCGAGGCCGACTTTTACGGTTCGATGGACGGTTCGTCCAAGTTCGTGAAGGGCGATGCGGTCGCCGGCGTGCTGATCCTCGCCGTCAACGTGCTCGGCGGGCTCACCCTGGGGGTGGTCAGCCACGGCCTGTCGATCGGTGAGGCGGCGCACACCTATATATTGCTGGCGATCGGCGACGCGCTCGTCGCACAGGTGCCCGCGCTGCTGCTGTCGATCGCCGCGGCGTCGATCGTGACGCGCGTATCCTCCCCGTTCGACCTGTCCGGCCAGATCACCAGCCAGTTCGGCTCGCCCAGGGCATGGGTGCCGGTCGCCGCGATCCTCGGCGTGCTCGGGCTGATGCCGGGAATGCCGCACCTCGTGATCCTGCCGGCCGCCGCCGCCGCCGGCTTCCTCGCCTGGCGCCTCCACCGTCCCGCTGCCGCCGAGCCCGATACGGCGGAGGCAGAGGCGAAGACCGCCGCACCGGCGATGATCGGCTGGGACGAAGTGTCCGACGGTGCCGCGCTCAGCCTGGAGCTTGGCTATGCGCTGATCGGCATGGTCGACGAGCGCAAGGGCGCGCCGCTGATGGCGCGGATCACCGGGATCCGTCGCCAGTTGTCGCGCGAACTCGGCTTCGTCGTGCCGATGGTGCGGGTGCGCGACAATCTCGCGCTGGAGCCCAATGGCTACCGGATCAGCGTCGCGGGCGTGATCGTCGGCGAGGACCAGTGCTGGCCCGATGATCTGCTCGCGCTCGATTCCGGCTATCTCGAAGGCGCGGTCGAAGGTCGCGCCGCCAAGGATCCGAGTTTCGGCCTCGACGCGGTGTGGATTTCGCCCGCGCGGCGCAACGATGCGGTGATCGCCGGCTATACCGTGGTCGATCCGCCGACGGTGATCGCCACCCATCTCAACCAACTGATCATGAGCAACGCCGCCGACCTGTTCGGCATGGACGAGGCGCAGTGCCTGCTCGACGCGCTCAAGGAAAGCGCGCCGCAGCTCGTCGCCAACCTCGTGCCCGCACCACTCAGCCTGGCGAGCATGGCGGCGCTGTGCCGCGGGCTGCTCGCCGAGGGCGTCGCGCTCAAGGATTTCCGGCGCATCGCCGCCGCGATGGCCGATGCCGCGCGCGAAGAAAATGATCCCGCCGGGCTGATCGAGGCGGTGCGCCAGCGCGTCGGCGCGATCATCATCCAGCAGATCGTGCCGGTGCGCATGCCGCTGCCGGTGATCACGCTCGACGCCGGGCTCGAATCGCTGCTCGCCCAGGCGATCCGCAACGGGCCGGGTGCCAGCCATCCGTTCGAGCCGGCGCTCGCCAATCGCATCGTCGCTGCCGTGGGCCAGGCCGCCGGCCCGCTGATCGGGGAGGCGCGGCGCTTCGCCGTCGTCACCTCGCCGATCGCGCGGCGCGCGCTCGCCCGTCTGCTCCGGCCGCATCTGGCCGACGCGCCGGTGCTGTCCTTCCTCGAAATACCCGATGGCAAGCCCGTCGAGGTCGTCGCCGTCGTCGGCGGCGCGCCTCAGGCGATGGTCACCGCCAAGCCGGAGATGGCGCTTTGATCCACTTCCTCACCTCATGCCGCACGGAGGCCGCACATGGCGCTCGATGATCCCGACGGCGGCGCTACCTATAGCCGCAACCCCGGCCTGCGCGATGCGGGCATGCTCGCGCGCGCGCACATGCCGCTCGTCCGTCGCATCGCCTGGCATGTCCATGGCCGGGTATCGAGCGCGATCGAGGTCGAGGATCTCGTCCAGATCGGCATGGTCGCCCTGGTCGAAGCGGCCAAGAGCTTCGAGGATCGCGGCTTCGCCTTCTCGACCTATGCCACGCTGCGCATCCGCGGCGCGATGATCGATCATCTGCGCCGCCACGCCACGCTGTGCCGCTCCGCGATGGAGCGCCGACGCGAGATCGAGCGGGCCAAGCGCAAGCTGGCGACCACCCTCGGCCGGGATCCGGGCGAACTGGAGATCGCGGCCGCAATGGGGCTCGATCCCGCGGCCTATCGCGAACTGGCGGATTCCACCGCCGCCGCGCGCCAGGAATCGCTCGACGACGTCTATTCGGACCAGTCGATGTGGTTCGCCGATGTCGAGGACAGCGTCGATCAGACGCTGGAGCGCGAGCAGCTGAAGGGCGCGCTGGCCGATCATATCGGCAAGCTGCCGGAGCGCGAGGCGATGGTGCTGCAGCTTTACTTCGTCGAGGAGATGAACCTCGAGGAGATCGGCCAGACGCTCGGCGTCGGTGCCGCGCGCGTCTGCCAGATCAAGAAAGCCGCGCTCGATCGGCTGCGGGCCGCCTTGCGCGATTGGCGCTAGCGCCGGAGCCAAGTGGACCGGTACGTTACCTCTTGATCTGATCGAGCCTGAGACATCCTTTGAAATCACGATTCTCTGCCGAGTTCGAGCCGGCTGATGGCGGCGGACGGCGGCGCGCGGTGCGTGCGCCGACCGCGCTCGAAGCGCGGATCGGCAAGAGTGGCCGGACGCTGTGCAAGGTCGTCGACCTGTCCCGCTACGGCGCGCGCCTCGAGACGCACTCGGCGCTGCGGCGCGGGAGCACGATCTGGCTGACCCTGCCGACGATCGGCACCATCGCCGCCGAGGTGCGCTGGTCCAGCGATCTCTCCGCCGGGTGCGAGTTCAGCACGGCGCTCTCCCCCGAGACCTTTGCGCTATTGGCGCTCGGCGTATCCGGGACGGACGGCTAGCGAGCTTTCCGGCCGGACGCAGGTGCGACCCGCCTCATTATACCGGCTTGCTATAGTGTCCGCCGCGTCCATCCCGGCATCGCGGGCCTGGTCTCGTCCCAAATGAAAAAGCCCCCGGCGTCGGTGGGCTTGGCAAGCCGACGCCGGGGGCTTCCGCCCGGATGTGGAGGACTGCGTGTTTAGCGGAGCAGGCTCAGCACACCCTGCTGGCTCTGGTTGGCCTGCGCCAGCATCGCCGTCGCCGCCTGGTTGAGGATCTGTGCCTTGGCGAGGTTGGTCGTCTCGGCCGAGAAGTCGGTGTCCTCGATCCGCGAACGGGCATCGCTCAGGTTGGTAATGTTGGAGGTCAGGTTGTTGACCACCGATTCCAGCCGGCTCTGCGATGCGCCGAGCGTGGCGCGCGAGGTGGAGACGGCCTTCAGCGCATCGTCGACCGTACCGAGCGCGGTCGTCGCATCGCCGGACGTTCCGATCGAGAGAGCGTCGACGCCGAGATCGAGGGCGGCGACGGTAACGTCGACCGTGTCGCCCGAACCCGAACCGGTCTGGATCGTGAAGGTCGAATCGGCGGCGGTATCGAACACGGCGACGCCGTTGAACTTGGTGTTCGTGACGATGTCGCCGATCTGCGCCGTCAACTCGGTGACTTCCGCCTGCATGTTGGTGCGGTCGTCATCGGAATAGGTGCCCGAGGCGCTCTGCACGGCCAGCTCGCGAACGCGCTGCAGCATGTTGGTGACTTCGGTCAGCGCGCCATCGGCGGTCTGGGCCAGCGAGATGCCGTCATTGGCGTTGCGGACCGCCTGGGTCATGCCGCGGATCGACGACGTCATCGAGGTGGAGATGGCAAGGCCGGCAGCGTCGTCCTTGGCGCTGTTGATGCGCTTGCCGCTCGACAGGCGCTCCATCGCCATGGAGAGCGCGCCATTGGCCATACGCGAAGCATTCTGGGCGCGCATTGCGCTCGAGTTCGAATTGATGACAGTCACTAAACTGTTCCTTTCCGGCGTCCAAGTTAGGCGGTGGACCGTCATCGGCAGCCGCCCCGATCCGAGTAACGGCGGCGTTGCGGGAAGATTTAGGGGCTGTCGGCGGAATTTCGCACCGACGAACCGGGAAAGAATAACCCGCCCGCCAAATTGGTTACCGGCCCGTCCTTGATTAACGCCCTGTTTACGATGTTCCGCTAGGCACGGGTGCGGGGATCAAAGGGGCGCACATGCGAACAATCGTTATCTCGAACATCGCGGATGCGGTGGATCCGACGATCGCGTCGTGGCTGGCGGGGTGCGGGTTCGTCGTGACGCGTGCCGACGTGAGCGGCCCCGGCGATCGCGCCGACGTGCGCCTGCTCGCCGCCCGCGAAATCGCCTGTGCGACCCACCGCGATATCCTGATCGACTTTGCCGACGGCGAGCCGAGCTTCGGGCGCGCCGCCGCCGGCATGCCGGCGCGTGTGCGCTACGGCTTCGCCGACATGGCGTTCGGCCATGCGCTGATCGCCGAACTGGCACGCCCCGCGCTGCGCCCGGCCTGCGGCGAGCCGGAAAGCGCGCGCTTCCTGGCATTGGCCGATCGCGTTGCCGGATCCGACGCGACGGTGCTCGTGCTCGGCGAAACCGGCACCGGCAAGGAGGGCATCGCCCGCTATCTCCACCATCGGTCGGCTCGCAGCGGCAAGGATTTCATCGCCGTCAACTGCGCGGCACTGCCCGATACGATGCTGGAGGCGATGCTGTTCGGCCATGCCAAGGGCAGCTTCACCGGCGCCGGCGCGGCCAGCGAGGGGCTGTTCCGCGCGGCCGATGGCGGCACGCTGTTGCTCGACGAGATTGCCGAATTGCCGCTCGCGCTCCAGGCCAAGCTGCTCCGCGCCATCCAGGAGCGCGAAGTGCTGCCGGTCGGCGCCACCCGCGCTGTGCCGATCGATGTGCGCATCATCGCCGCCGCCAACCGCGACCTCGCCGCCGAAGTCGCCGCCGGCCGGTTCCGCGCCGATCTCTACTGGCGGCTCAACGTGCTGCCGCTGGCGGTTCGTCCGCTGTGTGAGCGCCGCCAGGACATCCGCGCGATCGCGGCCTGCCTGATGGTCCGCCATGCCCGCGATGGCGAGCTGTTCCCGTGGCCGACCCGTGCCGCGCTCGAGCGGCTGATGGACCATCGCTGGCCCGGCAATGTCCGCGAGCTGGAGAATGTCGTGCAGCGCGCGCTGCTGCTGCGCGCCGGCGCCCGGCTCGACGCCACCGACATCTTCCTCGAAGGCGTCGCCATGCCGGTCGCAGCGGCTGCGCCGGCACGATCGGCCACGGTCACCCGGCTTCCCGATCTCGCCCGTGCCGTGCAGGCGACCGCGATCAGCGAGGCGCTGGCGGCGACCGGCGGTCACCGGCTGCGTGCGGCGGAGATGCTGGGGATCAGCGAGCGCACCTTGCGCTACCGCCTCGCCAATCTGCGCGCGGCAACCGAGCTCGAGGTGGCGGCATGACGCGGATCGATCCCAGTTCGTTCATGGCGATGCGCAACAGCATCCTCCAGCAGAACAGCGCGCTGCAGAAGGCGGCGTCCGCGCCCGGCGGCGCGGCGGCGCCCGTCGCCGGCATCGCGCAGGCGGACTTCACCAAGGCGATGAGCTCCGCGCTGAGCGAAGTGAACGGGTTGCAGGCCAAGGCTTCCTCAGCGGCCGACGCCTATGAACGCGGCGAGAGCAACGACATCGCCGCGGTGATGCTGGCGCGCGAGCAGGCTTCGGTCGGCTTCCAGGCGACCCTCCAGGTCCGCAACAAACTGCTCGCCGCCTACAAGGACATCATGAGCATGCCGGTTTGACATGAGCGAGATCGTCGCCACCCCCACCGACGTGCGGACCATGCCGCTCGCCTCCCGCAGCGCGAACGGCGGGGCCGGCGTTGCCGCTGTGCTCGATCGCCTCCGCGCCTTCTCGGAACAGCCCGCGATCCGTCGTGCGCGTCCCGCTTTGACCCTGCTCGGCATGGTCGGCGCGGGCGCTCTGGTGTGGGCGATGCTGGCCGCCCCGGAACAGCGCGATCTGTTCCGCGGGCTTGGCGACGCCGACAAGGCGGCGATGGCCGATGCGCTCGGCGCTGCCGGCATCCCGTTCAAGATCGATCGCGACACCGGCGCCCTGTCGGTGGGCGAGGGCGAATATTATCAGGCGCGCATGCTGCTCGCGCAACAGGGGCTGCCCAAGGCCGCGCCGAATGGCGAGGACATGCTCGGCAACCTGCCGCTCGGCGCGAGCCGCGCGGTGGAGGGCGAGCGGCTGCGCGGTGCGCGCGAGCAGGATCTGGCACGGACGATCGAGGCGATCGACGCGGTCGTCTCCGCCCGCGTCCACCTCGCCACCGAACAGCCGAGCGTCTTCCTGCGCGATCAGAAGGACGCCGCCGCCTCGGTCATGCTCAAGCTGCAGACCGGGCGCACGCTCGCCGACACGCAGGTCGCGGCGATCGCCAGCCTGGTCGCTTCTTCGGTTCCCGGCCTTTCGCCCGATGCCGTGTCGATCGTCGATCAGGGCGGGCGATTGCTCTCACGCGGGTCACGCGATGCGGCCAGCGCCGCCGCCGACCGGCAGGTGGCGCTCCAGGCGCAGGTCGAAAGTCGCTATTCCGAGGCGCTCGACCGGCTGCTCACGCCGCTGCTCGGGGCGGGAAACTATACCGCCGAGGTCCATGCCGACCTCGATTTCGCCGAGACGCAGGCGACCCGCGAAAGCTATCCCAAGGATCTCCAGGTCGTCCGCGCCGAAAATGGCGGCTGGACCAAGGAAGGCGCGCCCGACGGGCCGGCGATCGGCATTCCGGGCGCGCTGTCCAACACCGCGCCGGCGGCATCGACGCTGACCTCGACCAACCCGACCAACCCGACCGACCCTGCCGCGGCCCAGGCGGGCACCACCGCCGCACAGGCCGGGCGCACCTCCGAAAACTACACCCGCACGTTCGAACTGGGCCGGGAAGTCTCGGTCACGCGCAATCAGGTCGGATCGGTCAAGCGGCTGTCGGTCGCCGTCGCGATCAAGGACGGGACGGCCAAGGAGCGCCGCACCGCCGCCGAGATCGCCGCGATCGAACAGCTCGTGCGCGGGGCGGTCGGCGCGGATA
>JAQGKS010000064.1 GCA_028289965.1 Sphingomonas bacterium
GCCCGATGCTCGACACGCTGGTCGAAACCCTCGCGGTCGAGCCGGTGATCGAAAATACGGTGTGGGAAAGCCTGGCGCTGGCCAACAGCATGACGGCGATGGCGACGAGCCGGCGCTATGCGTGGCATTCCGTGGGGGCGCTCGGCGTGATCGAACTGACCGCGCCCGGACGATCGGCCTGCGTCGCGCAGGGGTTGCGCCGGATCGGGCTGAGCGATCGCGAGCGCCGCTATTTCGATCTCCACGCCGTGCTCGACGTCAAGCATAGCGAAGACTGGAACCGCGAGGCGCTGCGCCCGCTGGTCGGCGAGGATCCCCGTCGGGCGACCGCGATCGCCGAGGGCGCGCTGATCCGGCTGCGCTGCGGCGAGCGTTGTTTCGAGCGTTACCGCGCCGAACTCTGGGGCTGAACCCGCTCCGCCCACGGCAAGACGCCGCCCGGCATGCACCGGGGCGGCGTCTTGTCGTGTCGATCTAAGCGCGGATCAGTCGCGCTCGACGCACATCGCGATGCCCATGCCGCCGCCGATGCACAAAGTGGCGAGGCCCTTCTTCGCGTCGCGGCGCTGCATCTCGTAAAGCAGGGTGGTCAGCACGCGCGCGCCCGATGCACCGATCGGGTGGCCGATCGAGATCGCCCCGCCATTGACGTTGACCTTGGCCGGATCGAGGCCGAGTTCCTGGCCGACCGCCAGCGCCTGCGACGCGAACGCCTCATTGGCTTCGATCAGGTCGAGATCGGCGACCGTCCAGCCGGCCTTTTCGAGCGCCTTCTTCGAAGCGGGAACGGGGCCGATGCCCATGATCGACGGGTCGACCCCGGCGGTTGCCCAACTTGCGATGCGCGCGAGCACCGGGCTGCCACGCCGCTCGGCCTCCTCGCGCGACATCACCACCAGAGCGGCGGCGCCGTCGTTGAGCCCGGACGAATTGCCCGCGGTGACCGAGCCGCCTTCCTTCTTGAACGCCGGCTTCAGCCCGGCAAGGCTCGCGACCATCACGCCCTCGCGGATGAATTCGTCGCGGTCGACCACGGTGTCGCCCTTGCGGCCCTTGATCGTCACGGGCGCGATCTCGTCGTCGAACCGTCCGTCGCGGCGCGCCGCCTCCGCCTTGTTCTGCGATGCGCAGGCGAAATCATCCTGCGCCTCGCGCGTGATCTGATATTTTTCCGCCAGATTCTCGGCGGTGACGCCCATGTGATAGCCGTTGAACACGTCGGTCAGCCCATCCTTGACCATCGTGTCGACGAGGTTGAGATTGCCCATCTTGGTGCCAGCGCGGACCGACTGGGCATGCGCCGAGAGCGACATGCTTTCCTGCCCACCGGCGACGACGATCAGGGCATCCCCGGTCTGCACCGCCTGCGCGGCGAGCGCGACCGCGCGCAGCCCCGATCCGCACACCTGGTTGAGGCCCCAGGCGGGCACTTCCTGCGGCAGCCCGGCCGCCATCGATGCCTGGCGCGCTGGGTTCTGGCCCTGCGCGGCGGTCAGCACCTGGCCCATGATGACCTCCGACACGTCTTCCGGCGCGACGCCAGCCTGCTCGAGCGCCGCGACGATCGCGATCCGGCCCAGCTCATGGGCCGGGGTGGTCGCGAAAGCGCCGAGGAAGCTGCCGACGGGCGTACGCTTTGCGGCAGTGATGACGACGTCGGTCATGGGCGTTCTCCTGATCTATGGCTGTCGCTGGATGCCTTCTTGCGCCACGTATCAAAACATATGCGCCGTCAAAAGCCAGCGCGCCAGCGGCTCCCAAAGCCCGGCGCGCGCGCGGCTGCCGACGACCATCCCGACATGACCCAGATTGAGCGTCAGCGTCTCGCCGACGCCCGCCGCGCTCGCCATCGGCACGATCCGGTCGGTGGTGGAGACGACGTCGAGGATCGGGCAGGCCAGCGCCGCCGGATCGATCCGGCGGCCGCCGACGCGCCAGTCGCCGCGCCCGGTGACGTCCGCGCCGAACAGATCCTCCAGCAATTCGCGCGCGGCGGCGTGGGTCAGCGGCGGGCCGTCATTGGCCCAATCCTCGAGCGAGACGAACGCCCGTGCCGCCTGCGCATCGGGATCGAGCTCGCCGAAGCTTTCGAACTTGCTGACGGTGCGCCCCGGATCGAGCTGCCAGAAGCTCGCCTGCAGCACCTCCATCGGCAGCACGCCAAGGCTGTGCGCGGTCGGCGCGGCCTGCGCCCAGATCTTGCGCAGCGATTCGCGCGCATCCGGCGGAAAGGCGGAGAAGCGCCACGGCGCGGCGAGCAGCACCAGCGCGGGCGGCGGGCGCAGCGCGGCTGCGGCAATCGCCATCGTGCCGCCGAGGCAATAGCCGGCCAGCGCCGCCGGCTCCCCCACGGCATCGATCAACGGCAGCAGCAATTGCTCGACATGGGAGGCAACCGTCATCTCGCGGTCCGCGACGCCGGGCGAACCCCAGTCCACCAACAGCGGGCGCACGCCCTTGGCCGAGAGCCACCGCAGCAGCGAATTATCCTCCGCCAGATCGAGGACGTCGGGCGGGTTGATCAGGGAGGGCACGAACAGCACCGGCCGGCCGGCGCCGCCATAATCCCGCAGCATCGCCCGGCCGGCGTTCGCGATCACCGGCATCGGCGCGGGCCGAGCCGGCCGCTGCGCCTGCTGATAGGCGCGCAGCCCGGCCAGCGCGCGCCGCGCGCGATCGGGCGAGCCGGCCGTTTCGTTGCGCAGCAAAGAGAGGAACAGGGGCAGGGGGCGCGGCCTGTGTTGCAGTGCGGCAATAGATGGTGTTATGCTGCCACTTTCTGGGTGAGAGGGCGGTTCCATGGCGAAAACTTCCGGGGGGACGGGGACCGTCATCATCAAGAAATACGCGAACCGGCGGCTCTATAATACCGAAACGTCGAGCTACATCACACTCGACCATCTTGCGCTGATGACGCGCGAGGGCCGCGACTTCAAGGTGATCGACGCCAAGTCGGAAGAGGACATCACCCATAATGTCCTCACCCAGATCATCATGGAGGAAGAAAATCGCGGGCAGACTATGCTGCCGGTGAGCTTCCTGCGCCAGCTGATCTCGCTCTATGGCGATTCGATGCAGTCGATGGTGCCGCAATATCTGGAAGCGTCGATGGATGCGTTCCGCCGCAACCAGACCCAGTTCCGCGCCGCGATGGAAGGCGCCTTCGTCGGCGGCCCGTTCGCCGAGATCGCCAAGCGTAACATGGAAATGTTCGAGGCGGCGGCGAGTGCGTTCAAGGCCAAGACGGCCGATGCCGCCGCAGCCGCGGCCGGCGGCGGCGATGTGGCCGCGACCGGCGCGGGCCGTGACGACGAACTGACCGCGCTCAAGGCGCAGCTCGCCGGTCTCCAGGCCAAGATCGACAAGATCGACAAGATCGACAAGCTCGACGAATAGACCCGGCGCCGCGCCTCAGCGCGCGGGCTTGACGAACTTGAGCGTCATCCGGTCGCTCTCGCCGATCGCGACATAGCGGGCGCGATCCTCCTCACCCAACCGCAGCACCGGCGGCAGCGTCCACACGCCCTTGGGCCAGTCGGCGCTGTCCTTGGGGTTGGCGTTGACCTGCGACTCGCCGGCCAGCCGGAACCCCGCGGCCTTTGCCAGGCGAAGGATCGTCGAGCGCTTGATATAGCCGCTCTCGCGCTCCTGCGCGGCGGGGCGGCCCTCCGGCAGCCGGTGATCGACCACGCCGAGCACGCCGCCGGGCTTCAACGCGGCGTAGAAGTCCTTGAACGCCCGGGCGGCAGCCGCATCGCCGGCCGTCAGGAAATTATGCACGTTGCGAAAGGTCAGCACCATGTCCGCGCTCGCCGCGGGCGCGATCGTCGACGGCGCCTTGGGATCGAAGCTGGTCAGCACCGCCTTGTCGAACCGCGCCGGATCGGCCGCGAACGTCGCCTCGGTCGCCTGCCGGCCCCGTCCGGCGGGTTGCGCCGCGGCGATGTAGCGGCCCTTGTCGCGCAGCAGCGGGGCGAGGATTTCGGCATACCAGCCGCTCTCCGGCCAGATCTCGACCACCGTCATGTCCGGTTTCACGCCGAAGAAAGCCAGCGTCTCGGCCGGATGGCGAAAAGTGTCGCGGGCGCGCTTATTGGCGGCGCGGCGCGGATCGGCGACCGCGGCGGCGATCGCCGGCGACACCGCCGTTGCCGAACCCTTGGATTGGACGGAAGCCGCGGCGGGCGTGGCGGAGGCGAGGAGCAGGCAGGCGAGGAACAGGGGCTGTCGCACGTCGTCTCTCCAGCTAAGGCGAGCGGACATAGTGGTTGGCGGGAGGGAAGGTTGCAAGCGGGGCTTTGGATCGTCGCCGGAGCGGGCGCGGCGCTGGCCGGCGTGGCTGCGCTGGCCGATCATCGTCGCACGCGGCGGACGAACCTCGACCGTGTCGGCTGGGTGCCGTGGCCGCTGCTGATGATCCTCGCGCTGATCGTCGCGGCGAGCGCGACCGCGCTGGCGCTCAAGACCGGCTAGAGGCAGGCTTCCAGGAACGGCTGGTCGAACCCGAACTGCTTGGCCTTGTCGAGCGTATAGGGGCGCAGGCCCATCGCGCGATATTCGCCGTGGATCTTCCCGTCCGCCGTCTCCTCGATATATTCGAACTTGAACAGCTCTTGGGTGACGATCACGGCCCCTTCCATCCCGATCACCTCGGTGATGTTGGTGACCCGGCGGGAGCCGTCGCGCAGGCGCTTGACCTGGACGATCAGATCGACCGAGTCCGCGATCTGGCGGCTGATCGCCTCCTTCGGCACCTTGATGTCCGACATCATCACCATATTCTCCATTCGGGCCAGCGCCTCGCGCGGGCTGTTCGAGTGGAGCGTGCACATCGAGCCGTCATGGCCGGTATTCATCGCGGCCAGCATGTCGAAACATTCGGCGCCGCGGATTTCGCCCAGGATGATGCGGTCCGGGCGCATACGCAGCGCGTTGACGACGAGATCGCGAATGCTGATCGCGCCATTGCCTTCCAAATTGGCGGGGCGCGTTTCCAGCGGCAGCCAGTGCGGCTGCTGCAGGCGAAGCTCGGCGGCATCCTCGATCGTGAGGACGCGCTCGCCGGGGTCGATCATCTTCGACAAGGCGTTGAGCATCGTCGTCTTGCCCGAGCCCGTGCCCCCTGAGATGACGATGTTGAAGCGGCTGGCACCGGCGATCTTGAGCGCGGTCGCCATCTTCTCGCTCATCGATCCGCCCTTGGCCATCATGTCCAGGGTGATCGGCTTGGCGGAGAATTTACGAATCGAGATCGCCGTGCCGCGCAGCGACAGCGGCGGGACGATGACGTTGACGCGGCTGCCGTCGGCGAGGCGGGCGTCGGCCAGCGGCGTGGTCTGGTCGACGCGGCGGCCGACCTTGGAGACGATCCGCTGCGCGATCTGGAACAGATGCTCCTCGTCGCGGAAGCTGATGTTGGCGATCTCCAGCTTGCCCTTGCGTTCGATGTAGGTCTGGTCGGGGCCGTTGACCATGATGTCGGTGATCGCCGGATCGTTGAGCAGCTCCTCGAGTGGGCCCAGCCCGAGCAACTCGTCGACCAGCACCTTTTCCAGCGCGAACTGCTCGCGCCGGTTGAGCGTGATCTTGAGCTCAGCGAGAACCTCGCCGATAATCGGGCGGAACTCCTCGGCCAGCTCGTCCTTGCTGAGCGTCGCCGCCGCTTCCGGATCGACCCGCTCGAGCAGGCGCGGCAGGACCTGCTCCTTGATCTTGTGGATCGAGGCTTCGAACCCCTCGACCCGGCTGCTCGCCGCCTCGCCGGAGGCGTCCTGACGGCTGGTCAGGCGGGCCATCGCATCCATCGACGCCGGGGACGTGCTGAAATCGGTGCTGCCGGCCATCGGCGCCGCGTCGATCGGCGGGAACTGTGCCCCGCCGTCGAGGGCGTTGGCGGGCACGCTGCCGCCCTGCATCGGCCGGGCGACCCCGAAGGATGGCCTTTGGCTCGCGCCCGCGCCGCTCCGTCTACCGAATGCGCTCATCGAAACCCCACGCCCTGCGCCCGAACGGGCAGATGATGAAGCCGGCATAGAAGGGAAGCTTTGACAATTCGCTAACCTCAACCGATGCGCCGACGCCATGACCGCCGACACCATTCCACTCGCCCCGCCGGCGCAGGGCAGCAAGCAGCAGGCGCTGCTGATCGCCCTCGCCGGCTTCGCCTGCCTGTCGATGGGCGACGGGGTGGTGAAGTCGATGGCCGGGCAGTGGCCGGGCACCGCCATCTCGGCGCTTCGCTATGTCTACGGCACGCTGGGGCTGGGCACGGCGATCCTGCTGATCGAGGGGCGACGCGGCTTCCGCGTGCCGCGCCCGGCGCTCCAGTTCGGGCGCGGCGCGGCGGTCGCGCTCGCCACGCTCGGCTTCTTCCTCGGGGTGCAACGGATGCCGCTGGCCGACGCGACGTCGATCCAGTTCACCAGCCCGATCCTGACGGCGATCCTGTCGGCGCTGCTGCTGCGCGAACGCGCGCCCGCCGCGGCCTGGGGGGCGACCGCGCTGGCCTTTGCCGGCGTGCTGATCGTGCTGCGCCCGAACGTGCTGGCGCTGGGGCCCGCGGCGATGTTTCCGCTGGTCGCCGCGTTCGGGATGGCGCTGCTGATGATCTTCAACCGGATGGCGGCGGGATCGGCGTCGATCCTGGCGATGCAGTTCCTGGTGGCGGCGATGGCGACGCCGATCCTGATCGCGGTCGCCGCGATCGGGCATCTGAGCGGGGCGCCCGCCTTCCATGTGCCGGTGCCGGACTGGACGATCCTGCTGCGCTGCGCGGTCGTCGCCGTCACCGGCACGGTCAGCCACCTGCTGATCTTCGTCGCGACGACGCGGGCATCGGCGGCGGTCACCGCGCCGATGGTCTATGTCCAGCTGCTGATGGCGCTGGCGATCGGTTTCCTGTGGTTCGGCGATTCGCCCGACTGGACCACGCTGGCCGGCGGCGCGCTGACGATCGCGGCGGGGCTGTGGCTGTGGCGCTCGCAGCGCGATCCGGTGGCGGGCGGCGTACCGGATTGATGCGGGAGGCGCGGGGCGCCTCCCGAAAGGTTCAGGCTTCGGTCGCCTGCTCGGCCAGCACGGTCAGGCCGCGCTCGTTGACCTCGGCAAAGCCGCCTTCGACATGGATCCGGGCGGCGATCGTGTTGGGCGCCGAATAGACCGCCAGCTCGCCTGCGCGGATTACCGTCATGAACGGGGCATGGCCGGCGAGGACGCCGAACTCACCCTCGATGCCGGGTACGACGACCATGTGGACGTCCTCGGACCGCAGGAGCTTCTCGGGCGTGACGAGTTCGAAGTGGAGGTCTGCCATTCAATCTCTCCCCCCTCCGCTGGACGGAGGGGCAGGGGTAGGCTCGCGCCGACGCGGAGCGGGACATTGGGTGGCGCGGCCGGGCCGGGCCCGGCCACCCACGGCTCCCCTCCCGCACGCGGGAGGGGAGATGGGATCAGGCGGTCTGGGCCAGCTTCTGGGCCTTTTCGACGGCCTCTTCGATTGCGCCGACCATGTAGAAGGCGGCTTCCGGCAGGTGATCATATTCACCCGCGACGATCGCCTTGAAGCTGCGCACGGTATCCTCGATCGGCACGAACTTGCCGGGGATGCCGGTGAAGACCTCCGCGACGTGGAACGGCTGGCTGAGGAAGCGCTGGATCTTGCGCGCGCGGCTGACGGTCAGCTTATCCTCTTCGGACAGCTCGTCCATGCCGAGGATGGCGATGATGTCCTGCAGCGAGCGATACTTCTGGAGCACTTCCTGGACGGCGCGGGCCGTCTCGTAATGCTCCTGGCCGACGATGCGCGGGGTCAGCACGCGGCTGGTCGAGTCGAGCGGATCGACCGCCGGGTAGATGCCCAGCTCCGAAATCGCGCGGCTCAGCGTGGTCGTCGCATCGAGATGGGCGAAGGACGTCGCCGGCGCCGGATCGGTAAGATCGTCGGCCGGAACGTAGATCGCCTGGACCGAGGTGATCGAACCCTTGGTGGTCGAGGTGATCCGCTCCTGCAGCGCGCCCATGTCGGTCGACAGCGTCGGCTGATAGCCCACCGCCGACGGGATGCGGCCGAGCAGAGCCGACACTTCCGAACCCGCCTGGGTGAAGCGGAAGATGTTGTCGACGAAGAACAGGACGTCCTGGCCTTCGACGTCGCGGAAATATTCGGCGATCGTCAGGCCGGAAAGCGCGACGCGGGCACGGGCGCGCGGCGGCTCGTTCATCTGGCCGAACACGAGCGCGACCTTGGAGCCTTCCGACTGCGGATTGCCATCGGCATCCTTAGCGATGACGCCGGCGTCGAGGAACTCGTGATACAGGTCGTTGCCCTCGCGGGTGCGCTCGCCGACGCCGGCGAACACGCTGGTGCCGCCGTGACCCTTGGCGATGTTGTTGATCAGCTCCTGGATCAGCACGGTCTTGCCCACGCCCGCACCGCCGAACAAACCGATCTTGCCGCCGCGCGCATAAGGCGCGAGCAGGTCGATGACCTTGATCCCGGTGACCAGGATGCTGCTCTCGGTCGACTGATCGACGAACAGCGGC
>JAQGKS010000051.1 GCA_028289965.1 Sphingomonas bacterium
CTGCGCTCGCGACTTCTTTTTTATTCTTGGTTCCTGTCACCGCACAGGCTCAGGATCTCGTGCATCAGCCGATCGATCCCAGCTTCGGTGGCAACCCCTTCAACTCGGCGCACCTCCTCGGCGTCGCCAATGCCCAGAACGACTATAAGGACAGCAGCGCGACGACCAGTTCCTCGCAGGCCGATGTCTTCACCCGGCAGCTCCAGTCCCGCCTGTTGGCGGCGCTGTCGACCCAGATCACCGATGCGATCTTCGGCGACAACCCGCAGGATCGCGGCACGATCACCTTCGGCGGTCAGACGGTTGCCTTCATCCGCTCGCTGGAATCGGTGCAGCTGACGATAACCAACAACGATACTGGCGAAGTCACCGACATCGAAATTCCAACCTTCATCTCGGTGCAATGAGCATGGTGCGTCGCCTCGCCACCTTGGTTCTTGCTACCGCCCTCGCCGGGTGCGCGCCGATGCCCCAGTCGCTCGGCGGGTCGATCGAGACGGGGCGCCAGCCGGTGTTTCCCAAGCCGACGGCGATGCAGAAGGCGCTGGCCCAGATCCCGCCGCCTGACCGGCCGGTCGCGATCGCGGTCTATGGCTTCACCGACCAGACCGGGCAGTTCAAGCCGTCCGACGTCGGCCAGACGCTGTCGCGCGCCGTCAGCCAGGGTGGCGGATCGATCCTGGTCAAGGCGCTGCAGGACGCGGGCGACCGCCAGTGGTTCACCATCGTCGAGCGCGAGCAA
Organism: Sphingomonas bacterium; assembly: GCA_028289965.1. Taxonomy (GTDB): domain Bacteria; phylum Pseudomonadota; class Alphaproteobacteria; order Sphingomonadales; family Sphingomonadaceae; genus JAQGLK01. The sequence continues at coordinate 743 of JAQGKS010000051.1, forward strand.
CTGCGTAACCTGCTGAACGAGCGCCAGATCATCCGCGAGATGCGCGAGCGCTATCTCGGCGAGAAGAACGTCAACGCGCAGGCGCTGCCGGCGCTGTTGTTCGCCGGGGTGCTGCTCGAGGGCGGGATCGTCGGCTACGACACGAACACCATGACCGGCGGGGCTGGCGCCGCCTTCCTCGGCATCGGCGCGCACACCGAATATCGCCAGGATACGGTGACCGTCTATCTGCGCGCCGTATCGGTGCGCACCGGCGAGGTGCTCACGACGGTGACCGCCTCGAAGACGATCGCGTCGCAGGCGCTCGGCGCCAATGCGTTCCGCTTCGTCGGGTTCAAGGAGCTGCTTTCCGCCGAGCTGGGTTTCACCACCAACGAACCGGACCAGGTCGCGCTGCAACAGGCGATCGAGAAGGCCGTCTACGGCCTTGTCATGGAAGGGGTCGAACTCAAGCTCTGGGAGTTCAAGGACAGTGCCGCCGGCTGGCCCTTTCTGTGGCGCTACCGGCAGGAGCGGGACAACGACTATACCCCGGCGCAGATCGACGCGGCGGTACGCCGCGCGCAGACCGCGCCGGCCAAGGTCGTTCGCCGCGATACCAAGACGATTTTCCGGAATTCAGCGAAGGGCGGGGGGGTCGAGTCGGACAATCCGCCTTCTGTTGGAGACAAGCCGCTGGGCGGGATATGACGATCCGCGCAACGGCTGAGCACGATCGGTGACCACGCCTTCGCCACCGATCGGCACGCGATGAAGAAGGTGACCGCGCGCGGCCGGTGATCGGATGCCGCGACCATGACGACGCAAACTGCCACTTCTCGTACCCCGGATTCCGGGAGCGATGGAGCATGGCTAAAAAAACTTTGAGAGGATGGACCATGAACCGTATTATTCTCGCCTCCGTTTCCGCAATTGCCCTGCTTACCGGCAGCGCCGCGCTTGCCGACAACAGCAGCTCATCGATCAATCAGATCTCGGGTGGCTCGGTCACGGTGAACCAGTCCGGGCCAATCGGCTCGACATCGAGCGTGACGACCGAGGCCGATGCCAATCTCGGGCCAAACACGGTCAGCGTGACCCAGGCGGACAACGGCACCGCGAACACCGGCCCCGGCCAGGCCAACGTCTCGACCGTGATCCAGGACAATGTGAACCTCGGCACGACTGCGACGGTCAATCAGGCGCACAATGCCGGCGGTTACGGCCAGAACAGCTCCTATATCCGGCAGGGGCGCAATGCGAGCAACGGCGACGTGACCGTACGCCAGACCGGCGGCGAGAATACGTCGACCTATGTCAGCACGACTTCGACTGACAATATCGGCGACGTGGCCCAGAGCGGGGTGCGCAACTCGTCCTACGTCCAGCAGGACTTCCAGAACGGTGCGCAGGCCTATGTCAACCAGATCGGCAACGGCGGCCCGAACAGCGTCTCCATCCAGCAGCTCTCGGCCGGCTTCAGTGCCAACCCGCCGGAATTCGCAGCAGGCTCCTTTGCGCAGGCTACGCAGAGCGGCGACAACCTGACCTCGAACATCCTGCAGACCGGCTATACCGATCCCGCCGCCGAGGGTAACTTCGCCCGTTCCAACCAGGCCGGGAACGATCAGTTCTCGTCGATCAGCCAGAGCGGCATCAATGGCTCGGCCGATGTCTATCAGTCGGGCGCCGGCCACGACTCGATCGTCTCCCAGGCGGGCGACGGCAACACCGCGCTGGTCGTTCAGCAGGACTCGACCAACTATTCGAGCATCACCCAGGACGGCACGAACGACTATGCCGAGGTTCGCCAGTCGAACAACAGCAACGAATCGACCGTGAGCCAGGGTTCGGGCGCCAACAACACGGCCTACGTGACCCAGGCGAGCCTCAACAACGCCTCCACCGTGACCCAGAATGGCAGCAATGCCTTTGCTTCGGTCACGCAAAACTGATGACTTCGGCGGCCGGATCAGGATCCGGCCGCCGCTTTTCTCGAAGGACTAAAGATGTTGCTTCGCGCTCGCTCCATCGCTGCGTTGGCAATCTGCCTGTCCATCGGCACGCCCGCACTCGCGATCGCGGCCGAGAGCGCCGTCCATATAAATCAGGTCCGCGACGGCAATCAGGCCGAGATCAGCCAGTCCGGCCGCGGCGCCAGCGCCACCGTGACGCAGGAGGGGCGGCGCAACCGGAGCGAGATCAGCCAGCAGGGCAGCGGAGCAACCTCCACCAGCCTGACCCAATCGGGCACGGACAATCTTGCCGCGACAACGCAAAGCGGCCCCGCCACGCTGCGGTTGACGCAGAGCGGCGTCGCCAATGTCGCGGACGTGCGGCAGGCCGCGGGATCGCTTGCGAACGTGGCGATGCTGACGCAGTCCGGATCGGACAACCAGCAGTCGCTCGTCCAGACCGGCGACGACAATCGCGCCGAGTTGAACCAGAACGGCAGCGGCAACATCATGACCGCCGCGCAGATTGGCGACGCCAATCGGCTGGTTTGGACGCAGACCGGCAACAGCCTGAGCGATCTGAGGATCAGCCAGAACGGGGGCGAGAGCATGATCGTCACCCAAAGGGGCTGGTAGCGCTCGCCTGCCCTGTTCCAGCACTGGCGAGATTCCCGAGCCGCGACGCGGGATGGCAGCGAGCGCCCCGGTGGCGCCGCCCCGATGCGCGGCAATCCTGTTTCGCACATGATCCTGGGCCCGCCGGCCCTACCGGCCTACCGGCCATTCTGCCTTAGACGGCCGCCGCGCCCACTGCCTGCGACAGCACCGCGACGGCGCGGGCGAGCGGCAGTGGGTCGACCACGCGCCAACTCGGCCGAAGCCGCTCGATGAGGCTGCAGCGGTCGAGCGGGTAGCGGATGGGCTGCGCGCAGCGCGATCACCGTCACCCGAGTCGCATAGCAGGCTAAGCGGCCTAGGCGCACAGGATGCCGCGCCGCGGGATGAAGGCGGCTGATCCCGGCGATCCGGACAAGATTGAGGCCGCGGCTAATGCGGGCGGGCGCACGAACCCAGCGGCATCGGCAAGGAGCCGCGCGGGGCCCAATCGCGGCCTTATTGCAGCGCGGTGGCGCGCGATCGGGAGACGCGGCCGAGCGGTTCGGCGAAGTCGGTGAAGCGCAGGATCGTCGCGCTGCGTCCACCGGCGTCGGGCGTATGTTCCACCTCTGTAACGAGCAAGTCCGAGAGCGCGTCGAACGCCGGGTGGCCGGTGAGGCGGCCAACCGGGCGGCCGACCGCAGCGGCGGCCATTGCCGGCGAAAGCATCATGCCGGGGAGGAGGATGCTGGCGTCGTGGCCCGTCGTGATCGTCATCCGCGCCGTGCCATAGGGCATCGGCAGCAGGATCGTCATCGTCACGTGGTTTCCGGCCGAACGCACGTTGCGGATCTCGATCGCATCTCCGTCGGGCGCGACGGTGGCGTTGGCCAGCTCCGCCGGATCGACCCCGTGGTGCAGCAATATCGCCTTGGAGCAGGCGCTGATCGTCGCCGTTTGGCGGCGGCGGGCGGGCTGCGGCAGATCGGCCGATACAGCCGCCGCCTCGATAGACCCCATCTTCGCCATCGACGCTCCTGCCCCGTCCGAATGCCGGCCGCCGGCGATGTACCGCCAGATTGGTTTAATATTTGGTTTCTTGTTCGCCTAGGCGCGCGCGCCGCGCGGAGCGGAGGCGGCCGCAACATGGTTGCGCCTGCCGGACCGATGAAATAGCCATAACGTCATCTTAATCATAGAACGGGGCGAAGCCCCGCAACCGCCGGGGGCTCGCAAGATCATGGACGATCTGTTGATAACAACGTTCGCCGAATCTGCCAACATCGCCAATGCCGCCGACGAAGTAGAAAAGGCTGTATGGTCCCCTCTGGGCTTCCTGAACTTTTCGGAGCCCTTCGTCCATTATTTCGACTTGATGGCGCGCTACCCCGACTATCAGATTGCGGTGGTCGATCGCGATCGGGATTATGTCGTCGCGACCGGCAATCTCATTCCGCTCTATCATGACGATCCCACGGACCTGCCGGACGGCGGCTGGGACTGGGCGTTGCGGCGCGCGGCGGAGACGGTGCAGCGGACACCCAACATGGTCGTCGGCCTGTCGGTCTCAGTGCCGGATGCGCACCGCAATCGCGGCCTTGCGCGGATCGTGTTGGGGGCGATGCGGAACCTCGTCGAGAGCAAGGGGCTGGGCACCCCGTTCCTGCCGGTGCGGCCGACGATGCTCGAACAGCATCTGGACATGGACATCGCCGACTATGCCGCGTGGCGGCGGGCGGACGGCCGGCTCTACGATCCGTGGCTGCGCGGCCATGAGCGGGCCGGCGGGCGGATGGTCGGCCTTTGCCGCAGCTCGATGGTGGTCGAAAAGCCGGTCGGCTTCTGGGAGACCTGGTCCGGCCAGCGCTATCTCGAGTCGGGCAAATATCCGATCGCGGGCGGCCTCGCCCCCGTGGCGATCGATCTCGACAAGGGCATGGGCAGCTACATCGAGCCGAACGTCTGGTTCCACTGACGACGCGTCACGGCTGGACGGCGAACTCGCGGATCGCGGCGAGGAGGGGCAGGCCGAGGAGGACGATCGCGATGCCGGCGCGCTGCACGGTCTGCACCCCTTCGCGGGCGATCAGCGCCGCCAGCAGCACCGTCACCGCGCTCGACAGCGTCGAGAGGACGCTGACCAAAGCGATCCCATCTCGCGCCAGCCCGAGATTATAGAGGCCGTACCCGGCCACCATGCCGATCGCGATGCCGATCACGATCAGCCATGTCGCGCGATCGCGCGGTGGGGCCACCGCTGCGGCCCCGGGCCAGAGCCAGGCGGCAAAGGCGAGCAGGGCGAAGTTGGTCAGCAAGACGTCCGGCACGGCAACCACGGGCAGCACGAACGTCGCGGTCAGCCAGATCGTCAGGCCGCTCGCCACCGCGCTGGCGAGGGCGGCGACGGCGCCCGCGGCGGGCCTCAGCCCCCCGCCTTCCTCGTCATGGAACATCACGAGCAATGCGCCGATGCTGATCGTCGCCAGCGCCGCCAGCAGCGGCAGCGTCACCGCCTCGGTGCCGGTGACGAGGCCGATCACCGTCGCGACGATCGCATAGGAGCCGATCAGCGGCGCGACCACGGCGGCGCGGCCATTCTGGAAGGCGAAGAAGAGCAGGCCGAGCGCGACCGCATTCGCCACCGCCGCGGTGGCGAGCATCGGCACTGCGGCCGGCGCGACATCGGCGAAAGGCCAGCGCCCGGCCGCGAGGATCGCCCCCAGCATGAACGCCGCCGCCAGCCCCTGCGACCAGAACAGCGACGCACGCAGCGGCAGGCGCGGGCCGAGCAGCTTGATCAGAAAATCGGTCACGCCCCAGAAGATCGCGGTCGTCAGGCCGAAGATCATTGCGCCTGCCCGCTGCTGCGGGGTTCGTCCGCCAAAATGTCCCGCCACGTCATCGTCGCGCTCTATAAGGCTGGTGCCGGGAAGGCGAGCCTCAGAAGCGGCGGCGGATCGAGACGCCGGCGGTGCGGCCGAGGATCGGCCCCCACAGCGTGGCGGGCGAGGTTCCGCCGCCATTGTCGGCACCCGAATAGCAGAGCGCGTTCGTCACGTTGCGGAGATAGGCCTCCACGCCCCAGCCGCCATCGGCGGCGTAGCCGAGCCGAGCGTCGCCCCGTCCGCAGGCGGGCACGC
>JAQGKS010000055.1 GCA_028289965.1 Sphingomonas bacterium
GTCGAGTTCCTGAAGGATCCGACGCGCTTTGCCCGGCTCGGCGGCAAGATTCCCAAGGGTGCGCTGCTGGTCGGTTCGCCCGGCACCGGCAAGACGCTGCTCGCCCGCGCCATCGCGGGGGAGGCGAACGTGCCCTTCTTCACCATCTCGGGCTCCGACTTTGTCGAGATGTTCGTCGGCGTCGGCGCCAGCCGGGTGCGAGACATGTTCGACCAGGCCAAGAAGAACGCGCCCTGCATCGTCTTCATCGACGAGATCGACGCGGTCGGCCGCCATCGCGGCGCCGGCCTCGGCAACGGCAATGACGAGCGCGAACAGACGCTCAACCAGCTGCTGGTCGAGATGGACGGGTTCGAGGCGAATGAGGGGATCATCATCGTCGCGGCGACCAACCGCCCCGACGTGCTCGATCCGGCTCTGCTGCGTCCGGGCCGCTTCGACCGCCAGGTCGTGGTCCCGCGCCCCGACATTGAGGGCCGCGAGAAGATCCTCCAGGTCCACATGAAGCGCACCCCGCTCGCGCCCGATGTCGATGCGCGCACGATCGCCCGCGGCACCCCCGGTTTCTCGGGCGCCGATCTCGCCAACCTCGTCAACGAGGCCGCCCTGCTCGCCGCACGTCGGGGCAAGCGCCTCGTCGCCATGGCCGAGTTCGAGGAGGCCAAGGACAAGGTGATGATGGGCGCCGAGCGCAAGTCGATGGTGATGACCGCCGACGAGAAGAAGGCGACCGCCTATCACGAGGCCGGCCACGCGCTCGTCTCGCTCCACGTTCCCGGCTGCGATCCGCTCCACAAGGTGACGATCATCCCGCGCGGCCGCGCGCTGGGCGTGACGTGGAACCTGCCCGATCGCGATCGCTATTCGATGACGATGAAGCAGATGAAGGCGCGGCTCGCGCTGTGCTTCGGCGGCCGCATCGCCGAACAGATCATCTACGGCGCGGACGAGCTCAACACCGGTGCCTCCAACGACATCCAGCAGGCGACCGACATGGCCCAGTCGATGGTCATGGAATATGGCATGTCGGAGAAGCTCGGCTGGCTGCGCTACCGTTCGAACCAGGACGAGGTGTTCCTCGGCCATTCGGTCGCGCGCAACCAGAACGTATCGGAGGAAACTGCCCGTCTGATCGATCAGGAGGTTCGCCGCCTGATCGAGGAGGCCGAGGCGACCGCGCGCGGCGTGCTGACCGAGAAGCTGCACGAGTTGCACCGCCTCGCCGGCGCGCTGCTCGAGTTCGAGACGCTGACCGGCGAGGAATCGAAGCGGATCATCGCCGGCGAATCGATCGGCCGCGACGAGGGCGGCAGCCGTCGCCCCGCGGCGCTCGGCACGGGCGGTTCGTCGATCCCCAACAGCAAGCGGCCCGGTGGCGGCTGGGGCGATCCGGCACCCCAGGGGGCCTGATCCCACCATCCACGGACGCGACACGGCGGCCCGGTCATGGCGATGACCGGGCCGTCTGCGTTTTGGGGGAGGGTGACCGAGCCGCGCGCAGCGGCCGAAAAGATAACCTCGGTTTAAGGGTCGCCAGCTATAGACGGGGATCGGTGGTCGGTTTGGGGTGTGACTTGCCAACAAGTGGAACGTCCGAATATTGCATCGAGTCTCGGCCAATGCCGCGATCCGCGCCGGCCGTTGGTTCGGACAGGATGTCGGCGCGCGAAATCGTCGCGCTGCCTCGCAGCCATCAGGGTTCGGATCTCCACGCCCGCGCTGCTGCGCTCGCCGGGATCGGCGCATGGGAGTGCGACCTGCGGACCGAGACGCTGACCTGGACCTCGGTCGTGTTCGATCTGTTCGGCATCGCCGGAGGCAGCAGGATCGATCGTCGCGACATCATCGGCATGTATTGCGAGGAATCGCGCGCCGAACTCGAACGGCTGCGCAGCCATGCGATCGAGCATCGCCGCGGCTTCTCGCTCGAGGCGCGGATCTATCGCCCCGATGGCGAGATGCGCTGGATGCGGCTGACCGCGGGCACGACCACCGCAAGCGGCCGTTCGACCCACCTTTACGGCACCAAGCAGGACATTACCGACGAGCGCGCGCGCTGGGAGGCGCTGCGCCGGTTGGCCGAGCAGGATGCGCTGACCGGCCTGTCCAACCGCGGCCAGTTCCAGACCCGGTTCCTCCACGCCCCCGCGGCCGCGCCGATCGGCCCGCTCGGTGCGCTGCTGCTGTTCGACGTCGACGGGTTCAAGCAGGTCAACGACAAATGGGGCCATGCCGCGGGCGATGCCTGCCTGGCGAAGGTCGCGGCGCGGCTGTCGGCGGGGTTCCCCGACGCGCTGATGATCGCCCGCATCGGTGGCGACGAATTTGCGGTCCTCACCCGGGCCGGTCCGCCGCGCTGGTCACTCGATCGCGCGGTCCGCAAGCAGCTGATGATGCTGGCGGAGCCGATGGTCTGGCGTGACCAGTTGCTCGACGTCAGCGCCTCGGCCGGCGTCGCCCCGGCCGGCAACCCTGGCGCTTACGATGCGGAGGCGCTGTTCGCGGCCGCCGACGCCGCTTTATATTGCGCCAAGCGCGCCGGCCGCAGCACCTATCGCACCGCCAACAGCGCCGCCGCCGCCTGATAGCGCCCCGCCTTGTTCATCCGCGCGCGATTTCGTGCTAGCGGGCCCGACATGTCCCACCAGTTTTCCGATCCCGAAGCCCTGATCGCCGATATGGGCCAGCGCGCCCGCGCCGCCGCG
>JAQGKS010000067.1 GCA_028289965.1 Sphingomonas bacterium
CCGAGCAGCATCAGCAGCCCGATCAGCACCGGCATCGAGATCGGATTGCCGGTGAGGAGGAGCGCCCGCGCGCCGCCGAGGGGCGCGAGCATCAGCGATCCCATGTTCACGAACGGCGGCATCACCCGTTTGTAGAGCAGCACCAGCACCGCGAAGACGAGCAGGATGCCCGAGACGACGGCAATGACGAAGTTCACGATCATCTCGGCCTGCCACTTGCTGTCTCCGTAATTCACCTTGGCGACGCCGCGCGGCAGGTTCTTCAGGATCGGCAGCGCGAGGATCTTGGGCATGGCCTGGCCGCTGACCGCGCCGGGGGCGAGATCGGCGCCGATCATCGCGCGGCGGGCCTGGTTGTAGCGGCGAAGCTCCGACGGGCCGGCACCGAAGCCGATGTCGGCGACGACCTTGAGCGGCACCGAGCCGCCGCTGGCGGTGGGCACCGGCAGGTTCTGGATCGTCGCAAGGCTGCGGCGCGCATTCTCGTCGATCGCGACGCGGATCGGGATCTGCCGGTCCGACAGCGAGAATTTGGCGACGTTCTGATCGATGTCGCCAAGCGTCGCGATGCGGATCGTCTGGCTCAGCGCGCTGGTCGTTACGCCGAGATCGGCGGCGAGGTCGAAGCGGGGGCGGATGGTGATTTCCGGGCGGCTGAGATCGCCGTCGATGCGCGGCGCGCGCAGTTCGGGAATGCCGCGCATCTCCTCGACCAGCTGGAGCGCGGCGGTGCTCAGCGCCTCCGGATTGTCGCCGGCCAGCACGACCGTGATGTCGCGCCCGCCGCCGCCCGCCTGGCTCTGGAAGGTCACGCGGGCATCGGGGATGTCGCGCAGGGCAGGTGCCATCGCCCGCTCGAACTCGGTGCTCGTGCGGTCGCGCTTCTTGTGGAGCTGGAGGAAGATATTGGCGTTGCCGATCTCGATATCCTCGAACGCCGATTTCACGTCGGGCGCGTTGCGAGCCAGCTCGGCGACCCGATCGGCCACCGCCGTGGTCTGCGCCAGCGTCGATCCGGGGACCATCTCGATCCGAATCTGGCTCGAATCATTGTTGTTCGCCGGGCGGAAGGTGAAGGGCAGGGTGTAGAAAGCGAGCACGGTCAGGGCGAACGACACCGCACCCAGGCCGACCGTCTTCCAGCGGTTGCGCAGCGACCAGCGCAGCACCGCCATATAAGCGCGCATCACGGCGTTCTCGCCGTGCGGCGCCTCGCCATGCGCCTTGAGGAAATAGGCTGCGATCATCGGCGTGACGAGCCGGGCGACCGCGAGGCTCATCAGCACCGCGGCGACGACGGTCAGGCCGAACTGCTTGAAGAACTGCCCCGAAATGCCGGGCATCAGGCCGACGGGCAGGAACACGGCGACGATCGCCATCGTCGTCGCGAGCACCGCCAGGCCGATCTCGTCGGCGGCGTCGATCGATGCCTGATAGGCGGATTTGCCCATCCGCATGTGGCGCACGATATTCTCGATCTCGACGATCGCATCGTCGACGAGCACGCCCGCCACCAGGCTGAGCGCGAGCAGGCTGATCCCGTTGAGGGTGAAGCCCATCAGGTCCATCACCCAGAAAGCGGGGATGGCGGACAGCGGGATCGCCAGCGCCGAGATCACCGTCGCGCGCCAATCGCGCAGGAACAGGAAGACCACGAACACCGCCAGCACCGCGCCCTCGACCATCGCCTGGATCGCCGAGTGATATTGCGCCTTGGTATAATCGACGCTGGTATAGAGCTGGGTGAACTTGACCTTCGGATTGTCCTTTTCGAGCTTGGAGATCAGCCGGACAGCCTCGTCATAGACGGTGACGTCGGATGCGCCCTTGGCCTTTTCGAGGCTGAAGCTGAGCACCTGACGGTCGTTCATCTTCGAGATCGAACGCTGTTCGGCATAGAGGTCGCGGACCTCGGCGATATCGGACAGGCGGATCGTGCGGCCATTGCCGACCGAGATCTGCTTCTCGCCCAGCGCATAGGCGTTTTCGGCGTTGCCGAGCACGCGCACCGACTGTTCGGACCCGGCAATCTCGGCGCGGCCCCCTGCGGCATTGAGGTTGGTCTGGCGCAGCTGGGTGTTGACCTGCGCCGCGGTGATCCCCTGCATCTGCATCTTGAGGGGATCGAGGATGACGCGGATCTCGCGGCTGACGCCGCCGCCCCGGTTGACCGCGGCCATGCCGCTGATTGAGAGCAATTGCTTGGCGACCGTATTGTCGACGAACCAGCTCAGCTCCTCAAGCGTCATGTCGACCGCCTCGGCCGAGAAATAGGCGATCGGCCCGCCTTCAATGTCGACGCGCACGATCTGCGGCTCGAGGATGCCGTCGGGCAGCTCGCTGCGGATCTGGGATACGGCATCGCGCACGTCGTTGACCGCCCGATCGACCGGGGTGCCGATGGCGAACTGGACGGTGGTCCGCGAGCTGCCTTCGCTGACGAAGGAGGAAATCTCGTCGACGCCGCTGATACTGCGCACGGCGGCTTCGACCCGCTGCGTCACCTGGGTTTCAAGCTCGGTCGGCGCGGCGCCCGGCTGCGAGACGATCACCTGGGCGGCCGGGAAGCTGATGTCCGGATTGTTGTTCACGTCCATCCGCATGAAGCTGACCACGCCGGCCAGCGTCAGAGCGATGAACAGGACGATCGGGGGAACCGGGTTGCGGATCGCCCAGGCGGAGATGTTGCGGAAATCCATGGCGAGCGGCCTAGCGCCGGGCGGCCTGGCGTTCCGGGATCACCTGGTCGCCAGCGTTGAGGAAGGCACCCGCGGACAGCACGACCCGCTCGTCGCCGGCCAGCCCGGAGGTGATCGCGATTCCCGCATCGGACACCTCGCCGATCTTGACCGGGCGCCGCGCGACCTTGTTGTCGGGCCCGACGACATAGACGAAATTGCCCTGGGCGTCGCTCTGCACCGCGGATTCGGGGAGCAGCGGGGCATCGACCGTGCCGCTGACGATACTGGCGCTGGCGAAACCGCCGGGCCGCAGCGCCGGATCATAAGCGAGCGCGATTCGCGCGGTGCCCTGGCGCATGTTCGGATCGATCACCGGCGACAGCTGCCACACCTTGCCCTGGAAGGCGGTGCGCATGCCGGTCGGCGTGACCGTCGCGGGCATGCCGATCTTGAGGCGGGCGAGATCCTGCTCGGCAAGCCGTGCAAGCATCTCCATCTCGCCGCCGCGGGCGATGCGGAACAAGGCGGCGTTGGACGGGCCGACGATCTGGCCCGGTTCCAGCGCGCGGGTGAGGATCAGGCCGGCGGCCGGCGCGCGGATGCTGAGCCGGCCGATGCGCGCGCGCGCCTGGCCGAGTTGCGCCTCGGCGACGCGGACGCGGGCGATGGCGGCGTCGCGCGCGGCGACCTTGCGATCGATGTCGGCCTTGGAGATGAAGCCGCGGCTGACCAACGCCTGCGCGCGATCCAGTTCGGCGCGGGCCAGCGCGGCATCTGCCTGCGCCACCGCGATCGATGCGCCGAGCGCATTGCTTTCCTGCACCTGGACCGAGCGCTCGATCGTCGCGAGCGTCTCGCCGGCGGCGACCCAGTCGCCCGCCTCGACCAGGACCTGGGAGACCATGCCGCCTTCGCCGGCGATGCCGACCGGCATTTCGCGGCGGGCAGCGAGGCTGCCGGTGGCGTTGATGACCCCGGCGACCGCCTGGCGGCCGGGCACGATGACGGTGACGCGTGGCAGCACCGGCGCCTCGGCAACCGGCGCGCCCCCGCGACCCCGGAACAAGAAGATCGATGCGACGATCGCCACGGCAAGGACGGCGGCACCGATCCAGATCCAGCGGCGGCGCGACCGCAGCAGCTCACCGTCGGGCAGCCCTTCGGTGATCTCGGCATTGCGACGCGAAAAGCCTTGCTCGATGTTCATCACGTTAGACTTTCCGCCCGCCCCTCCAGCGACTCCGCGTCGCGGCGGCGCTGTATTACCCTAATATAGCACCGGTCTCAAGCCGGCGATGCGGCCCGTTTTGGTCCTTATACCGCAGCGCGGCAAGACAAGGATTGCCACCACCGGGGCAGTATTTGCTTGCCCGCGGGCTTGGACTGATAGCTCATGTTCCGCGATGGCGCGTAGAGGTCGGGCGGGATCCTGTGGAGCGGGTCATGCTTGGCTGGATCTTGCCGGGGCTGGTGGCGGGGCTGCCGGGCAAGCCGTTGATGGCCGTGGGCAGGACGGATCGGCCGGCTGGATCGCCGCGACGCTCGGTGCAATCACCATGCTGATCGGCTACCGGGTCGCGATCCGCGACAATCGTCGCCCGTAGCGGAACGGGGCGCATGCGACGCGTTCAGCCGCCGCTCAGGCAGGTTCGAACCTGTGTGCGGCCAACCAACAGGAGGCATTCGCATGACCAACACACACGCCCTGATCGCCGCACTGGCCATCGCCGCAGCGGGACCGGCGGCGGCGCAGGTCGGCACCGGGCCGGCGGCCGGCCCGATGATCCAGGGTACGCGGCTCGATCTGGTGGCCGACGGGGAGGTCACCCGCCGCCCCGATCTGGTCAACATCTCCGCGGGCGTCGTCACCCAGGCGGCGACGGCGAGCGAGGCGATGGCGGAAAATTCGCGGCGGATGGCCGCGACGATGGCGGCGCTGCGCAAGGCGGGCGTCGCCGCCAACGACATCCAGACGAGCGCGATCAACCTCAGTCCGCAATATCGCTATGGCGAGAACATGCCGCCGGTGATCACCGGATATCAGGCGTCGAACCAGGTTGCGGTGCGCTTTCGCGATGTGAAGCGGGCGGGATCGATCCTCGACACGCTCGTCGCCCAGGGCGCCAACCAGATCAACGGACCGGCCTTCGCGCTCGACAAGCCCGCCGCGGCGCTGGACGAGGCACGGGCGCAGGCGATCGCCACCGCGCGGGCGCGGGCCGAACTTTATGCCAAGGCCGCCGGGCTCAGCGTGAGGCGGATCGTCTCGATCAGCGAGGCGGGCGGGTTCGCGCCGCCGCAGCCGATGCCGATGGTAATGTCGATGCGGGCCAAGGAATCCGCCGATACCAATATCGAGGCGGGCGACCAGAAGATGAGCGTGACCGTCGCGGTCAGCTTCGAGCTGCAATAGGCATATGAAAAGGGCCGCTCCGGATGGTCCGGAGCGGCCCTGATCAGCCGTTCATGGTCTGGCGATTAACGCACGCGACCACGACGGAACAGGTTGACGATCGCCAGCAGGATGACGGCGCCGGCAAGCGAGGCCAGGAACGAATAGATATTCAACGGAGCATTGTTGATCGAACCGCCGCCAAAGATCAGGCCGCCGATGAAGGCGCCGATGATGCCGACGACGATATTCAGAATAATGCCCTGCTGCGCGTCCGTCCGCATGATCATGCTGGCGAGCCAGCCGATGACGCCACCGATGATCAGCCAAAGAATAAGACCCATTTCGTCCTCCTGTATAATTTACGCGCACCGTCTTTCGAACCGTGCCCGCCGACGCGTTCCGCCCGCTTGCGCCTTTTCGGCTCTGTCGGGTTGGCTGATTTAAGTCCCGGCGGGAATATTTGTTCCAGCGAAGCAACAAGATTATGGGCGCGAACTGAACCGAAACGCAGCAGCCCCGCCACGCGGGGGCGCGGGCGGGGCTGCAGGAGGGACGCGGGGACGCGCCGGCGGGGGCGGATCAGTATTTCTGCTGGCGTTCGTAGAGCGACTTATAATGCTGGATCCGCGTCACCCGCAGCCCGGGCATGCCCGAGCGATCGACCGCGCGCTGCCAGCTGGCGAACTCCTCCAGCGTCAGGCTGTACCGATCGCAGACCTCGTCCACGGTCAGCAGCCCGCCGTTGACGGCCGCCACCACTTCCGCCTTGCGCCGCACCACCCAGCGCGTCGTCGACGGCGAGGGCAGGGACTCGATGGTCAGCGGTTCGCCCAGCGGACCGATGACCTGAGCGGGACGTATTTTCTGATTCTCGATCATTACCACCCTCGAACGCGGCCATTGGCCGGGCTTTTTTCTTGACCCACATCGACTACCAGACCGGCCTTGAAGGAAGGCTAACCCGCGAAGGTAAAGAGGCCGGTCATCTTGGTTTACGGCGGCCCAACGGCGACCTCCGGATTGAAGCTGCCGCTCAGGACCCTGCCGGCCACGAGCCAGCCCGGACGCGGATCGAGCACGGCGACGAGGCCCTGCACGGTCCCGACCGGAGTATCCCCGGCGATCGCGATCTGGCTGGCGACTTCCGCGGTCCGGCTCGACCCCTGCGCGGAGGCGAGGATCGCGACGAGGCGCGGATAATCCAGCCGCAGCGATGCTGCCGCCGTCGTCTTCCAGCCCCGACCGAAGGAAAGGTCCACCCGTCTCTGTCTCCGCTTTTATGTTCCGGAGTCCGGCAGTAGCGCCGATTACTGAAGCACCCGTAAAGCCGGGCCGATCGCGCGGCGCAGATGGTTCTCTTTGCGGCCAGTGGAGGCTATGGCGCGACGATGGATGCAGACTTCCAGATTGATCGGCCGCTGGCCGGCGCGCGGATCGTGGTCGCCATGTCCGGCGGGGTCGACAGCTCGGTCGTCGCGGCGCTGGCGGCGGCGAGCGGCGCCGAGACGATCGGCGTGACGCTTCAGCTCTACGACCATGGCGAGGCGGTCGGCCGCACCGGCAGCTGCTGCGCCGGGCAGGACATACGCGACGCGCGCGCCGTCGCCGACCGGCTCGGGATCGCCCATTACGTGTTCGATTATGCCAGCCGCTTCCAGGACAGCGTGATCGCCGACTTCGCCGACGAATATATGGCCGGGCGCACCCCGATCCCGTGCGTGCGCTGCAACCAGGGGGTCAAGTTCACCGATCTGTTCGGCATCGCCCGCGATCTGGGCGCGGACTGCCTGGCGACCGGCCATTATGTGCGGCGGGTGGTCGGCCGCGACGGCCCCGAACTCCACCGCGCCGCCGATCCGGCGCGCGACCAGAGCTATTTTCTGTTCGCGACGACTCGCGACCAGCTCGCTTATCTGCGTTTTCCGCTGGGCGGCATGCCGAAGGCGGAGGTCCGCGCGCTGGCGGCCGGGCTGGAACTGGGGGTGGCGGCCAAGCCGGACAGCCAGGACATCTGCTTCGTGCCCGATGGCGATTATGCCGCGGTGGTGCGCAAGCTGCGGCCCGAGGCGGGCGAGGCGGGCGAGATCGTCGATCTGGGCGGGCGCGTGCTCGGCATGCACCGCGGGATGGTCAACTTCACCGTCGGCCAGCGTCGCGGGCTGGAAATCGGCGGGCAGGCCGAGCCGCTCTATGTCGTGGGGATCGAGCCCGCGAGCCGGCGGGTGATCGTCGGCCCGCGCGCCGCGCTGGCGGTGCGTGCGGCGCGGATCGACGACCTCAACTGGCTGGGCGGCGACCATGACGGTCCGCTGACCGCCAAGATCCGATCGATGGCGCGGCCGGTGCCGGCGCGCTTCGACGGGCGGATGCTGACCTTCGACACGCCCGAATATGGCGTGGCCCCCGGCCAGGCCGCCGTATTCTATGCCGGCGACCGGGTGTTGGGCGGCGGCTGGATCGAGGAAACGGTGGCGGCGGAGCGGATCGCCGCCTGACGCGCAGTGTGCCGCGACGCCGCTACAGCAGGAATCTTCCCTCGATCACCGTGACGCACGGACCGTCGAGAAGCACCCGATCGCCGGCGAGCCGGCAGCCGAGATGGCCGCCGCGCGCGGAGGCCTGGAACGCGGTGAAACGATCCCGCCCGAGCCGGTCTGCCCAATAAGGGGCGATGATCGCATGGGCCGATCCCGTCACCGGATCCTCGTCGATCCCCGCGCCGGGGGCGAAGACGCGGCTGACGATATCGGTGGCATCGCCCGGCGCGGTGGCGATGAACAGGACGTCGCCTTGCGCCGCCAGCGCCCGGAAATCGGGATCGAGCGCGCGCACCTCGGCTTCGGAGGCGTAGACCAGCACCGCATAGTCGCCTTCGCGCCACAACGTCTCGACCGGGGTGCCGCCGACGCCGGCGACCGCCTCGGGGAGCGGCTTGGCGGAGGCCGGCCAGGCCGGCAGGTCGAGCGTGTAGCCCGGCACGGCGCGGCCGACGACGAGCACCCCGGCCTTGCGGGTGCGGAAGCGGACGGCATCGAGTTCGGGTCGGTCGCCAAGGATCACATGGCCGCTGGCGAGCGTGGCGTGGCCGCACATCGCGATCTCCATCGTCGGCGTGAACCAGCGCAAATCATAGTCGGCGTCTCCCCCGGTCGGCACCAGGAAAGCGGTTTCGGCGAGATTATTCTCGGCCGCGATCGCCTGCATCGTCGCATCGTCGATCCAGGCATCGAGCGGGATCACCGCCGCGGGGTTTCCACCGAACGGGCGGTCGGCAAAGGCATCGACCTGGATGAAGCGCAATTTCATACGGCCTCCTGCTGTGGCTGGGTCGGGCAACGCGCGTGCGCCGGAACGCGATCCGCTCACGGGTAGAGCAGGCCCTCGCTCCAGCCGTCGGCGGTCGGCACGAACAGCCGGCGCTCGTGCAGCCGGTGGGCGCGATCCCGCCAGAACTCGATCCGCTGCGGCGCGACGCGAAAGCCCGACCAATGCGGCGGGCGCGGCACCGGGCCGCCAGCAAAGCGCGCCTCCGTCGCGGCAAAGCGCGCCTCGAACGTCTCGCGCGAATCGAGCGGGCGGGACTGGTCCGATGCCCAGGCGCCGAGCTGCGAATCGCGACCGCGGGTGGCGAAATAGGCGTCTCCCTCGGCATCGCTGACGCGGCTGACCGCGCCCTCTATCCGGACCTGGCGGCGGAGCGACTTCCAGTGGAACAGCAGCGCGGCACGGGGATGGCCGATGAGATCGCCGGCCTTCCGGCTTTGCAGGTTGGTATAGAAAACGAACCCGCGCGCATCATGCCCCTTCAGCAGCACCATCCGGCACGAAGGCTGGCCATCGTCGTCCACCGACGCAACCGTCATGGCGTTGGCATCGTTGGGCTCCGAGGCGCGCGCTTCGGTGAACCAGGCGTCGAACAGGGCGATAGGATCGATGGTCATGATGCGGGGTCTAAAGTATTTTCGTGCGGGACGCAGCGTCTCAATATTGCGCTGCACAAGCGCATGTGGTGCAACAGGCGCATGATCCAGGCTGCGCTTCACCACGTCACGGCCTATCGCTACGATCGGCCCGTCCTCCTCGGGCCACAGCTGATCCGGCTGCGCCCCGCGCCGCACAGCCGCACGGCCGTGCCGAACTATTCGCTGACGATCGAGCCGGCGAACCACTTCATCAACTGGCAGCAGGATCCGCTGGGCAACTGGCTGGCGCGGCTGACCTTCCCCGAGCGTACCGATCATCTGAGCATCACGGTCGACCTGATCGCCGATTTGACGGTGATCAACCCGTTCGACTTCTTCGTCGAGGAGTATGCCGGCCAATATCCGTTCGCCTACGAACAGACGCTCGCATCCGATCTGACGCCCTATTTCGAAGGCGATCGATCGAGCCCGCTGCTCGACGCGCTGGTCGCCGAATTTGCCGGCCACCGCGGCGGCACGATCGACTTCCTGGTCGATATCAACAGCACGCTCAGCCAGCGCGTCGCCTATATCGTGCGGATGGAGCCGGGCACGCAGACGCCCGAGGAAACGCTGCGCATCGGCAGCGGATCGTGCCGCGATTCGAGCTGGCTGCTGGTCCACCTGCTGCGCCGGCTGGGGTTCGCGGCGCGCTTCGTCTCGGGCTATCTGATCCAGCTCAAGGCCGATATCGAGCCGGTGACCGGGCCCAAGGGCACCGACAAGGACTTCACCGATCTGCACGCCTGGGGCGAGGTCTATATCCCCGGCGCCGGCTGGATCGGCCTCGACCCGACGTCCGGGCTGTTTGCGGGCGAGGGCCACATCCCACTCGCCGCGACGCCGCATTATCAGTCGGCCGCGCCGATCAGCGGCGCGCTGCTCGAGCCGGCATCGACCGAGTTCCATTTCGAGATGGACGTCCAGCGCATCGCCGAGGCGGTGCGGATCACCCAGCCGTTCACCGATCAGCGGTGGGATTCGCTGCTGGCGCTGGGCGACCGGGTCGACGCCGATCTCGTCGCGCAGGACGTGCGGCTGACGACCGGCGGCGAGCCGACCTTCGTCTCCGCCGACGATCCCGAAGCGGGCGAGTGGAACGGCGACGCCGTCGGCCCGACCAAGGCGCTCTATGCCGATCGCCTGATCCGCAAGCTGCGCGGCAGCTTTGCGCCGGGCGGGCTGCTCCACCACGGCCAGGGCAAATGGTATCCGGGCGAAAGCCTGCCGCGTTGGGGCTATTCGATCTATTGGCGGCGCGACGGGGTGCCGATCTGGCGCGATGCATCGCTGATCGCCGAGAGTGGCAGCGCGGGCGGCGCGTCGCTGCCGCCCGGTGCGGCCGAGGAGTTCCTGGCGGCGATCGCCGACGGCCTCGGCGTCGAGCGCGCCAACGTCCAGCCGGCGTTCGAGGATGGCCTGCAATGGGCGGTCAAGGAAGCCGAACTGCCCGGCAATACCGATCCGACCGACCCCAAGATCGACGATCCCGAAGAACGGGCGCGGATGGTGCGGGCGTTCGAGCGCGGCCTGTCGAGCCCGATCGGCTATGTCCTGCCGGTCCAGCGCTGGCAGGCGCGGGCGGACAAGGGCTGGCGATCGGAACAGTGGCGCGTGCGACGCGGCAAGCTGTTCGTGGTGCCGGGGGATAGCGCGCTCGGCTATCGCCTGCCGCTCGGTTCGCTGCCGCACGTGCCCAAGGCGGAATATCCCTACATCCACGTCCGCGATACGACCGAGCCACGCGAGCCGCTGGCCGATTATCGCGAGCAGCGGATCGAGCATGTCGCCGAGGCGAATGGCGGCGCCGCAGCGCAGGAGCGCCAGGAACAGCATATCATCCAGGGCGCGGTGCGCACCGCGATCACGGTCGAGGCGCATGACGGGCACCTTGCGGTGTTCATCCCCCCGACGGAGGCGCTGGAGGATTATCTCGAGCTGATCGCCGAGGTCGAGGCGGCCGCCGAACGGCTCGGCACGCCGGTGCGGATCGAGGGCTATGCCCCTCCGCCCGATCCGCGCCTCCAGGTGCTCAAGGTCACGCCCGATCCCGGGGTGATCGAGGTCAACGTCCATCCGGCGTCGAGCTGGCGCGAGACGGTGGAGATCACCGAGACGGTCTACAAACTGGCGCGCGAGACCGGGCTGACCGCCGACAAGTTCATGGTCGACGGCCGCTCGATCGGCACCGGCGGCGGCAACCACCTCGTGCTCGGCGGACAGGCGGTGACCGATTCGCCGTTCATCCGCCGGCCCGATCTGCTCAAGAGCTTCGTGCTCTACTGGCAGCGCCATCCGTCGCTCAGCTACCTGTTTTCCGGCATGTTCATCGGCCCGACCAGCCAGGCGCCGCGGATCGACGAGGCCCGCCACGACGGGCTGTACGAACTGGAGATCGCCCTCGCGCAGGTGCCGCTGCCCGGCGAAGGCGAGACGCCCGAGCCGTGGCTGGTCGACCGGCTGTTCCGCAACCTGCTGGTCGACGTGACCGGCAACACCCACCGTACCGAAATCTGCATCGACAAGCTGTTCTCGCCCGACGGGCCGACCGGCCGGCTCGGGCTGGTCGAGTTTCGCGGGTTCGAGATGCCGCCGGAAGCGAAGATGAGCCTAGCGCAGCAATTGCTGATGCGCGCGCTGACCGCCTGGCTGTGGCGCGAGCCGCAGCGCGGTTCGCTGATCCGCTGGGGCACCGCGCTCCACGATCGTTTCCTGCTGCCCCATTTCGTCTGGGCGGACTTCCTCGGCGTGCTCGAGGATCTGCGCCAGGCGGGCTATGATTTCGATCCCGACTGGTTCGAGGCGCAGCGCCAATTCCGTTTCCCCACCCACGGCACGATCATGGCCGGCGGGGTCGAGCTGGAAATCACCCACGCGCTGGAGCCGTGGCATGTGCTCGGCGAGACCGGGGCGATCGGCGGCACGGTGCGCTATGTCGACAGCTCGACCGAGCGGTTGCAGGTGAAGGCCAAGGGGCTCGTCGCCGGGCGCCACGTCGTCGCCTGCAACGGCCGCGCGGTGCCGATGACGTCGACCGGCATCGCCGGGGAGGCGGTCGGCGGCGTGCGCTACAAGGCGTGGGCGCCGGCCAATTGCCTCCACCCGCGTCTGCCCGGCAATGCCCCGCTGACGTTCGACCTGTTCGATCGCTGGAACGATCGATCGCTCGGCGGATGCGTGTATCATGTCGCGCATCCCGGCGGACGCAGCTACGAGAGCGTCCCGGTCAACGATTATGAAGCCGAGGCGCGCCGCAAGACGCGCTTCCAGGAACATGGCCACACGCCGGGCAAGGTGGTCGTGCCGTCCGAAGAGAGGACCGAAGAATTCCCGATGACGCTGGATCTGCGCACGCCCGCGCCCCGCTGACCACCGCAGTGCTCGACCGGATGGTCGCCACGCCCGGCAATAGCGGACGGGTCGATGGCTGGATGAACGACTATGTCGCGGCGGCCGGCGCCGGCGATGTGATGCGCGGCGCGATCGCCCGTGGCGACCGCAGCTGGCGCGATATGCTGGGCGGGCTGGCGGCGATCAGCGACGGCCATCTCGGCCGGCTCAACGATCGCATCCTGCGCCAGGCGTTCGAGGTCGGCACCGCCTTCCGCCTCCCCGGCGAGGTGCAGGAACGGCGCTGGCCGCTTTCCGCCGTGCCGCTGCTGATCGGCGAGGCCGAGTGGGCGACGATCGAGGCCGGCGTCGTTCAGCGCGCCGATCTGCTGGAAAGCGTGCTGGCCGACATCTTCGGGCCGCAGACGCTGATTGCCGACGGCGCGTTGCCGGCGGCGCTCGTCGCGGGCAGCCCGCATTTCCTGCGCTCGATGATCGGCTGGACGCCGCCCGGCCGCCACCGCCTGCACATCTATGCCGTCGATCTGGGGCGCGGGCCGAATGGCGAGTGGCGGGTGCTGGCCGACCATGCCCGAGCGCCGGCCGGGGCCGGCTATGCGCTGGAGAACCGGCTCGCCGCATCGCGGGTAATGGGGGCGCTGCAGGCGCGGCTCAACGTCCGCCGGCTGGCGCCGTTCTTCTCCGCCTTTCGCGATGGCCTGTCGGCGGTGTGCCGCCGATCGGAGCCGCGAATCGGGCTGCTCACGCCCGGACGCTACAATCAGAGCTATGCCGAACAGGCGCATCTGGCGCGCTATCTCGGGCTGTTGCTGGTCGAAGGCGCGGACCTGGCGGTGCGCGAGGACCAGCTCTACGTCCGCACGATCGAGGGGCTGAAGCGGGTCGACGCCTTGTGGCGACGGATGGATTCGCGCTTCCTCGATCCGCTCGCCTTCGATGCGCGGTCGGCGATCGGGGTGCCGGGGCTGATGGATGCGATGACCGCCGGCAACGTGATCGTGGCCAATGCGCCGGGCGCCGGCGTGGTCGAGTCGCCGGGCATGGCCGCCTTCCTGCCGGCCTTGTCGCGGCGGCTGAGCGGCGAATCGCTGCGGCTGCCCAACATCGCCACCTGGTGGTGCGGCCAGGCGCGGGAGCGCGCGCATGTCGAGGCGTCGTTCGATCGGCTGCTGATCGCGCCGGCATTCGGCGAGGTCTCCGCCGCGCTGCCCGCCGGATCGGTGTTCGGCGGTGGGCTGGCGGGCCGGGCGCGCGACGCGCTGCTCGCTGACATCCGCCGGCGTCCGCACGATTATGTCGGGCGCGAGGTGGTTCGCCTGTCGACCACGCCCGCCCTCCGCGGTGGCGCGTTGCTGCCCCGGCCGTTCACCCTGCGCGTGTTCGCGGCGCGCGATGCGAGCGGATCGTGGACGGTGATGCCCGGCGGCTTTGCCCGGCTGGGCGAGGATCCGGACGTGCGCGCCGCGGTGATGGGCGAGGGCGCCTTTGCCGCCGAGGTCTGCGTGCTCGGCGAAAAGCCGGTCGCGGCGCTGTCGCTGCTCCCCGCCCACGTGCCGATCCGGCGCAACCCCGGCACGTTGCCCAGCCGGGCGGCGGACAATCTGTTCTGGCTCGGCCGCTATATCGAACGCGGCGACGCGACGCTGCGGCTGGTGCGCGCCGCATTGGGCGGCACGATCGACGCCGATGGTGCCGCGGCGCGGGGCCCCGCCACGATGGCGCGGATCGCGGAGATGCTGATCGAATCGGGCGCGGTCGATGACCCGGCGGAGGCGGCCACCGGCGCGGCCGGGGCCAGCGAAAGCGCCGCGCCCGACCTGCACATGCTGGCCCGCGCCGCGCTGGAGGGGGATAGCGGCGCGAGCGTCCGCAGCCTGCTCCACAGCATCCACACGATCGGCGAGGGCACGCGCGACCGGCTGTCGGCCGAGGTGTGGCGGCTGATCGATGCGCCGCCCTACAGCGAGACCGAGCCCAACGCCGCCGCATTGCTCAACCGCGCCACCGCGATCCAGGAGCGGTTCTCGGCACTGGCCGGGCTGGCCGCGGAGAATATGGGCCGGACGGCGGCATGGCGTTTCCACGATCTCGGGCGGCGGGTCGAGCGTGCGGTGCAGGTGTGCCGGCAGATGCGCTGTTTTGCGGCGAACGAGGCGTTGGCGGACGATCTGACCACCCTGCTCGATCTCAACGACAGCCAGATCAGCTACCGCGCGCGCTATCTCACCGGCCTCGCGCTGGCGCCGGTGCGCGATCTGATCGCTCTCGATCCGTTCAACCCGCGTTCGCTTGCCTATCAGGTCGAAATGATCCGCGAGCATCTTACCGCGCTGCCGGTGCTGCACGACGACGGCATGGCCGAGGATCATCAGCTGATCGCGATCGAACTGGGCGGGCTGGTGGCGATGGCGAAAGCCGAGCAGCTCGGCGCCGCTGCGGTGGCGCCGATCGAGAACCGGCTGTTCGCTCTGTCCGACGCGATCAGCCGGCGCTTCTTCCTCCAGGGCAATGAGACGATCCGTTCCGCGGGGATGACGCTGGCATGATCTACGACATCACCCACCGCACCTTGTGCCACTATGCCAATGCGGTGCGCTTCGCCCGCTGCAACCTGCGCATGGCGCCGATCGACTGGCCCGGCCAGCGGGTGCACGACCATTCGCTGAGCGTGAAGCCGCGCGCGACGATCGGCACGACGCGCAGCAGCGGCTACCCGGTCAACGTCACGCGGGTGGTGATCGACGAGCCGGCGCGAGAGCTGGTGATCGAAAGCCGCTTCCGGGTGACCGTCGACCGGCCGGTCCCCGCGCCGCTGCCCGACGATCCGACCGTCTCCGAGGTCGTCGAAATGGCCCTCGCGTCGCGCGATCTGTCGCCCAGCGCCCCGGCCAATTACCTGTTCGGATCGCCGATGGTGTCGCTCGATCCGGCGATCGCGGCGTGGTGCGCCGAGGAGCTGGCGCCCGATCGCGGCATCGTCGAAGCGGCGATCGCGCTCACCCGCCGGATCACCGCCGAGTTCAAATATGACGGCAACGCGACCGCGCTGGACACCAGCCCGGCCGAAGCGTTCGAGAAGCGGCACGGCGTGTGCCAGGATTTCGCCCATGTCATGATCGCCGGCGCGCGGACGCTGGGCCTGCCGGCGGCCTATGTCAGCGGCTATCTGCGGACCTATCCGCCCGCCGGCAAGCCGCGGCTGGTCGGCGCCGATGCGACCCATGCCTGGCTGTTGCTGTGGTGCGGGCCGAAGCGCGGCTGGATCGGGTTCGATCCCACCAACGCCTGCTTCATGGCCGACGATCATATCGTCACCGCGATCGGCCGGGATTATTCGGACGTGTCCCCGGTCGACGGCATCTTCCTCGGCCGCAACAAGCAGAAGATCGACGTCTCCGTGGATGTCGCGCCGGTCGAGTGATCCGCGCGGCCGGGCGAGGCGGCGCAGCCCCGTTGCGGCGCGCGGCGGCGCGGTCTAGGCGGCTCGCTTATGCGTTCGGCGTCGTACCAGTCTGCGTCGGATCGCGATTCCCGATCGATCGGGAGCCGGGCGATTGCGCTGGTGCTGGCGATCGCCGTGCACGCGCTGTTGCTCCTGATGCTGCTCAGCCTCGCCCCCGAACTGCTGCCGCTCGGCCCCGAGACCAAGAGTTTCCGGCTGCTCAACTTCTCCGAACAGCCCGCGCCCGATCCGGCGCCGCGCTCCAGCCCGAGGCGGGCCGAGGCGGCGGCCACGCCCCGCGAGACGGCGGCGCCGGCCCCGCCGAAAATCCCGCCGCCACCGCTCCTGCCACCGGCGCCGTTGCAGATGCTCCACGTCTCGCGCGACGTGTTCGCGGCGGGAGACATTGGCGCGATGCCGCGCGGCGTCGCCAGCGCCCCGGCCGGCGATAGCGGGGCGGGGGAGGAGGATGGCGGGGCCGAGGGCACCGGCGAAGGGCCGGGCGGCGAGCGGCTCTACAATGCCCAATGGTACGTCAAGCCGAAGCGGGCCGAGCTCGCCACCTATCTGCCGCAGGGCAGAGCGGGGCCGGGCTGGGCGCTGATCGCCTGCCGGACGATCGCGAACTATCAGGTCGAGGATTGCCAGGAACTAGGCGAATCGCCCTCCGGCTCCGGCCTCGCCCGCGCGCTGCGCCAGGCGGCGTGGCAGTTCCGCGTGCTGCCGCCCCGGATCGGCGGGCGCAAGATGGTCGGCGCGTGGGTGCGGATCCGCTTCGACTTCACCGAGGCCCGCGACGAGTGATCTCCTAGCCCGCGATCAGGCCGCGGTGCGTCCCGCCGCTCCGGCGATCAGCCGGTTGATGAAGTCGAGCTTGCAGACGATCGCCGCGGAGAGGTGGAAGGGGTAGAGATCGGGTTGCCCCATGCTCCGGTTGATCGCGTTGAGCGCGAAGGAGAAGGGGATCCATCGGTCGACGAGCTGCGCGGTCGGCGCGCGGTACGGATCGAAATCGACCGTCGGGCCGGGATGGCTCTCCGGCCCCGGAAAGGGCGCGAGCGACGCGCCGAAGCCGCCGATCGTCGCCAGCGTATCGATCATGTGGAGCAGGTGGGCGAAGGTTTCGGCAAAATCCTCCCACGGGTGCGAACAGGCGTAGAGGCTGACATATTCGTCCGACCAGGCGATCTGCCCGCCGAGCGACTGATAATGATTCTGGAGCGCGGCGGCATAGTTCTTGCGCTCATCGCCAAAGGCTTCGCGGAAGCCCTCGAGATCCGGGCCGTCCTTGACCAGCCTTTCCCAGAAATGATGGCCGACCTCGTGGCGGAAATGGCCGAGCAGGGTGCGGTATGGCTCGCCCATCTCGCGCCGTATCTGTTCGCGGCGGACATCGTCGGCCTCGATGATGTTGAGCGTGATCAGCCCGCCATTATGGCCGGTGAGGACCAGCGGCTGTCCGCTCGCCTCCGCCGAGGCATCGTAGAGGAAGTCGAAAGCGAGCGCGTCGGGCCGCTCGGCGCGGGTCTCGAGCGGCAGGCCGAGGCGGATCAGCGTGTGAAACATGCGCCGCTTGGCCGCCTCGATCTTGGCCCAGCGTTCGGGCACGTCCGATACCGACAGATCGGGGATCATCCGGTTGTGGCGGTAGGCGCGGCAGAGCGGCGTCGTATCACCCACCGCGACCAGCCAGTTGCACACCTGCAACGGCCCGTTGTTGGCGCACACCGTGACATCATGCGCCGCGCCGTCAATGTCGCGCCAGGTGGTGCAATTGTCGCCCAGGAAGAGAAAGCGATCGGCGTCCGGATGATAGCCGAGCGTGAAGTTGCACGCCGGGCAGACGCGCGCTTCGAAGTGGATCAGGCGGCGGCAATTGGGGCATGCGAACGGCGGCAAATCTATCTTCCTTGTTTGGACCGGGTTCAACGCCGGTTCGCGCGATAGGTGCCCCTTGCAAGCGCGCGCCGCTGACCTCATCTCGCCCGTGGCAAATTTGCAACAGTTGGCTTAACCGGTCGCATAAGCGAAACAGGCACCATGGCAGATCTTTACGACACACTGGGCGTCGCCCGCGGCGCGAGCGAAGCTGAAATCAAGAAGGCCTATCGCAAGCTCGCCAAGGAGCTGCACCCCGATCGCAACAAGGATAATCCGAAGGCGACCGCGCGCTTCAGCGAGGTCGCGGCGGCCTACGACCTGTTGTCCGACAAGGACAAGCGGGCGCAATATGATCGCGGCGAAATCGACGAGGGCGGCAACCCCAAGGCCAATTTCGGCTATGGCGGCGGCTATCCCGGCGGGTTCCGCCCAGGCGCGCATCCCGGCGGCCCGTTCGGGGCCGGGGCCGAAGGCGCCGATGCCAGCGACATATTCGAGGGCCTGTTCGGCGGCGGCGGCGGCCGCGCCCGCGGCGGATCGGGCGGCGGCTTCGGTGGGTTCGGCGGCTTTGGCGGGCGCGGTCGCGCGCCGCAGAAGGGTGCCGACGTCGCCTATCGCCTGTCGGTGCCGTTCGAGGATGCCGCCGCGCTCAAGCCGCAGCGGGTGACGCTGGCCAGCGGCAAGACGCTCGACCTGAAACTGCAGCCGGGGATCGAGAGCGGCACGCAGATGCGGCTCGGCGGGCAGGGCGATGCCGGGCCCGGCGGCAATGGCGATGCGACGGTGACGATCGACATCGCACCCCACCGCTTTTTCACCCGCGACGGAGACGATGTGCGGCTGAACCTGCCGGTGTCGCTGGCCGAGGCGGTCAACGGTGCGTCGGTAAAGGTGCCGACGGTCGACGGCGCGGTGATGCTGACGGTGGCGAAGGGATCCACCTCGGGGCGCACGCTGCGCCTGAAGGGCAAGGGCTTCCACCGCAAGAGCGGCGGGCGCGGCGACCAGCTCGTCACGCTGATGATCGACGTGCCGGCCGACGATGCCGAGCTGCAGGCGTTCGTTGCCGGATGGAAGGGCGCGGACGAACGAAACCCGAGGGCCCCGCTGGGCGTATAGCCCGCAGTGCACGAGATTTCGCCAGAATCGCCCGAGCGGCGCGGCAAGCGCGGCCGTGCGCGCGCCCGGCTGGAACGATCCTTCGATCATTTCCGGCCGGGCAGTTTTGCCTTCACCGTGCTCAAGCGCGTGGCGATCGGCGTCTATTCGGATGGGTTCATCCATGCCGGTAACATCGCCTATCTGGCGCTCGTGACGCTCTTCCCGTTCTTCATCATCATCGCCGCGCTGGCGCAGCTGTTCGGCGGCGGCGCAGAGACGATGGGTGCGGTGCAATCCTTCCTCAACACGCTGCCGCCGACCGTTGCCGAGCTGCTCGCCAAGCCGATCAGCGACGTGCTGGCGGCGCGCACCGGATCGCTCCTGTGGCTCGGCGCCCTGGTCGGCCTGTGGACCGTCGGCAGCTTCATCGAGACGATCCGCGACATCCTGCGCCGCGCCTACGGCACCGAATATTCGCGCTCCTTCTGGCATTATCGGCTGAGTTCGGTGGTGATCATCGTCGGATCGGTCGTGCTGGTGCTGATGGCGTTCAGCGTGCAGGTGCTGCTGACCGCCGCCGAACAGTTCATCTATCGGCTGCTGCCCTTCGCCAATGGCATCGCCACCTGGGTCGGCCTGTCCCGGCTCGCGCCCTTGTTCATGCTGTTCGTCGCGCTCTACGGCCTGATCTATCTGCTGACGCCCTCCAAATATCGCTACAGCGCCTGCCCCAAATGGCCCGGCGCGGTGTTTACGGCGGTGTGGTGGGTGTCGATCACAATGGCGATGCCGCAGGTGCTGTCCCGGCTGGCCAATTACGACCTGACCTATGGCAGCCTGGCGGGCGTGATCGTCGCCCTGATCTTCTTCTGGCTGGTCGGATTCGGCCTGGTCATCGGCGCACACCTGAACGCGGCACTGGCGGAAAGCCCGCAACCGGCGGTACAGGGGAACGCATCAAAGCCGTAAGGAGTAACAATGGCCGGCATCATGCAGGGCAAGCGCGGTCTGATCATGGGCCTCGCCAATGATCGCTCGCTCGCCTGGGGGATTGCCAAGGCGCTCGCCGCCCATGGCGCAGAGCTGGCGTTCAGCTATCAGGGGGAATCGATCGAGCGGCGGGTTCGCCCGCTGGCAGCGGAGCTTGGATCCGATTTCCTGATCGATTGCGACGTTGCCGACATGGGCGCGCTGGACGTCGCCTTCGGCACGCTGGCGGAACGCTGGCCGACGATCGACTTCCTGGTCCACGCGATCGGCTTTTCCGACAAGAACGAGCTGCGCGGCCTGTACGTCGATACCAGCCTGGACAATTTCCTGCTGACGATGAACATTTCGGCCTACAGCTTCGTCGCCGTGACCAAGCGGGCGCGCGGGATGATGCCCAACGGCGGATCGATCCTGACCTTGAGCTATTACGGCGCGGAAAAGGTCGTGCCCCATTACAACGTGATGGGCGTGGCCAAGGCCGCACTGGAGGCCAGCGTCAAATATCTGGCGATGGATCTCGGGCCGGAGAATATCCGCGTCAACGCGCTCTCCGCCGGGCCGATCAAGACGCTTGCCGCCTCGGGCATTGGCGACTTCCGCTACATCCTGAAGTGGAACGAGCTCAACGCGCCGCTGCGTCGCAACGTCACGATCGAGGATGTCGGCGGCGCGGGCCTCTACATGCTGTCGGACCTGGCATCGGGGGTGACCGGCGAGATCCATCATGTCGATGCCGGCTACAACGTCATCGGCATGAAGGCGGAAGACGCGCCGGACATCGCGCTGGCGTGACGATCCTCGTCCGGCGGGCGGCGGCCGAAGACCGCGACGCGATCTTCGCGCTGCATGCCGCGGCCTTTCCGACCGCGGCCGAGGCGCGGCTGGTGGTGGCGCTGGAGGAGGATGGCGACGCCTTGCTGTCGATCGTCGCGAGCAGCGAGGGGACGATCCTCGGCCATGCGATGTTCAGCCGGATGGCCGGCACCGTGGGCAGCCGTCCGCTCGCCGCGGCGGCGCTGGCGCCGGTTGCGGTGCAGGCCGAGCGGCGATACCGGGGGATCGGATCGGCGCTGATCGATGCCGGCCTGGCGATGCTGGGGGAAGATGGCATCGACTATGTCTTCGTGCTGGGGGATCCCGATTATTATGAGCGGTTCGGCTTCGATCCGGAGATTGGCGGGCGCTTCGCCTCGCCTTATGCCGGTCCGCACTGGATGGCGCTGGCGCTGGGCGACGGCCCCGTCCTCAAGCGCGGCGAGGCCCGCCACGCGCGCGCCTTCACCGGGCTCGGCACGGCAGGCTGATCCGGTGGGACGCTCCCCGTCGTTCATCGTGGCCGCGCTCGGCCTGCTGCTCGCGCCGCCGGTCCGGGCCGAGCCCGCGCCTGTATCCGAGGCGCCCCTGTGCGGCGTGGTGGCGCGCGACGCCCCCGGATACCGCGCGGCGGTGGCTGCCGATCCGCGGTTCAAGGCCGATGGCGGCGATGCGCTGCGCGAAAGCTTCTCGGCCGAGGACATCCAGGCGATCTGGACCTTCGTCAAGCCGAAGCACCCGGCTTACCCCGCGGCGGTGTGCCAGCAGGTGGTCGATCGCGACGGGCTGCTCCAGATCGAGCGGCAGGTGCGCTGCGAGGCGAGCGCGGCGGCGTGCGCGGCGTTGACCGCCGAACTCGACAGGA
Source organism: Sphingomonas bacterium (assembly GCA_028289965.1). Classification (GTDB taxonomy): domain Bacteria; phylum Pseudomonadota; class Alphaproteobacteria; order Sphingomonadales; family Sphingomonadaceae; genus JAQGLK01. Next base: position 21,482 of record JAQGKS010000067.1, read on the forward strand.
TGGACGACGGATCGGGCGACGGCGCATGAGTTTCAACAGTTTCGGGCGGCTGTTCCGCTTCACCACCTGGGGCGAGAGCCACGGACCGGCGTTGGGCGCGGTGGTCGACGGCTGCCCGCCGGGGCTCGACCTGTCGGAGGAATCGATCCAGCCGTGGCTCGACAAGCGCCGCCCCGGCACGTCGCGCTTCACCACCCAGCGGCAGGAGCCGGATCGGGTGCGGATATTGTCCGGCGTGTTCGAGGGGCGGACGACGGGCACGCCGATCAGCCTGATGATCGAGAATGTCGACCAGCGATCGAAGGATTATTCGGAGGTCGCGCTGGCCTATCGCCCCGGCCACGCCGACTATGCCTATGACGCCAAATATGGCTTTCGCGATTATCGTGGCGGCGGGCGATCCTCGGCGCGTGAGACGGCGGCGCGCGTCGCGGCCGGCGCGGTCGCCCGCGCGGTGATCCCCGAGGTGCGGATCCGCGCCTATCTGGTCGAACTGGGCGGCGACGCGATCGACCGCGCGGCGTTCGACGACGGCGAGATCGACGCCAACCCGTTTTTCTGTCCCGACGCCGCCGCGGCGGCGCGCTGGATCGAGTTGCTGGACGATGCACGCAAGGCCGGATCGTCGCTTGGCGCAGTCGTCGAATGCGTCGCGGACGGCGTGCCGGCGGGGTGGGGCGCGCCGCTCTACGCCAAGCTCGATTCGGAACTGGCATCGGCCTGCATGAGCATCAACGCGGTCAAGGGCGTCGAGATCGGCGATGGCTTTGCGGCGGCGCGGCTGCGCGGCGAGGACAATGCCGATCCGATGCGGCCGGGCAATGACGGCAAGCCGGTCTTCCTGGCGAACCATGCAGGCGGCGTCGCCGGCGGCATATCGACCGGACAGCCGGTGGTGGTGCGGGTGGCGATGAAGCCGACCTCGTCGATCCTCACGCCGACCGAGACGATCGGCCGCGACGGCCAGGCCACCGAGATCCGCACCAAGGGCCGCCACGATCCATGCGTCGGCATCCGCGCCGCGCCGGTGGTGGAGGCAATGATGGCGCTGGTGCTGGCCGATCAGAAGCTGCTCCAGCGCGGGCAGTGCGGCTAAAGCGGCCGCGCAAGGCCAATCTTCACGAGCCGGCGGCGGGGCGCCCCGGCGATTGACATTCACGCAACCGCCCCTAGAAGCGCCGACGGGCCACGCCGCCCCAACGCGGCGCGAGCTCTCTGCGAGGAGAGACTATATGACGACGATTACCCGCCCCGGGACGAAGCCGGCGCGCCCGCATTTTTCTTCCGGTCCCTGCGCCAAGCCGCCGGGCTGGGCCCCCGAAAAACTCCCCCATGGTTCGCTCGGCCGTTCGCACCGCAGCAAGCTCGGCAAGAGCCGGCTGCAATATGCGCTCGACCTGACGCGTGACGTGCTCAAGGTGCCCGCGACGCACCGCATCGGCATCGTCCCCGGTTCGGATACCGGTGCGTTCGAAATGGCGATGTGGACCATGCTCGGCGCGCGCCCGGTGACGATGATGGCGTGGGAGAGCTTCGGCGAGGGCTGGGTGACCGATGCCGTCAAGCAGCTCAAGCTCGACGCCAAGGTCGTCAAGGCGCCCTACGGCCAGCTTCCCGATCTCTCCGCGGTCGACCAGTCGAGCGACATGGTGTTCACCTGGAACGGCACGACCTCCGGCGTGCGCGTGCCGGACGGCGACTGGATCAGCGACACGCGCGAGGGGCTGACCTTCGCCGACGCGACCTCCGCCTGCTTCGCCATGGACCTGCCGTGGGACAAGCTCGATGTCGTGACCTATTCCTGGCAGAAGGTGCTGGGCGGCGAGGGCGGCCACGGCATGCTGATCCTCGGCCCGCGCGCGGTCGAGCGGCTGGAAAGCTTCACCCCGGATCGCCCGCTGCCGAAGATCTTCCGCATGACCAAAGGCGGCAAGCTGATCGAGGGCATCTTCAAGGGCGAGACGATCAACACGCCGTCGATGCTGGCGGTCGAGGATTATATCTGGGCGCTCGAGTGGGCCAAGGATCTGGGCGGCCTGACCGGGCTGATCGCACGCGCCAACGCCAATGCCGCGGCGCTCGACGCCTGGGTCTCGGTGACGCCGTGGATCGCGCACCTCGCCGAGGATCCCGCCAGCCGCAGCAACACCAGCGTCTGCCTGAAGTTCGCCGACGAGGCGGTGGCGGGCATGGACGATGCGGCCAAGCAGTCGCTCGTCAAGAAAATGGCGTCGCTGCTCGAGGCGGAAGACGCCGCTTATGACGTGGCGGGCTATCGCGATGCGCCCCCCGGCATCCGCATCTGGTGCGGCGCGACGGTCGAGACCGTCGATGTCGAGGCGCTCGGTCCGTGGCTCGACTGGGCGTTCCACGAGGCGCGCGGCGCGTAAGGCGTTCGCCCTCCAACTTCCAACACGATCAGAGCATCATCCCGGCAGATCGGGGATCCAGCTTCGCGGCAACTCGACAGGAGCTGCATCGGCGGACGGATGGATCCCCCAAGCCGCGGCATGTGGTTTAGAGAACAGGACAAGAATCATGCCCAAGGTACTGATTTCCGACAAGATGGATCCCCGCGCCGCGCAGATCTTCCGCGAGCGCGGTGTCGAGGTCGACGAGATTACCGGCAAGACCAAGGATGAGCTGATCGCGATGATCGGCGAATATGACGGGCTGGCGATCCGCTCCTCGACCAAGGTCACCAAGGAAGTCCTCGCCGCTGCGACCAACCTGAAGGTCGTCGGCCGCGCCGGGATCGGGGTCGACAATGTCGACATTCCCGCCGCGTCGGCCGCCGGCGTCGTCGTCATGAACACGCCGTTCGGCAACTCGATCACCACCGCCGAGCATGCCATCGCGCTGATGTTCGCGCTGGCCCGCGACCTGCCTGCCGCCGACGCCTCGACCCAGGCCGGCAAGTGGGAGAAGAACCGCTTCATGGGGGTCGAGCTGACCTCCAAGACGCTCGGCCTGATCGGCGCGGGCAATATCGGCTCGATCGTCGCCGATCGCGCGCTCGGACTGAAGATGAAGGTCGTCGCCTATGATCCTTTCCTGACGCCCGAAAGGGCGCTGGAAGTCGGCATCGAGAAGGTCACGCTGGATGAGCTGCTGGCGCGCGCCGACTTCATCACGCTGCACACGCCGCTGACCGATTCGACCCGCAACATCCTCAGCCGCGAGAGCCTGGCCAAGACCAAGAAGGGCGTGCGGATCATCAATTGCGCGCGCGGCGGTCTGATCGACGAGGCGGCGCTGAAGGACATGCTCGACAGCGGCCAGGTCGGCGGCGCGGCGCTCGACGTGTTCGTCGACGAGCCGGCCAAGGCGAGCCCGCTGTTCGGCACGCCCAACTTCATCTCGACCCCGCACCTCGGCGCATCGACCACCGAGGCGCAGGTCAACGTCGCGATTCAGGTCGCCGAGCAGATGGCCGATTTCCTGATGACCGGGGGCGTCACCAACGCGCTCAACATGCCGTCGCTGTCGGCCGAGGAAGCGCCCAAGCTGAAGCCGTACATGGCGCTCGCCGAGGAACTGGGCAGCCTGATCGGGCAGCTGGCCCACGGCGTTTTGACCCACATCTCGATCGAGGTCGAGGGCGCGGCCGCCGAGCTCAACCAGAAGCCGATCACCGGCGCGGTGCTGGCCGGGCTGATGCGGGTCTATTCGGACACCGTGAACATGGTCAACGCGCCGTTCCTGGCCAAGGAGCGCGGGCTCGACGTGCGCGAGGTGCGTCATGACCGCGAGGGCGACTACCACACGCTGGTCCGCGTTTCGGTGCGCACCGATGCCGGCGAGCGTTCGGTGGCCGGCACCCTGTTCAGCAATTCGACCCCCCGGCTGGTCGAGATCTTCGGCGTGAAGGTCGAGGCCGATCTGGTCGGCGACATGCTGTACATCGTCAACGAGGACGCGCCCGGCTTCATCGGCCGGCTCGGCACCACGCTCGGCCAGGCGGGGGTCAATATCGGCACGTTCCACCTTGGCCGTCGTGCGGCGGGCGGCGAGGCGGTCCTGCTGCTCTCGGTCGACTCGCCGGTCGAGGAGCCGCTGCTCCAGCAGCTGTGCGCGCTGCCGGGGGTGCGGACCGTTCGCGCCCTTAAATTCCCCTGACAGATCCGGGGCCATCGTCCGCTTCGGCGGGCGATGGCATTCGGGCATTGCGCGGGCGGCGCCGACGGGGATATCCGCCGCTGCGTTTGCGGGCGCACCAGACCGCAACCGCCGGCACGATCCGTACCCCCGCGAGGAGCCTGCCCCGATGAGTATCGCCCCCGGCCTGTTGCCCGAAGGATTGCGCGATCGGTTGCCCCCGCAGGCCGAGGCGGCATCGCGGCTGATGCACCGCGTGATCGTGGCGATCGGTCGCCATGGCTATGAACGGGTCAGCCCGCCGCTCGCCGAGTTCGAGGAACAATTGGTCGGCCGGCTCAAATCGGCGCGGCCGCAGGATCTGCTGCGCTTCGTCGATCCGGTATCGCAGCGCACGCTGGCGCTTCGGCCCGACATCACCGCCCAGGTCGGCCGCATCGCCACGACCCGCATGGGCCACCGCGCCCGGCCGCTGCGGCTGGCTTATGGCGGCCCGGTGCTCAAGCTGCGCGCGACCCAACTTCGCCCCGAGCGCGAACTGATGCAGGCCGGCGCCGAGCTGATCGGCAGCGACAGCGTCGCCGGGGTGATCGAAGTGCTGGGCGTGGCGATCGAGGCGCTCGAGACGGCGGGGGTCACCAACATCGCCGTCGACCTGACGCTACCCGACCTGGTCGAGACGCTGGCGCGCGGAGCGATGCCGCTGCCGGCCGGGCGGATCGATGCGGTGCGCGATCTGCTCGACGCCAAGGATGCCGGCGGGCTCGCCGCGCTCGGGGCCGAGGCCTATCTGCCGTTCATCGCCGCCGCCGGGCCGGTCGAGCCCGCGCTCGCCCGGCTGCGCGCGCTCGATCCGTCGCGGGCGCTCGACACGCGGCTGGCCGGGATCGAGGTGATCGCCGCCGCGGTCGAGGGCAGGGCCGCGCTGACGCTCGATCCGACCGAGCGGCATGGTTTCGAATATCAGAGCTGGATCGGCTTTTCGCTGTTCGGCGCGGGCGTGCGCGGCGAGATCGGCCGCGGCGGCAGTTATACCGTGCTCCATCCCGACGGTCGCGAGGAGGCCGCGGTCGGCTTCTCGCTCTACCTCGATCCGCTGGTCGACGTGGGGCTCGGCCAGGTCGCGCCGCGCCGGCTGTTCGTGCCGCTCGGCAGCGATGCCGCCGCCGCGCAGCGGTTGCGCGCGGAGGGGTGGACCACGATCGCCGCGCTGTCCGCGGAGGACGACGCCGGCGCGCTCGGCTGCACCCACCGCCTCACGCCCGACGGTGTTGCGCCGATCTGACTTGACGGCACGGTTCGCAAAAGGCAGTTGCGCCCCGGCATAGGGCACCAGCCCGTCCAGACACATCCAGCCGTCGAGTCCTGTCGAAGGGCGGCCCGGATCCGCCCGGCAGGCGGGGAATCATATCCATGGCAAATGTAACCGTCATCGGCGCCCAGTGGGGCGATGAAGGCAAGGGCAAGATCGTCGACTGGCTGTCGGCGCGGGCGGACGTCGTCGTCCGTTTCCAGGGCGGGCACAATGCCGGCCACACCCTCGTCGTCGGCGACCAGACCTATAAATTGAGCCTGCTGCCCTCGGGCATCGTGCGCGGCACCCTGTCGGTGATCGGCAACGGCGTGGTGCTCGATCCGTGGCACCTGCGCGACGAGATCGCCAAGCTGACCGGGCAGGGCGTGTCGATCACTCCCGACACGCTCCAGATTGCCGAGACCTGCCCGCTGATCCTGCCGTTCCACCGCGACCTCGACGGTCTGCGCGAGGACGCCTCCGGCGCCGGCAAGATCGGCACCACGCGCCGCGGCATCGGCCCGGCCTATGAGGACAAGATCGGTCGCCGCGCGATCCGGGTGTGCGATCTCGCCCATCTCGACGCGCTCGCGCCGCAGCTCGACCGGCTGTGCGCGCACCACGATGCGCTGCGCGCCGGGTTCGGCGAGCCGCCGATCGATCGCGCGCGGCTGATGGCGGAACTGGCGGAGATCGCCCCGACCGTGCTGCCCTATGCGCAGCCGGTGTGGCGCACGCTGAACGAGGCGCGCGAGGCCGGCCGTCGCATCCTGTTCGAAGGCGCGCAGGGCGTGCTGCTCGATGTCGATCACGGTACCTATCCGTTCGTCACCTCGTCCAACACCATCGCCGGCAGCGCGGCGGGCGGATCGGGGCTGGGGCCAAGTGCCGCCGGCTTCGTTCTTGGTATCGTCAAGGCCTATACCACCCGCGTCGGATCGGGCCCGTTCCCGACCGAGCTGGAGGATGAGACCGGCGAGCGGCTGGGCGTGCGCGGGCATGAATTCGGCACCGTCACCGGCCGCAAGCGCCGCTGCGGCTGGTTCGATGCGGTGCTGGTGCGCCAGTCCGCGGCGGTTTCCGGGATCACCGGGATCGCGCTGACCAAGCTCGACGTGCTCGACGGGTTCGAGGAGCTCAAGATCTGCATCGGCTATCGGCTGGGCGATCGCACCCTCGATTATCTGCCGCCGCATGCGCGCGACCAGGCCGCGGCCGAGCCGATCTACGAGACCGTGCCGGGGTGGAGCCAGTCGACCGCGGGCGCGCGCAGCTGGGCCGACCTGCCGGCCGAGGCGATCAAATATATCCGCCGCGTGGAAGAACTGATCCGCTGCCCGGTCGCGCTGGTTTCGACCAGCCCGGAGCGGGAGGACACGATCCTCGTGCGCGATCCGTTTCGCGACTGATCCGACCAGCTAGCCGATGGTTCAGGCCGTCCGATCGCGCGAACGGTTCGCCGCACGTACCCGGGCGGCCGTTGCTTGCAATGTGCCGGGATGCCCGACGCTTTCCCTCCGATCGTCAGCCGATTGCTGCCGATCGGGGGCGCCGGCCCGTCCGAGCCCGGGATTGACGCCGCCGCCCGGACCGGCCAACGGCGCGTTGCATATTCCCGCCCTATCAGGAGCCGCAGTGTCGTGACGATCCATCCCGGTGGGGTTGTCCAGATCGTGGACGCGCTTTCCCGCACGCAGACGATCCGTTCGATCGTTACCCAATGGGCGACGATCGGGCTGTTCGGCGCGGTCGGCTGGCCGTGGCTGCTCAAGAGCCTGGGCGATGGCGGTGCCGTGGCGCGCCAGCGGCTGCTGGAGGCGACCGGGCTGCCCGATACGGCGCTGCCCCCGCTCGGCGGCTGGCGCGGCGATGCCGGGCTGCTCACGCTGATCGCCACCCACATTGCCGAGGCGCGGCCGCAGGTGATCGTCGAATTTGGCGGCGGCACCACCACCCTGATCGCCGCGCGCGCGCTGACCCAGGCCGGCAGCGGCCGGCTGATCAGCTTCGACAGCGAGGAACGCTTCGCCGACGAGACCCGCCGGATGCTGGCGGAGCAGGGGCTGGAGGCGGAAATCCGCGCCGCGCCGCTGGTGCCGTCGCCGGACGGCTGGCCGGGGCTGTGGTACGCCCACGGCCCGCTGCCCGATGCGATCGACCTGCTGATCGTCGATGGCCCGCCCTGGTTCATCCATCCCCAGGTGCGTGGCGCGGCGGCCTCGCTGTTCGATCGGATCACGCCCGGCGGGACGGTGATCCTGGACGATGCCGCGCGCCCCGGCGAACGGCTGGTGGCGCGGCGCTGGCGGCGGGAATGGCCCGATTTCGATTTCCGCTTCGTCGCAGGGCCGGCCGGAACGCTGGTCGGCACCCGGCGTCGCTAGCCGCGGATTGCCCCGATGGCGCCGTTGCCGCGGACCCTGCCACTCCTGCTGGCGATCCTGCTGCTGCTCGCCGGTTGTATCCCGTCGGGGCGCAAGCCGCAGCCGGGCCGCCCATCGGGCACGGCGCGGCCGACCCGACCGGTCGAGGATCCCAGCGCGCGCCAGGTGCGCCAGTGCCTCGCCGATCTCGGCAAGGCGGGCGTGCGCTACAGCGCGGTGCCCGATCGGGCGATGGGCGGCGGCTGCACGCAGCTGGGCACCGTCCGCCTGCTCGACCTCGGCCTGCCGGTGACCAATCTGGGGCCGATGAAGTGCCAGCTGGCCGAGCGCTTCGCCGAATGGATCAACGAGGCGGTGCAGAAATCGGCGATGGCCTGGCTCGACGCGCGCGTCGCCCGGGTCGAAAGCTTCGGCACCTATAGCTGCCGGCCGGTCAACCACCGCGAAGGCGCCCGCCTGTCCGAACATGGCCGCGCCAATGCCGTGGACGTGGCCGCGTTCGTGCTGACCGACGGGCGGCGGATCACCGTAAAGGATGGCTGGAACGGCAGCGATCCGGGTGCCCGCGATTTCCTTCGCGCGGTGCGCAAGGCCGCATGCCGGCGCTTCGCCATCGTCATCGGTCCCGAGGGCGACGCGATGCACCGCGATCACCTGCACTTCGACATGGGCGGCAACGGCCCTTATTGTCACTGATCCTGAGGGTTTTGGGCCGCAGCCCGCGGAACCAACACCCGTCTATCCGAGTAATCCGACGCTCATGAAGCAACCGTCCATTCCCAAGCGCGTCTTCTCCCCCGCCAAGACCGATGCCGCCACCGCGCGCAACGCCGCACCCAAGCCGCAGACGAGCCACCCCGCCTACCGGCTGGCGTTCCAGGACGAGGAATTCCTGCTGCGCGACGATCTGCGCCCGGTGCGCTTCCAGCTCGAGCTGCTGAAGCCCGAGCTGCTGCTGGACGAGGCGCGGATCGGATCGACCCTGGTCTTCTACGGCTCCGCCCGGATTCCCGACCCCGAGCGCGCCCATGCGCTGGTCGAGGCGGCGGCGACCGACACGCAGCGGCGGATTGCCGAGCGGCTGCGCGCCAAATCCCATTTCTACGCCGAGGCGCGCACGCTGGCGGTGCTGGCCAGCGCGACCCCCGACGATGCCGATGGCAAGCGCCAGTTCGTCGTTTGCTCGGGCGGCGGACCGTCGATCATGGAGGCCGCCAATCGCGGCGCGTTCGATGCGGGCGCGGATTCGATCGGCCTCAACATCGTGCTGCCGCACGAACAGGCGCCGAACGCCTATGTCACCCCGTCGCTGAGCTTCCAGTTCCACTATTTCGCGCTGCGCAAGATGCACTTCCTGTTGCGCGCACGCGCGGTGGCGGTGTTCCCGGGCGGGTTCGGCACATTCGACGAGACGTTCGAGCTGCTCACCCTGATCCAGACCGGCAAGATGGCGGCTTTGCCGATCCTGCTGTTCGGGCGCGAATTCTGGGAGCGGGTGGTGGATTTCAACGCGCTGGTCGAGGAGGGCGTGGTCTCGCCCAACGATCTCGACCTGTTCCGCTTCGTCGAGACCGCGGACGAGGCGTGGGACTATATCCAGGGCTGGTATGCCGCACGCGAGAAGGAGCGCGCCTGAGGCCGGTCGCCCGGGCTCCGGCCCCGAACGGAAGACGCGAATGGCTTCGACACGCAATGGCTGGGGCAAGGTCCAGGGGGAACCTCGGAAGAGGCTTCTCACCGGGGCGGTCGGGGGCTAGGCTGCTGGCTCGATCTGAAGGAATGAACATGAAACTTCGCATCCTTGCTGCCGCCGCCGCCGCCGTGCTGGCCACCGGCACCGCTTACGCCGCCATGGATTGCTGCAAAGACGCTACGTGCGCGTGCTGCAAGGACATGGAGAAGGACGGCGCGAAGCCTGCCGAGCCCGTGCATCATCACTGACACCGGCGCGGTCTGACCGCTTCCGTGTCACCGCTGCGACCCCATTGAGCCCCGCATCGGTGCCCGCCTTCCAATTCCAGTGCGGCGGTCTCCCTTTCCCGCTCGCGCCGGCCTCCGGGGCGACAGGCCGTCGCGAGCGATCATGCACCCGCCTCGATGTCGGCGGCGTTGCGCGATGGCGCGGTGGCCGCGATGGCGAACGCACCCGATCCGGCAAAGGCAGCGCTGCGCACCGCGACGCGGTCGCCCCAGCTGTGGCGCCACGCCAGCTTGGCGCGCGAAGGCGCCGGCGATTTCCCGGTCCTGTTCAAGCCATACCGGATCGACGCACTCGCTTCGGCGATCGAGACAGCGCTGAGCGCGATCCCGCACGGCTGAGGGTGCGCTCCCTCATCGTCATGGCGGCGGCAGGCGAAAGCGGATCGAGAGCGGCTGAACGGCGGCGCGGTACGAAGTGGCTCGGTCTGCCCCGTCAGGCGGCGCGGACCAGGCGGTTCCGCCCCTCCTGCTTGGCCTGGTACAGGCGCCTGTCGGCGCGCAGCTTCAGCGTCTCGGGCGTGTCGTCGGCCCCCGCCTCCGCCACGCCCAGGCTGACCGTCACCCGCAGCGGCAGCGCGGATGCCCCGAGGAGATCGCCGCCAAGGTCGATGCGCTCGGCTGCGACATTGGCCAGGGCCCGGTGTCCGACGATGCAGGCGGTTTCGACATCCGCGCCGGTGAGGAGGATGGAGAATTCCTCGCCCCCGGTGCGCGCGACGATGGCCCCGGTGCGGAGGCTCCGGTTGAGGATTTCGGCGACGCGGCGGAGGACCAAGTCGCCGGCGGCATGGCCGAAGCTGTCGTTGACGCGCTTGAAATGATCGATGTCCACCGCGATGAGCGACAGCGGAATACCCTCTTCGCGGGTGCGCAGGATTTCTTCCTCGAGCATCCGGGTGAATGCCCGGCGGTTCGGCAGGCGGGTGAGATCGTCGGTCAGCGCGGCCGATTCGTGGGCCTTGGCGGTGCGCTCCGCTTCCGCTGCGCGGCGCTCCGTCTCCCGCCGCGCTTTCTTGTACGGCGTGATATCGCGGAACAGCCCGCCGAAGCCGATATTCTCGTCCCCGCTCTGCTTCAGGCGGTAGACGAAAAGCTGGATGTCGCGCGGCGTGCCGCTCTCGTCGATGATCATCGTCTCGGCCTGCGCTTCGTCGATGGCGCCGGCCCTGAGGGCCTCTGCCATTTCGGCGAGCTTCTTGCTCTCTTCGGCCGGAATGTGGGTCAGGAAGGGCTTGCCGATGCTGTCCGCGACAGAGCGGCCGGTGACCTTCTCATAGGCGCTGCTCAGATAGACCCAGCGCCCGGCGCCGTCGGTACGGAACAGGACCTCCTCGATCCGGTTGGCGACCATCCGCAGCGTCGCGGCGCGGCGTTCGGCGAGTTGCCTCTGCCGATCGCTCTGGGCAATAATGGTCGCGACGGGCAGGGAAAAGAGGAACATCGTCGCGACGAACATTTGCAGGACATAGCCCTTGGCCGCGATCGTTCCCGGAACATTGGCGAGCGGGCCGACGCCGGTAATCAGGCAGACCGTTCCAATCACCGCCAGGATCAGCGTTCCCAGCGCGGCGCCGAGCACGCCCATCCGGAAGGTCGCGAACAATAAGGGCGGGACGGCCAGGAACAGGAGCGGGTGGGTCCACTGGGTGAACACGATCAGCCCGGCCATCGCGACGAGGACGAGGGGCAGGGCGCCTTGGGCGAGCCGCGGGAGTGTGGCGCGGGTGACCTTCGCGACACGATTTCGCCTGCGCAGTACGACCAGCATCGGCGCGACGATGATCTGCCCGCAGGCATGGGTCGCGAACCAGGCGAACCCGACGGCGAATGGGGAGGCCGACAGGCCGGGCGCAAGCAGCAACCCTATCGCGATCGCCGACGGAAGCACCCCGATGATCGTCGCGAGCACGAAGCCGGCGACATGGCCGGGCCGGGTGAACAGATCGGCGCTGCCGGCAAAGCGGAGCGTCAGAACCGCGACGAGCACTGCTTCGATGACGTGCGCAGCGGGTACGGCACCCGCCATCAGCAGCGCCGGATTGATGGTCAGGATCAGCGCGACCGACGTCGCTGCAACCAGAGCGGTACAAATCTGCCCGATGCGGCGGCTGCTGGTCAGGATCACCGCGGTGAGAAGGGCGTTGGCGGGCCAGATCAGCGCGAGCCCGACCGGCTGCCGCGTGAAGGTGATCGAGACGAACGACAGGGCCGCCCAGCCGACGACCAAAAGCACGTACAGGCTCATTCCCCGCATCGTCATCGTTTGCATCTCTCCTCCAAGGGGCATGGAGCCGAAACGGTCAACGCTTTTAGATCAGCCGTGCGCACGGCGGGGAACTGAGCCGGTCTGGCCGACCGGCGTCGATATGCCGTCCGCGTCGCGGATCATTGCTTGAGGTACCGGAAGTACCAGACCTCGCGGCCCTCGCGGCGAGCCTTGCCCTCATAGCGGGTCTGCGGCCAATCGTCGGGGCGGACGAGGAAGTCGGCGGGGCGCTCGGCCGTCCAGCGCAGATCGTCGCGCGCGCCCATCACCATCATCGCCCAGCGGCAATAAACCGGATGATCGGTGCCGAAGCGGAACTCGCCGCCGATCCGCAGCTTGGCGGCGATCACGTCGATCGGCCCCTGGTTCATGAAGCGGCGCTTGGCGTGGCGCGCCTTGGGCCAGGGATCGGGGTGGAGCAGGTAGACCCGCTCGACGCTGCCGTCGGGGAGCCGCTCGAGCACGTCGAGCGCATCGCCCATGTGGAGGCGGATGTTGGTCGGCCCGCCATCCTCGTCGATCTTCATCAGCGCGCCGACGACACCGTCGAGGAACGGCTCGCAGCCGATGAAGCCCTGGTCGGGGTGCGCCATCGCCTGGCCGACGAGGTGCTCGGCCTTGCCGAAGCCGATCTCGAGCTGGAGCGGGCGATCGTCGCCGAACAGCGAGGCGGCGCTCAGCCCGCCGGTTTCGGGGACCGAGAGGGTCGGGAGCAGGCGCTCGACAAGGGCCGCCTGGCCCTCGCGCAGCTTGTGCCCCTGGCGGCGGCCATAGAGGCGGCGGATGGTGGTCGGATCGTTCATCGCGCCCGCTTAAAGGGTTGCCGCACCGGACGGAACCGGGACGTGCCCGGCTACCGCTCAAATTAGAAGGGGGAGGGCGCCCGTGAGCGTCCTCCCCCGAACTTGCACGAGGTTTTGTAGGCTTAGAGCGCGGCCTTCAGCGCATCGACGAGGTCGGTCTTCTCCCACGAGAAGAAGTCGCCGTCGGGCTTGCGACCGAAATGGCCGTAGCTGGCGGTGCGCTCGTAGATCGGCTTGTTGAGGCCGAGATGGGTGCGGATCGTGCGCGGGGTCAGCTTGCGACCGCCAAGGATGGTGGCGAGCACCTGCTCGATCCTGGCCTCGTCCACCGTGCCGGTGCCGTGCGTGTCGACATAGAGCGACAGCGGCTCGGCCACGCCGATGGCGTAGGACAGCTGGATCGTGCAGCGCTTGGCAAGGCCCGCCGCGACGACGTTCTTGGCGAGATAGCGCGCGACATACGCGGCCGAGCGATCGACCTTGGTCGGATCCTTGCCCGAGAAGGCGCCGCCGCCGTGCGGCGAGGCACCGCCATAGGTGTCAACGATGATCTTGCGACCGGTCAGGCCGCAATCGCCGTCCGGACCGCCGATTTCGAAGATCCCGGTCGGATTGACGTAGATCGCGGTCTCGTCGGTGATGAAGCCGGCCGGCAGCACATTGTGGAACACGCCGACGACATAATCGCGCAGCTGCTTGTAGAGCTCCGGATCGCCATCATTGCCGTGGTAGAAATAGCCCGGCGCGTGCTGGGTCGAGACGACCAGCGCGGTGGCGCGGACCGGCACGCCATTTTCATACTGGAGCGTCACCTGGCTCTTGGCGTCGGGCTCGAGGAAGGGGACCTTCTTCGAGTGGCGGTCGGTCGCCATCTGCTCGAGGATGCGGTGCGAGTAATAAAGCGTCGCGGGCAGATAATCGGGGGTCTCGTCGGTCGCGTAGCCGAACATGATGCCCTGATCGCCGGCGCCTTCGTCCTTGTTGCCGCCCTCATCGACACCCTGTGCGATGTGCGCGGACTGGGCGTGGAGGTTGTTCTGGAACTCGGCGGTTTCCCAGTGGAAGCCATTCTGCTCATAGCCGATGCGCTTGACCGCGGCGCGCGAGACCTTTTCGATCTTGGCGCGGCCCTCGTCCGTCAGGACGCCATTCTCGTCGATGATCGAGCGATCCGAGGAGCGGACTTCGCCGGACAGGATGATCTTCTGGGTGGTGACCATCGTCTCGCACGCAACCCGCGCTTCGGGATCGGTGGCGAGGAACAGATCGACCACCGCGTCCGAGATCTGATCCGCGACCTTGTCGGGATGGCCTTCGGAAACGCTTTCGGACGTGAAGAGATAATTGCTGCGCATCGACGGACTGTCCTCTTGGTGGGGTGCCGGCAAGTCGCCCGGCGCTGATATAAAGGATTCCTTATGTCCCCTTAGCGCCGGAAGCGCCGGAGCGCAATTGCGGCGGCAATCAGCAGCGCGGCGAGCAGCAACGGCAGGATGTTGCCGGCTTGGGCGAACAAGGTCGGCGGCGTCGCCCGCGGGAAGCGTGCGTCGATCGTGCCGGCCGCGCGCCACGGCAGATGAGCGGCAAGGCGTCCATCGGGCGCGATCACCGCGGAGATACCGGTGGGGGTGGAGCGGACGACGGTGATGCCCTCCTCGATCGCGCGCAGCCGGGCCTGGGCGAGGTGCTGGGGCGGGCCCCACGCGCCGAACCAGGCATCGTTGGAGGGGTTGAACAGCATCGCCGGCCGATTGGCGGCATCGACGACGTGGCCGGAAAAGATGATCTCGTAGCAGATCTGGTAACCGACCGTGCCCAAGCCGGGCAAAGCGAAGCTCTGCGCGCCCGGACCGGGAAGGAAATCGAGATCGCCGGGGGCAAGGCGGGACAGGCCGATCGCCGACAGGATCGTCCGCATCGGCAGATATTCGCCGTACGGCACCAGATGCGCCTTGTCGTAGCGGCCGATCAGATTGCCCGCGCCGTTGAGCGCGAACAGGCTGTTGCGCGCGGCGGCGACATGGCCGTCCTTGCCCCAGACGAGCGCGACGCCGCCGGTGAGGAGGATATCGCGCGGGCCGAGCAACCGGGCGAGCCGGGCGCGTGCGCCTGGCTCCTCCTCGAGATAGTCGGGCACCGCCGCCTCGGGCCACAGGATCAGCCGCGGCTCGGCGCCCGGCGGGCCGGTGAGGGCGGCGAGGCGGCCAAAATTGGCGCGCTCGAACCCCGGCTGCCATTTTTCCTGCTGGCCGATGTTCGGCTGGACGACGCGGAGGCGCGGCGCCGCCGGGTCGGCCGCGATCGGCGCCCGCGCGAACTGCCACAGCAGGAAGGTGATGGCGGGCACGATCAGGACCGCCGCCATCGCCCGGCGGCGCGGGGCCGCGGCAAGGGCGAGCCCGGCCCACAGCGCGAACAGCCCGGACAGGCCATAGGTGCCGATCCAGCGGGCGGGCAGCGCGCCCGCGCCAAGCGGTACGAGCAGCACGCCGAGCGGGTTCCACGCAAAGCCGGTGAACAGGGTCGCGCGGAGCCATTCGGCGACGATCCAGGCGGCGGCGAAGATCAGGGCGAAGCGCACCGGATCGCCCCGGCCCCAGCGCCAGGCGAGCCCGGTGGCGATCGCCGGGAACAGCGCCAGATAGAGCGACAGCAACAGCACCGCGATCCAGCCGAGCCACGCCGGCATCGCCGCCTGATAGGTGAAGGCGGTGGCGATCCAGTTGAGCCCGAGTGCGAAATGGCCGAGCCCGAACATCCAGCCGAGCGCGAGCGCGCGGCGCAGCGACGGCGCCTGCCCGACCATCGCCAGCAGCGCGACGAGCGCGACGAGCGCCAGCGGCCACAGATCGAGCGGAGCAAAGCCGAGCGCGGAAACGAGCCCGGCGATCAACGCGAAGGGCAGCCGGGGTGCGATCTTCATGGCGCGCCTCGTAAAGCCAGACGGGGCAGGATTGAACCGGAAATCGATCGGCCATGGGTGACGGGAGGGCGGCGCGCGGCTATTCGTCGGCCATGTCCACGCTGCGCCCGTTCCACATCGCCTTCCCGGTCCACGATCTCGCCGCCGCCCGCGCCTTTTACGGCGGCGTGCTCGGCTGCCCGGAGGGGCGGAGTTCCGACGAGTGGATCGACTTCGACCTGTTCGGCCACCAGATCGTCGCCCACCTCAAGCACGGGATGGAGCCGGAATCGGCCGTCACCGCGACCAACGCGGTCGACGGCCATGACGTGCCGGTGCCCCATTTCGGCGTCGTCCTGACGATGGCCGACTGGCAGGCGCTGGCCGACCGGGTGGAGCGCGCCGGGATCGCGTTCGGCATCGCGCCGCATGTGCGCTTCGCCGGCCTGCCCGGCGAACAGGCGACGATGTTCTTCCGCGACGCCTCGGGCAATGCTCTCGAGTTCAAGGCGTTTGCCGACCTCAACCAGTTGTTCGCGACCGACTAGGCGGGCGCGTCCGATCCGGGGCGCCGCGTCACTGCGCCGCGCTGACCCGCCAGATGCGGTTGCCGACATCGTCCGCGACGAGCAGGCTGCCGGTCTTGTCGATCTGAACGCCGACCGGGCGGCCCTGGGCATTTTCCTCCTTGTCGAGGAAGCCGGTCAACACGTCGACCGCCTTGCCCGCCGGCATGCCCTTGGCGAACGGCACGAAGATCACCTTGTAGCCGGACTTCGGCTTGCGGTTCCACGAGCCATGCTGGCCGATGAAGGCGCCGTTGCCGAACTGGGGGCCGAGCTTCTGGCCGCTGGCGAAGGTCAGCCCGAGCGATGCGGTGTGCGGCCCCAGCGCATAATCGGGGCGCTTCACATATTGCTGCATGTCGTCGTTCGCCGGCTGGACGCGCTTGTCGATATAGCCGCCCCAGTAGAACCAGGGCCAACCATAGAAGCCGCCAAATTCGACGCTGGTCAGATAATCGGGGACGATGTCCGATCCGATCTCGTCGCGTTCGTTGACGACGGTGAACAGCTCCTTGCTTTCCGGCTCCCACGCCATGCCGTTGGGGTTGCGCAGGCCGCCCGCGAAGATGCGGTGGTTGCCGGTCTTGGGATCGACCTCCCAGATAGCGGCGCGGCCCTCCTCGACGGCCATGCCGCGCTCGGCGACGTTGCTGTTCGATCCGACCGTCACGTAGAGCCGGCTGCCGTCCGGGCTGGCCACGACATTCTTGGTCCAGTGGTGATTGATGCCGGCGGGCAGATCGACGACCTTGACCGGGGTCGCGTCGATCCGGGTCTGGCCGACGGTGAACGGCACGCGGACCAGGGCATCGGCATTGGCGATGTAGAGCTGGCCGTCGAGCAGGGCCATGCCGAACGGCGAGTTGAGCCCGCCGATCAGCACCGAGCGGCTTTCCGCCACGCCGTCGCCATCGCCGTCGCGCAGCAGGGTGATACGGTTGGCGCTGGGGCGGGCGCCCGATCCGGCCTGGCCCATCACCAGCTGCATGATCTTGTCGCGGATGCCGCCCTCAGCATTCTTCGGCTTGGGCGGGGCCTGGGTTTCCGCCACGAGCACGTCGCCGTTCGGCAGCACCAGCAGCCAGCGCGGATGATCGAGCCCGGCGGCGAACTGGTTGACCTTGAGCCCCGCGGCCGGAGTCGGCTGTGCGCCCACCGCCCAGCCCTTGGCATCGGCGATGTTGACGGTGGGGAAGAGCGTCGTCTTCGGATCGATGATCGTCGGCTTCGGCCCCATCACCGCTTCGACCGGCAGCGTCGCCGTGCCGCTCCGCCGCGCGATGATCACCAGCGCGATCGCCAGCACCACGAGGATCGCGACGATCGCGATCAGGATCTTCTTCCACCGTGCCATCGCCATCATTCCCGTTCCGATTCGGTCGAGAGCTGCGGCGGGTGGAGGCGAAGCCGCGTCACCCGCTTGCTATCGGCCTCGGTCACCTCAAGTCGCCAGCCGCTGCCATGTTCCACGATTTCGCCGGTCTGCGGAACATGGCCCGCCAACACCGTCGCCATCCCGCCGAGCGTGTCGACATCTTCCTCGATCTCGGCCAGCCGCGGATCGACGATCGTCGCGACATCCTCGAGCTCGGTCCGGCCATCGGCATCCCAGATCCCGCCATCCAGCGCGACCAGTTCGGCCTCGGCCGCCTCGTCATGTTCGTCTTCGATCTCGCCGACGATTTCCTCGACCAGATCCTCGATCGTCACCAGCCCCTCGGTGCCGGTATATTCGTCGAGGACGATCGCGAGGTGGGTGCGCGTGGCGCGCATCTCGGCGAGCAGATCGAGCACGCCCATCGATTCGGGCACATAGCGCGGCTCGCGGATCAGCGAGGCGATCTCGTCCGGCGGCGGGCCGCCATTGGCCAGGATGACGAACACGTCCTTGATGTGGACCATGCCGATGACGTGATCGAGATCCTCGCGATAGACGGGCAGGCGGCTGTGGCCGGCCTCGGCGAACATCGCCACGAGATCGCCGAAGCTGATCGTCTCCGGCACCGCGATGATGTCGGCACGCGGCACGCCGATGCGCCCGACGGTGCGTTCCCCGAAGTGCAGCAGATTGCGCAGCATCTGACGCTCGACCGGGGAAAGATCGCCCTCGGACGCCTCGCCCTCATGCTCGTCGATCGCCTCCTCGATCTGGTCGCGCAGCGAGGTCTCGCTGTCCTCGCCGAAGAGCAGGCCGCGCAGGCCGCGCCAGAGCCGGCCGCTGCCGCCCTGGGGTTCGTTGGTACTGGAATCGTCCGGCATCGGTTGTGCGTCAGGCCCCCTGTTCGCCGTCTTCGTCGATAAGATATGGATCGTCGATGCCCAGGCTGGCGAGCGCGGCACGCTCGATATCCTCCATCCCCTCGGCTTCGCCATCGTCGATATGATCGTAGCCGAGCAGGTGGAGCATGCCATGGACGATCAGATGCGTCGCGTGCGTTTGCACGGCGATGCCGCGCCCCGCCGCCTCGCGGGTGCAGACGCCGAGCGCGAGGACGATATCGCCGAGCAATACCTCGCCATCGTCGCTGTTCGACATCGCATCGAGCAGATCGGCCTGGACCATCGGGAAGGACAAGACGTTGGTCGGCCGATCCTTGCCGCGATAGTTCGCGTTGAGCGCGCGCACCTCGTCATCGTCGGTCAGCTTGATCGAAACCTCGGCGGTGAACGATCGATCGATCATCCAGCCCTGCGGGCTCGCCCGCAGCGCCGCGGACACCGCCTGGTTCGCCAGGGCGTCCCAGTCCAGTGACGTATCCCAGCCCTGTTCCTGCTGGATCGCGACCTCAAGCATCCTTGCCCTCATAGGCTTCGACGATGCGGCCGACGATCGGGTGGCGGACGACGTCGCCCACGCCGAAGCGGATCGTGCCGATGCCCTCGATCCGCTCCAGCCGCGACACCGCGTCGGCCAGCCCGGACTTGCCCGGATCGGGCAGATCGACCTGCTTGGGATCGCCGCAGATCACCATCCGGCTATTCTGGCCGAAGCGGGTGAGAAACATCTTCATCTGCGCCGGGGTCGTGTTCTGCGCCTCGTCGAGTATCACGAACGCGTCGGCCAGAGTGCGGCCGCGCATTAAGGCGAGCGGCGCGATCTCGATCTCGCCGCTGGTGATCCGCCGCTCGACCTGTTCGGCCGGGAGCATGTCGTAGAGCGCATCGTAGAGCGGCCGCAGATAGGGATCGACCTTCTCCTTCATGTCGCCCGGCAGGAAGCCGAGCCGCTCGCCCGCCTCGACCGCGGGGCGCGACAGGATCAGCCGGTCGACCGACCCGGAGATAAGCTGCTGCACCGCCTGCGCGACGGCGAGATAGGTCTTGCCGGTGCCCGCCGGCCCGAGCGCGAAGATCACGTGATCGCGCCCCAGCGCCTCCATGTAGCGCATCTGCGTGCCGGACCTGGGCACGATCGTCTTCTTGCGCGTACGGATCATCAGCGTCGGCGGCTGGCTGGCATCGATGCGGAGGATGCCGTCGAGCAACGGCTCGGCGGACATGGCGATGATCGCCTCGACCGCGCCGGGCTCGATCTCCTGGCCCTGGAGCAGGCGGTTGTAGAGCCCGGTCAGCACCTCGCGCGCGCGGGCCGCGGCCTCCGCCTCGCCTTCGATCTGGAGCTTGTTGCCGCGCGCGGCGATGTAGACGCCCAGCCGGTTCTCGATCGCCACCAGATTCTGGTCATATTCGCCGAACAGCCGCCCAAGCAATTGGGGTTTGTCGAACATGACCTCGAGGCGGGCGCGGTCGCCCGGACGGGCGGGGGTGGGCTTACGCGGCATTCAACTCCCTTTGGTTCCCGGAGACTCGGTCAAGATAGTCGTCCGCACCGGATTTGGTAGCGGATCGGCAGCGAAATCAATCAAATGGCTGGACCAGGCCGGATCAGGCCGCGACTGGCTGGGCGATCGCGCCGGTCAGGCTGTTCGGCCCGGCGGCGACGATGTCGACGGTCAGCATCTCGCCGGGGGCGGCGCCGGTCTCGACGACGATCGATTGCAGCCAGGGTGATTTCCCGATCCGCTGCCCCGGGCGCTTGCCGTCGCGCTCGATCAGAGCCTCGGTGCGCCGGCCCAGGCTGTTGCGGTTGAACGCGTGCTGCTGATCGTTGATCAGCGCCTGCAGCCGCTGGAGCCGATCGTCGGCGACGTCGTCCGGCACGGGATCCGCCATCGTCGCCGCCGGGGTGCCGGGGCGGGGCGAATATTTGAACGAGAAGGCCTGGGCGTGCCCGACGGCGCGGATCAGCGCCAGCGTCTGTTCGAAATCGACCTCGGTCTCGCCGGGGAAGCCGACGATGAAGTCGCCAGAGATGGCGATGTCCGGCCGGATCGCGCGGACGCGCTCGATCAGCCGCAAATAGCTGGTCGTATCGTGGCTGCGGTTCATCGCCTTGAGGATGCGGTCGCTGCCCGCCTGCACCGGCAGATGGAGAAAGGGCATCAGCTTGTCGATATCGGCATGGGCGGCGATCAGCCCGTCGCTCATGTCGTTCGGGTGGCTGGTGGTATAGCGGATGCGGGCCAGGGCCGGGATCTCGGCGATCGCGCGGATCAGCCCGTCGAGCCCTTGCGGGCGGCCGGCAATGTCCTCGCCGCGCCAGGCGTTGACGTTCTGGCCGAGCAGCGTGATCTCGCGCGCGCCGGCCTCGACCAGCGCCTGCGCCTCCGCCACGATCTGCGCCCATGGCCGCGAGACCTCGGCGCCGCGTGTATAGGGGACGACGCAATAGGTGCAGAACTTGTCGCACCCTTCCTGCACCGTCAGGAACGCGCTCGGCCCCTGGCGGCGGCGCGCCGGCAGCGCATCGAACTTGGAGGCCGCGGGCATGTCGGTGTCGAGCGCGACGCCGTCGCGCGCGGCGCGGACGAGGGCGGGCAGGCGGTGATAGGCCTGCGGGCCGACGACGATATCGACGGCGGGGGCGCGGCGCGGAATCTCGGCACCCTCGGCCTGGGCGACGCAGCCGGCGACGGCGATCATCGGCCGGGCCGCGCCGCCGCGCTTCACCAGCCGGCCGATATCCGAATAGACCTTCTCGGCCGCGCGTTCGCGAATATGGCAGGTGTTGAGGACGACCAGATCGGCGGTTTCGACGCTGGCCGGGGCCATGCCCTCCGCCTCGAGCAGCTCGCCCATCCGCGCGCCGTCATAGGCGTTCATCTGGCAGCCGAACGACTTGACGTGGAAGCTCTTGGGGGCGGGGCGGGTCATGCGGCAGCGCCATAGCCGAGGCCGGCCGATCGCGAAAGCGTCGCCGCGATCGCCGCTTGTGCGGCGGCGGCGATCGCCTTGCGGTCGTCGTGCAGCGCCGGATCGATCGGGGCGAGGAAGTGGAGCGTCACCGCCAGCCGGCCGGGGCGGCCGAGCAGGCGACGGGCATTGGCACCGGCGCTCTCCCCCTCCGCCCATGCGATCTCCGCCGCCGCAGCGCCATAATCGATCGCGACCGGCTGGACGCACACTCCCGGTGGCGGCGGGGCGACGGCGGCGAACAGCGAGGCCCGGAAGGGTAGCAGCGCAATGCCATCACCCGTGGTTCCTTCCGGAAACAGCGCGGCAGGGCGGCCGCGGGCCAGTGCGACGCCGAGCGCATCGGCCTGTCCGCGGGTACTCGCCCGGCTCTCGCGCCGGACGAAGATGGTGCCGGCGATCCGGGCGAGCGCGCCGACCAGCGGCCAGCGCTCGACCTCGTCCTTGGAGACGAAGGCGGCACCGGTCACCCCGCCGAGTGCCAATATGTCCATCCATGAGACGTGATTGGCCGCGTAGAGCACGTTGGCGGGGATCGGGGTGCCGACGACCCGCACCCGAGCGCCGAACGCGCGCGCCGCCATCGCCAGGAAGCGCGGCACCCAGGCATCGCCCCGGCCGAACGACCGCGCGATGCCGTATCCGATGTAGCAAAAGCCGAGCGCCGCGACGGCGCGGCCGATGCGCAAGGCGAGCCGCGGCAGCGTCAGGAGCGATCCGGCGTCGGGAGCGATCCTGGCGGTCGGCGCGCGGGCTGGCGCCGCGTCAGTGCTTGCGCGAGAGCGGGACGCCGTAAAGCTCCATCCGGTGGTCGACCAGCCGGAAGCCGAGCTTCTCGGCGATCTGCCGCTGCAACGCCTCGAGCTCGGGATCGACGAACTCGATCACCTGTCCGCTTTCGACATCGATCAGATGATCGTGATGGGCATCGGGCGCCGCTTCGTAGCGCGCGCGGCCATCGCCAAAGTCATGCCGCTCGAGGATGCCGGCTTCCTCGAACAGGCGCACCGTGCGGTAGACGGTGGCGATCGAGATACCGGGATCGATCGCCGCCGAGCGGGCGTGGAGCGCCTCGACATCCGGATGATCCTCGGCCTCCGATAGCACGCGGGCGATCACCCGGCGCTGCTCGGTGATCCGCAGGCCCTTCTGCGCACAAAGCGCCTCGACGTCGATCTTCCGGTTCATCTTGTCCCTTGCCCGATCCGGTCGGCACCGTACTGCGGAGCCGGACGGTAACGGCTTTCACCGTGCGAAGAAAGCCGCGGGGGCCTTTTTGTCCGGCGCCCACGACGCCATCGGCGGCGCGGGTGCGGATCAGCCTAGGCTCAGGGTTTGCGACCGCGCGTGCCGAGGCCGATCTTCTTCGCCAGCGTGCGACGCTGCTCGGTATAGTTGGGTGCGACCATCGGATAGTCGGCCGGCAGGTTCCACTTGGCGCGGTACTGCTCCGGCGTAAGCTGATAATGCGTCATCAGGTGACGGCGCAACATCTTGAGCTTCTTGCCATCTTCCAGGCAGACGATGAAGTCGGGCTTGACCGACGAGCGGATCGGAACCGCCGGTTCACGCCGCTCCTCCGGCTCGGCGACGGTCTCGCCAAGGCCGCTCAGCGCGACATGGACGTTCTGGATCAGCGACGGCAGATCGGCGAGGGCAACGCTGTTATTGCTCACGTGCGCCGACACGATGTCCGCCGTCAGCGTGATCAACGCGTCCGCGGAGGCGGTTACTTCGGTCATGTCTATGCCAACCCTTGTAGCTTTTATAGCCGCCCGAAGGGCAGCACCGCTGTCATTTATTCATTCGGCGCCGGAGATCAAGATGTTCGTTGCGGACCGTTCCGGTTCCAAGGTGAAGGATAGCGTCAGCGCGTCGAACAACTTGCCGTCGCTACCGCGATAATAACCACGTCGCCGGCCGACTTCGGCGAAGCCGCTATTTTGGTACAAGCGGAATGCATCATTGCCGTCGCGGACTTCGAGGTGGACGGTGCGCGCGCCGGCCGCGGCAGCCACCGCCAGGGTGCGCCCGATCAGCAGCTGGCCGATGCCGCGTCGGCGAAAGCAGGGCCGGACGGCAAGCAGCAGCAGCTCCGCCTCATCGGCGACGACGCGGGCGAGGGCGAAGCCGGCGGGTTGCCGATCCGCGCTCGCCAGCGTCAGCCAGACGCTCGGCAGGCCAAGGATGCCGAGGCACTGGGCGCTGTTCCACGCCTCGCCGAAGGAAGGGTCGAACGCCTCCCGCATCACCGTCATCATCTCGCCGACATCCCGCGCGCCGGTCTCGCGCAGCACGATGTCCGGGGGCGTCATGCCGCAGCGGGGCGCGCATCCGGCGCGCGGCCATAGATCGGGGTCGCGGGGAGGGCGGCATAGGCGTCGGGCAGCAACAGGCAGTCCGCCGCGCGGGGCAGTGCGGCGTGCGCCGTGCCGGAGCCACGTGCCTCGACCAGCGCGGCGGCGCCCGAGCCGAGCACCAGCCGGTCGGCGATCAGGCCCGCCGCCTCGGCCGGGATCAGCGAGGCGAGCGCGCTCCCGGCGCGGAACGGGTCGCGGGCAAATCGCTGGACGAACAATTCGCCATGCCCTCCCGTCACCGCCACGGCGAGCGTGGCGGCGGCGGGATCGGCGGCAAAGCCGGCGGCGGCGATCAGCGCGAGCGAGGAATAGCCCCGCACCGGGGCCGCCCAGCCGATGCCGAGCCCCCGCGCCGCGGCGATGCCGACGCGCACGCCGGTAAAGCTGCCGGGGCCGCAATCGACCAGGATCGCATCGGCCCGCCCGCCGTCGGGCAGTTCGGCGACCATCGGCAGCAGGCGCTCGGCATGGCCGCGGCCGACGACTTCGTGGCGCGCGGCAATCACCCCCCCATCCTCGACGAGGGCAACCGAGCAGGCGGCGGTCGCGGTCTCGATCACCAGCACTCTCATCGTTGCAGCGGGGTCTGGAACGCTACGCACATAGTCGCCGCCGATCAGGCAGCGCGCACTTCGGTGACTTCGGGCACATAATGTTTGAGCAGCGTCTCGATGCCCTGCTTGAGCGTCGCGGTGGACGAGGGGCAGCCCGCGCACGCGCCGTGCATCGCCAGATAGACCGTGCCGCGATCGAAGCCGCGATAGACGATGTCGCCGCCATCGCGGGCGACCGCCGGGCGGACGCGCGATTCGATCAGATCCTTGATCTGGGCGACGATCTCGGCATCGGCCGGATCATCGGTGAAGCTGTCGGCGATCTCGATTCCGCCCGCGCTGCCGCCGCGGAACAGGGGCGCCTCGCTCGCGAAATGATCGAGCAGGACGCCCAATACCTGCGGCTTGAGCATGCGCCAGTCCGATCCCGGCCCGGCGGTGACCGACACGAAATCGCTGCCGAAGAACACCCCCGACACGTCGCCCAGGCTGAACAGCGCCTCGGCCAGCGGCGAGGCATCGGCCTCGTCGGCATCGGCGAAATCGCGGGTGCCGCTGTCCATCACCTTGCGTCCCGGCAGGAACTTCAAGGTGGCGGGGTTCGGCGTGGTTTCGGTTTCTATGAACATGGACCGGATTTGGCCCCGATGGACCCACGGATCAAGGGCAATGTCGCTGCCCTACTTGCCTTTTGACGCGCATCGGGCCATATGGCTGTCGACGTCTACGTCCGGGTACCGGGCGTCCGGGCGGAGCAGCGTGATATCCTGCCGCTTCCAAATGGCAGGGCTGAGCTCCCCCCTCCCAAGCGACGTTGAGCCCAAGGCCTCCCTTTCACGCGGGTTGTCATGAACAAACCCGCTGGCGTCGCACCCGTTAAGGCGCGCCGCACGCGCTTTATCGAAAGCATTCACTTGACCAAATTCTCACAGCTCGGCCTGGCCGAACCGATCCAGCGCGCACTTGCCGCAAAGGGTTATGACGAGCCGACGCCGATCCAGGCGCAGGCGATCCCGCCGCTGATGGACGGCCGCGATCTGTGCGGCATCGCCCAGACCGGCACCGGCAAGACCGCCGCGTTCGCGCTGCCGTCGCTCCATCACCTGTCCGAAAATCCCAAGCCGCGGCCGCCGCAGGGCTGCCGCATGCTGGTCCTGTCGCCGACGCGCGAGCTGGCCAGCCAGATCGCCGAGAGCTTCGTCGCCTACGGCAAGTTCCTCCGCCTGTCGGTCGCGACGGTGTTCGGCGGCGTGCCGATCAGCCGGCAGATCCGCCAGCTCCAGGCCGGTGTCGACATCCTCGTCGCCACCCCGGGCCGCTTGCTCGACCTGATCGATCAGCGCGCGCTCAACCTGCGCAACGTCGAGATCTTCGTCCTCGATGAGGCCGATCAGATGCTCGATCTGGGCTTCATCCACGCGCTCAAGCGCGTCGATCAGATGCTGCCCGAGAAGCGCCAGAGCCTGTTCTTCTCCGCGACGATGCCGAAGACGATCGCCGAGCTGGGCGATCGCTTCCTGACCGATCCGGTCAAGGTCTCGGTTGCGCCGGCCGCCACCACCGCGGAGCGCGTCGAGCAGTTCGCGACCTTCGTCGGCCAGTCCGAGAAGACCGCTTTGCTGATCATGAAGATCCGCTCCGAGCCGATCGATCGTGCGCTGGTGTTCAGCCGCACCAAGCATGGCGCCGACCGGGTTGTCCGCAACCTGATCGCCGCCGGCATCCGCGCCGAGGCGATCCACGGCAACAAGAGCCAGCCGCAGCGTGAGCGTGCCCTCGCCCAGTTCCGTTCGGGTGAGATCCGCATCCTCGTCGCGACCGACATCGCCGCGCGCGGCATCGACGTCGGCGGCGTCAGCCACGTGTTCAACTACGAGCTGCCGAACGTGGCCGAGCAATATGTCCACCGCATCGGCCGCACCGCGCGCGCCGGGGCGACCGGCATCGCCATCGCCTTCGTGGCGGATGACGAGCGGCCGTATCTGCGCGCGATCGAGAAGCTGACCCGCATCAAGCTGGAAATGGTGCCGCTGCCGGACAACTTCCTGGCCGAGAAGGCGAAGCTCCCGGCGCCGGTCCAGCCGACCGGCGGCGGCCAGCGTCGCCATGACGATTCGCGCGGTGGTGCCGGACAGCGCCACGGCGCGGGGCCCGAGCAGACGCGCCGTTTCGCGCCGCGCCGTCCGGCCGGCGTCGGCACCCACAAGGGCGCCGTGCGCAAGACCAGCAGCCGGTAATCTTCCCCGTCTGTTGCTGAAAACGAAGCGGCGCTCATCCCGGTCGGGATGGGCGCCGTTTTCGTGTGCGCGTCACCGTTCGCTGAAGGGACGGCGGCGCCGGCTAGTTGGACTGGTCGTGCATGTCCTGCACCTTGACCTCGCCGGCGGTGCCGGAAACGCCGTCCGCCACGCCCGGCGGATCGAGCGGCGAACCATCGTGCGTCGGCGGCACGCCACCGGTATGATCGGGGCCGTCCTCGACGCTCTCGCGGCCGGGCTCTCCGGTTGGCGAGACCTGCTCGACATCCTCGGACGGGCCGGCGGGCAGGGAATCGGGATGGCTGTCGGGTACGCTGGCGGTCATGATCGTCTCCTTCGAAAGGGACAACGCCAGACCGGCGATCCGGCTCCTTCGCGTCAGCCCGCCGCCTGCACCGTCACCCGCATCGTGAAGCGGCGATCCTCTCCCGGCGGGACGAGGATGACACCGGGCTTGGCGCGAAAATCGCCGGCAAAGCCCTGCGGATCGGAATGGCCCTGCCAGGGCTCGATGCACAGATAGGGCGCCCCCGGCCTGGTCCAGACGCCGAGTTGGGGCAGCCCCTCCCACGAAACATGAAGGCCGGGCTGGTCGGGGGTGCCATATTCCAGCGCGTGGCTGGCGAGGCGATCGAAGATGATCGCATCGTCGGTGAACAGCCCATCCTCCAGCGGCAACGTCCGGCCGACGACCGGGCTTGGATGCTGGGTCGGCGTGACAAGGCCGTGGGCGTCGATCCGGCGGATCGGCGCGGGCTCGGGCTCGGCGAAGCGCAATCGATGGTCCGCGCGCGCGCCGGCATCGGGCAGCGGCCAGCGGAACGCAGGATGGAAGCCGAAGCTGGCGGGGAGGGCGGCCACGCCCGGATTGGCGAGCGTCGCCGCCATCGTCAGCGTCGCACCGGCGAGCGCGAATTCCACGTCGAGCCGGAAATCGAACGGATAGGCCGCGCGCGTCGCCTCGCTCGGCGTCAGGCGGAAGGTCGCGCGATCCCCGGTGCTGTCGGTCACCGCGAAGGTGCTGCGGCGGGCGAAGCCATGCTTGGCCATCGCATAATCCCGTCCGTCGATCCGCAACCTGTCGCCGCCGAGCGTGCCGACGATCGGGAACAGCAGCGGCGCCCGGCCGGTCCACCAATGCCGATCGCCGTCCCACAGATAGTGGCGGCCGGCCTGATCGCGCAGGGTCTGCAACTCGGCGCCCTCGGGGGCAATCGTGGCGTGGAGCCGATCGGATGCTATCGTGATCATCGCCCGGTTATTAGCGGGTGGGCGGCCCCGGTCCAGTTCGGCGCGTCGGCCCGGCCCGCTGCCGGGGCAGGCGGTCCGCGCTTGCCCTTGGCCGGCCGCTGTTATAGAGCGCCCGCCGAACGGCGGCCCCGCGGGCGTGGCGGAACTGGTAGACGCGCTGGATTTAGGTTCCAGTATCGCAAGATGTGGGGGTTCGAGTCCCTTCGCCCGCACCAGCTTCGCGCTCGTAACGCGGGGTGGCCGACGATCATTGACGAAAAGGCCCGGAATCCATGCAGACTGTCGAGACTTTGAACGAGGGGCTGAAGCGCGCCTACACGCTGACCATCCCCGCCAAGGAGATCAGCGACCGGGTCGAGGCCGAGGTTCGCCAGGCCGCCCCGCAGGTTCGCATGCCCGGCTTCCGCCCCGGCAAGGTTCCCGCCAACCTGATCCGCAAGATGCACGGACCGCAGCTTGAGCAGGATGCGCTGAACAACGCCGTCCGCGACAGCGTCCAGGCGCTCCTGTCGGAAAAGCAGCTCCGCCCGGCGATGCAGCCGGCCGTCGAGCTGGGCGACGGCTATGAGTCCGGCAAGGATGCCGAGGTCACCGTCTCGCTCGAAGTGCTGCCCGACGTGCCCGCCCCGGTGATCGAGGGTCTCACGCTCGAGCGGCTGACCGTCGAGCCGAGCGAGGAGGAGATCGACACCCAGCTCAACCGCCTCGCCTCGCAGCAGAAGGCGTTCGAGGACGCTCCCGAGGACCGCGCCGCCGACAAGGGCGACCAGGTCATCATGGATTTCGCCGGCAAGGTCGACGGCGTCGCGTTTGATGGCGGCACCGGTGAAGGCATGGCGATCGAGCTCGGCTCGGGCCAGCTGATCCCGGGGTTCGAGGACCAGCTGATCGGCGTCAAGGTCGGCGAGAGCCGCACCGTATCCGTCAACTTCCCCGACGATTATGGAGTCGAGACGCTCAAGGGCAAACCGGCGACGTTCGACATCACCGTCACCGCGCTCAAGACCGCCAAGGAAGGCGGCCCGGACGACGCGTTCGCCAAGTCGCTCGGGCTCGAGAGCCTCGAGCAGCTGCGCGGCCTGCTCAAGGGGCAGATCGAGCAGGAGCTGAACGGCCTCACCCGCACCCACATGAAGCGCAAGCTGCTCGACCAGCTCGCCGCGAGCCACGACTTCCCGGTGCCGCCGTCGATGGTCGAGGCCGAGTTCGGCCAGATCTGGCAGCAGCTGGAGCATGAGGCGACGCACGAGGCCGATCAGGACGCCGCGCGCGCCGAGATGGAGAAGGATCGCGCCGACTATCAGAAGATCGCCGAGCGCCGGGTTCGCCTTGGCCTGCTGCTGTCGCAGATCGGCCAGCAGAATGGCGTCGAGGTCAGCAGCCAGGAAATGAACCGGCTGATCGCGCAGGCGGCCCAGCAGTACAGCCCGAAGGACCGCGAGCGCTTCATCCAGTATATCCAGCAGGATCCGATGGCGGCCGCCCAGCTGCGCGCGCCGCTTTATGAGGACAAGGTGGTCGACTGGCTGTTCGACAAGGCCGAGATCACCGATCGCCCCGCGACCCGCGCCGAGCTGGAAGCGGCGATCGAGGAGGAGGACGGTTTCGCGACCGGCACCCACCAGCACAGCCACGACGATCATGACCATTCCGGTCACGATCATGCCGCGCACGACCATGGCGACCACGATCATGGCGCCGACGATCATTCCGGCCACGATCATGGCGCCAACGAGGCATCCGCGGTCGATGCCGGCTATGGCGACGAAGCGTCGGTAGAGTCCGAGGCCGAAGCGCCCAAGGCCGCCAAGAAGGCGAAGAAGGCCAAGCCGGTCGAGGGCGACGTCGTCGATCCGAGCGAAGGTGCCGAGGCGGTCAAGCCGCGCGCCAAGCGCAAGGCGAAGGACGAGGGCTGATGCTGACGGGCGGGGCGGCGCTGCTCCAGCAGCAGGCGCCGTCCGCCCGGCCGCGGATAGCGGTGATCCTGCCATGCTATAACGAGGCGGCGACGATCGGCATGACCGTCGCCGCTTTTCGTGCGGCGCTGCCGGCGGCGACGATCTACGTCTACGACAATAATAGCGGTGACGGAACGGCGGCGATCGCCGCTGCGGCCGGCGCGATCGTCCGGCCCGAGCGGATGCAGGGCAAGGGCCATGTCGTGCGGCGGATGTTCGCCGACGTCGAGGCCGACATCTACGTCATGGCCGATGGCGATGCGACCTACGATGCCGATGCCGCGCCGGGGCTCGTCGCGCAGCTGCTCGGCGAGCAGCTCGACATGGTCGTCGGGGCGCGCCAGTCGGCGGTCGAGGAGGCGTATCGGCCGGGGCATCGGCTCGGCAACCGGCTGCTCACTGGGCTGCTCGCTCGGCTGTTCGGGCGGACGTTCAGCGACATCCTGTCGGGCTACCGGGTTTTTTCGCGGCGCTTCGTCAAGAGCTTCCCGGTGCTCTCCACCGGGTTCGAGATAGAGACCGAGATCAGCGTCCATGCGCTCGAGCTGCGCATGCCGGTCGGCGAGCAGGTCACCCGTTATGGCGCGCGGCCCGAAGGGTCCGCCTCCAAGCTGTCGACCTGGCGGGACGGGTGGCGGATCCTCAAGACGATCCTGCTGCTGCTGCGGATCGAGCGGCCGGTATTGTTCTTCGGCAGCATCGGGCTGGTGCTGGCGCTGGCGGCGGTGCTGCTGGCGATCCCGCTTGGCCTGACCTATATCGAGACCGGGCTGGTGCCGCGGATGCCGACGGCGATCCTGTCGACCGGGCTGGTCATCCTGGCGGTGCTCAATCTGTTCTGCGGGCTGATCCTCGATACCGTCGTGCGCGGCCGGCGCG
>JAQGKS010000072.1 GCA_028289965.1 Sphingomonas bacterium
CCCAAGCTGCCACCAACATGAGGCTGCTATCGTCGTCGCATGACGCTTCCTATCCGACGCCTGCCTATCGCCGCATTGCCCTTGGTGGCGGTCCTGACGGGCTGCGGCAGCGATCCGGTTCCACCCCCAACTCCGCCCGCCAAGGCCGAGGCGGTCGCCCACGAAGGCGACCTGCTGAAGCTCACGCTCACTGCACAAGCCCAGCAGCGTCTCGGCATCCGGACGGTGAAGATCGGCGATGGCTCTGCCACGCAAACCCGCGCGACGAGTGGGGAAGTGGTGGTGCCAGCGGCCGGCGCGGCCGGTGTACCGACCGGATCGACGAGCAACCTTGCCCAAATCGGGGTCAGTCAGGTTTCGGCCGAAGGCGAGGTCGCCCGGGCGCAAGCGCAAGTTCGGCTCGCCGCCATTGCCTATAATCGCGCCGATGCCCTCGTCCGGGAAGAAGCGGGCAGCGTGCGAGGCCGCGACGAGGCCGCGGCGGCCCTCGCCACCGCGCGAGCGGCACTGAATGCAGCACGCGCGCAACGTGCCTTGCTCGGACCCTCGATCGCGTCGATGGGCAACCTGTCGACGCTGTGGGTGCGGGTGCCGGTGTTCGGCACCGACGTGAGCGCGATCGAACAGGGCCGCACGGCAACGGTGCGACCGCTCGGTGACGATCGCGCCGCTCCACGCGCCGCGCGGCCGGTGCAGGCACCGCCCTCGGCCAATGCGGTGGCGGGCACCGTCGATCTGTTCTTCGCACTCGATAATCGCGACGGTGCCTATCGCGTCGGTCAGCGGGTCGCGGTCGCGCTGCCATTAGGCGGAAGGGCGGATGGGCTGTCGGTCCCGACCGCGGCGATCGTTCGCGACATCTATGGCGGCGAATGGGTGTACCGCAAGACTGCGCCCGACACCTATGTTCGACAGCGGATCGAGGTCGCAAGCGTCGCGGATGGCCGCGCGCTATTGTCGCGCGGGCTGGAACGCGGGGCTGACGTCGTGACCGACGGGGCGGCCGAATTGTTCGGAACCGAGTTCGGGACGCCGCACTGATGCTTGCCTGGCTGGTCCGTGCCGCGCTGACCCAGCGCGTCCTCGTCCTCGCGCTCGCCGCGCTGCTGGTGGTCCTGGGCCTGCGCGCGACCGGCGATGTTCCGCTGGACGTGTTCCCCGAGTTCGCGCCGCCATTGGTCGAGATACAGACCGAGGCTCCCGGTCTCTCCACCGAAGAGGTGGAAAGCCTGATTACCGTGCCGATCGAGACCGCGGTCAACGGCGTCCCCGACCTCGCGACGCTGCGATCGAAATCGGTCCTCGGCTTGTCGTCGGTGTCGATCCTGTTCGATCGCGGCACCGACGTGATCCGCGCGCGCCAGCTCGTCCAGGAGCGGGTGACGCAAGTGCAGGCGCGGTTGCCCGCGGCGGCCCGTCCGCCGGTCATGCTGCCGCCCCTGTCGTCGACCAGCCGGGCGATGAAGATCGGTATCTCGTCCGCCAAGCTCGATCAGATGCAGCTCTCCGAGTTGGCGCGATGGACGATCCGTCCGCGGCTGATGGCGGTGCCGGGTGTCGCCAACGTCGCGATCTGGGGCCTGCGCGATCGGCAGCTGCAGATCCTGGTCGATCCCGACCGGCTTCGTGCTGCCGGCGTGACGCTTGCCGAGCTGCGCGCGGCGGCCGGCGATGCGGTGCTGGTGGGCGGGGGCGGCTTTGTCGATACCCCGACCCAGCGGCTCGCGGTGCAGCAGACGAGCGCAATACAGTCCTCCGCCGATCTTGCCCAGGCGGTCGTGAAGCAGAGTGGCGAAGCGCCCATCCGCATCGGCGACGTCGCCCGCGTCGTCGATGGCTTTGCCGCGCCGATCGGCAACGCGATCATCGACGACGGCCCCGGCCTGATGCTGATTGTCGAGAAGCAGCCGACCGGCAACACCCTCCAGCTCACCCGTGACGTGGAAGCCGCAATCAGCGAGCTGAAGCCCGGCCTGCGCGACGTGAAGGTCGATACGACGATCTTCCGGCCCGCAACCTTCATCGAACGCTCGATCGACAATTTGACGCGGGCGCTCGCGATCGGCTGCCTGCTGGTCGCCGTGGTGCTGTTCATCTTCACCCGCGATTGGCGGCAGGCGACGATCAGCCTCGTCGCGATACCGCTGTCGCTGCTCGGCGCGGGTCTGGTGCTGCTGTGGAGCGGTGCGACGATCAACACGATGGTGATCGCCGGGCTTGTCATCGCGCTTGGCGAGGTGGTCGACGACGCGATCATCGACGTGGAGAACATCGCCCGCCGCCTGCGGCTCAACCGCGAGGCGGGCAATCCGCGCTCCAACTTCGATGTCGTGCTGTCCGCCTCGCTCGAAGTGCGGTCGGCGGTGGTGTTCGCCTCGCTGATCGTGATGCTGGTGTTCCTGCCGATCTTCTTCCTCGGCGGCGTGGCGGGCACCTTCTTTCAGCCGCTCGCGATCGCCTATGTGCTGGCGATCGCCGCCTCGCTGCTGGTCGCGCTGGTAGTGACCCCGGCAATGTGCCTGTTCCTGCTGCCGAACGCACCGCTCAAGGCGGAGCGCGACACCCGGCTCGTTGCCGCGCTCAAGCGCCGTTACGCTGGCGTGCTGCCACGGATGGTCGCGCGGCCGTCGCTGGCGATGGGGATCGTCGCGGGCGGGCTGCTGCTGGCCGGGGTCGGCTATGCCGGCTTCAAGGATCAGTTCCTGCCCGACTTTCGCGAAACCGACTTCCTGATGCACTTCGTCGAGAAGCCGGGCACCTCGATCGAGGCGATGGATCGGATCACGATCCGCGCGTCGAAGGAGCTGCGCGCGATCCCCGGCGTGCGCAATTTCGGGGCGCATATCGGGCGTGCGGAGGCGGCGGACGAGGTGGTCGGCCCGAACTTCACCGAGCTGTGGATCAGCCTGGACGAGAATGTCGATTATGACGCCAGCGTCGCGCGGATCAAGGAGGTGATCGACGGCTATCCCGGCCTCTACCGCGACGTGCTCACCTATCTGCGCGAGCGGATCAAGGAGGTGCTGAGCGGCGCCGGCGCGACGGTGGTCGTGCGCATCTTCGGTCCCGATCAAGTCGAGCTTCGCGCCGCCGCCGAACGGGTCCGCGCCAGGGTGGCCGCGATCGACGGGGTTGCCGATCTCAAGGTCGAGCAACAGGTGCTGGTGCCGCAGATACAGGTGCGCCCGCGTGCCGCCGATCTCGCGATCTTCGGCCTGACCGGGGGGGAAGTGCGGCGACAGGCGCAGACCCTGGTCGCCGGGCAGAAGGTCGGCGAAATCTACCGCGACCAGAAGGCGTTCGACGTGGCGCTGTGGGGCGAACCCAAGGTGCGCGGTGATGTTCATGCCCTGGCCGACATGATGATCCAGACGCCCGCGGGCGCGCCGGTGCGGCTGCGCGACGTCGCCGATATCCGCATCATGCCCGCGCCGAACGAGATCAAGCGCGAGAACGGTCAGCGCCGTATCGACGTCACGCTCAATGTTGCCGGTGCCGACCTTGGCACGGTCGCGCGCGCGGTCGAAGCGGCGGTGGGGCAGGTGCCGTTCGCGACCGGCTATCACCCGCAGGTGCTGGGGGAATATGCCGCGCTGCGCGACTCTCGCCAGCGGCTCTGGGCGACGGGGCTGCTGTGCCTGTTCGGCGTCCTGCTGCTGGTCTGGCTGGAGTTCCGATCGGCCCGGATCACCGCGCTGGTCGCGACCAGCCTGCCGTTCGCGCTCGTCGGCGGGGTGGTCGGTGTCGCGCTGACGGGGGGCGTGCTGTCGCTGGGCTCGCTGGTCGGGTTCGTGACGGTGATCGGCATCTCGGCGCGCAACGGCATCATGCTGTTGTCGCACTATGATCATCTTCGGCGGTTCGAGGGCGAGGCGTTCGGCCCTGGCCTGATCCTGCGCGGTGCGGAGGAACGGTTGGTGCCGATCCTGATGACCGCGGCGTGCGCCGGCCTCGCGCTGCTGCCGCTGATCGTCGCCGGCAACGCGCCGGGCCATGAAATCGAGCATCCGATGGCGATCGTCATCCTGGGCGGGCTCGTTTCCTCGACCGCGCTCAACCTGTTCCTGATGCCCGCGCTCTATGCCCGCTTCGGTCGGGAGAAGCCCGCGCCCGATGCCCCGCTCGCCGGAGTTCCCGCATGATCCGCCGTCTCGCGCCGCTCGCCGCGCTCGCCGCCGCGGGCTGCATGACCGCGCCCGCGCCCCCGCCGACCCTTGCACCGGCGAGCGCTACGGGCGCGTTCGCGAGCCTGCCGACGGCGTCGATTGCCCCGGTCCCGGACGATTGGTGGCGGCTGTACGACGATCCGGCGCTCGATCGACTGGTCCAGGCGAGCCTTGCCGCCAACGCCGATCTGCGCGTGGCCTATGCCAATCTCGACGGCGCGCGCGCCGCGCTGCGGCAGGCGCGCGCCGCGCGGCTGCCGCAGACCACGATCGAGAGCGCTGGCACGATCGACAACAGCGCGACGCAGCCGAGCGCGTCATCCAACGTGCCGACCACCGATTATGATCTCGCGTTGACCGCAAGCTGGGATATCGACCTGTTCGGCCGTCTGCGCTCGGGCGCGCTGGCGGCCGGGGCCGATGCCGACGCCCAGGCCGCGGCGCTGGACTCGCTGCGCGTCGCGGTCGTGGCCGATACGGTGCTCGCCTATGTCGACCTGTGCGGTGCCACGCGAGCGGCGACCGTCTCGCGTGAGGTGATCGCGGTTCAGGAACGCTCGGTGGGCGTGGTGCGGGACCAGCTCGCCGCTGGTGAGGTGTCACCGCTCGAAGTGGCGCAAGCCGCCAGTCTCCTGGAATCGACCCGCGCCACGCTCGCCCCGTTCGAAGCGGCGCGCGCCAATGCGCTCTACCGGATCGCCACGTTGCAGGGCCGCCCGCCGGCTGAAGCGCGTGGGTTCACCATCGTCTGCAATGCACCCCCCAAGTTGCGATCGGCGGTGCCGGTTGGCGACGGGCAAGCGTTGCTGCTGCGCCGCCCGGATATTCGCGAAGCCGAACGCCGGCTCGCCGCTGCCGCGGCGCGGATCGGGGTCGCGCGTGCCGATCTCTACCCGCGCGTGAACCTGGGCGGTGCGGTCGGGCTGCTGACGGGTGGCTTCGTCGCGACGGCTTCGCCGTTGATAAGCTGGGCGTTTCCCAACCAGACGCCGGCGCGCGCGCGGCTGGCACAAGCCCGTGCGACCGAGCGCGCGGCGCTCGCCGGTTGGGATGTGGCGGTGCTGAGGGCATTGCGCGAAGTCGAAACCGCGCTCGCCGCCTATGATGGCGAGGTGCGTCGCAATCGCGCGCTCGATGCCGCGCGCGTCCAATCCGCACTTTACGCCCGCCGCGCGGCCGCACGGGTCCGGCTGGGGGATGCCGCTTTCCTGATCCAGTTCGATGCCGAGCGGGCGCGGGCGCAAGCCGCGCTCGCCCAGGCACAGTCCGATCTCGCCGTGGCGCAATCGCAAGTCGCCCTGTTCCGGGCATTGGGCGGGGGATGGCAGACGAACGGCCCGGCGGGCTAGGATGCACCCATGCGTATCCTGATCGTGGAGGATGATGACGAGACGAACCGCTTCGTGGCCCGTGGGCTTGCGGAGCTGGGGCATCATGTCGTCACCAGCGCCGATGGTCGCGACGGCTTGTTTCAGGCGACCGGCGACCAGTTCGACGCGCTGATCGTCGATCGGATGCTTCCCGGCCTGGATGGCCTGTCGCTTATCAAGGCACTGCGCGCAGCCGGTAACATGACGCCTGCGCTCATGCTCACCGCGGTCGGCGGCATTGCCGATCGTGTCGCGGGGCTGGAGGGCGGTGCCGACGATTATCTGGTCAAGCCGTTCGCCTTCTCGGAGCTGGCCGCGCGCGTTCAGGCGCTTGGGCGGCGTCCGGCTCCTCAAGGCGAGACAAGCGTGCTCGCGATCGGCAGCATCGAGCTTGATCTTCATCGGCGTACCGTCACCCGCGATGGTCGCCGTGTCGTGTTGCAACCGCGCGAGTTCGCATTGCTTGCCGAGCTGATGCGCAATCCGCGCCGGGTGATGACCCGCACGATGCTGCTGGAGCGGGTCTGGGATTTCGACTTCGATCCCAAAACGAACATCGTCGAGACCCACCTGAGCCGCCTGCGCTCCAAGCTGAACGCCGGGTTCGACGAGGATGCGATCGAAACCGTGCGCGGCGCCGGCTACATGATCCGCGGCGGCTGATGGCCCGACCGTGGCGAACCACCTTCGGGCTTGTCGCGCTGGTCGCGTCCTGCTTCGCGCTGGCGACTCTCGTCATCGGCATCGTCGCCTACGAGGTCACGCACGAAGCCTTGGAGATCCAGCTCAATCACCGGGTCGCCATCGAAACCCGCGCCTTGATCGACGAAGGCGACGACGGCCCCAGCGGTGTCGCGACCGCGATCCGCCGGCGCGAGGCGGCGCGAAGCACCGCCAGCCTGGATTACCTGCTGGTCGATGCTTCGGGTCGCCGCGTCGCGGGGCTGCTCGACGCCAACGCCCCGACCGCGCCGGGATATCTGGAGTTCCTGCATTACCGCCGCGACGGCGAGCACCGGATCGCGCAGGCCCTCACCACCCGCTTGCCCGACAAGAGCCGCTTGGTCGTCGCTGCCGATCGCGCCGTCATCGACGAGATGGACGCGACGCTGCTCAAGCTGTTCGCCGGCGCGTTCGGCATCATGCTCCTCCTCGGCATCGGCGCGGCCTGGCTGGTCGGCGCGGTCACGCGCGCGCGCCTGTCCCGCATCGACCGCACCGCGCTCGCGATCATCGACGGTGATCTGGCACGGCGCATGCCGATCACCGGGGCGGGAGACGAGTTCGATCGGGTGTCGGCGACGCTCAACCGGATGCTCGACCGGATCGCCGGGCTGATGGACAATCTTCGGCAGGTGTCGAGCGACGTCGCCCACGACCTGCGCACGCCGCTCACCCGCCTGCATAATCGCCTCGACGAGGCATTGTCGGCCGGCAACCCGGACGAAAAGCGGCAGGCGATCGAAGCCGCTGCCGCACAATCGCGCGAGCTGCTCGACATATTCGGCGCATTGTTACGCATCGCGGAAGTGGAGGCTTTGCCACCTCGCGCCCATTTTCAGCACGTGGCGCTGGACCGCCTGGTCGATGAACTGATCGAAACCTACCGCCCCGATATGGAAGTGAGCGGTCATCGGCTCGTCACGGCGATCGCACCCGGAATATCGACGACAGGCGATCGGCGGTTGCTGCAACAGCTTATCACCAATCTCCTCGACAACGCGCTCCGCCACACACCTCCTGGAACGACAGTTCGTGTCCAGCTGGAGCGTGACGGCGCGATTGCTCGCCTTACGGTCTCCGATGACGGACAGGGCGTCGCGGCAGAAGATGCGACCCGGCTCTTTCAGCGGTTCGCGCGCGCGGAACATAGCCGATCGTCGGAAGGTCACGGGCTTGGCCTGGCGCTCGTCGCTGCGGTCGCGACCGCGCACGGGGGCATTGTCTCGCTCCTCGCGCCGCCCGGATTTGGTGTCGCCGTCGAACTCCCGGTCCGCAGGAATGACTGATTTGGAAGTCGCGAAAACGGGATGAAGATCGGCTACCGGCGCGAAAAACTCCTGCGCAAGGTGCCGGCGATCACGCTGCGTGCGGGAACCCAAGGCGGAGCTGTTCTACCGGCTCACGATCACCTTCCTGCAGACGCTCGACGCTCGACGCTCGACGCTCGGCGCTCGGCAGTTGGACAGCGGACACCCAAGGCCTCGGCTATTGGGTGCAGCAGCGATCTTCGGCACAATGCTGGCGGTGCTGGCAGCGCTATACTTGTGGACGAAGGCGAGCCGGGTCTTCCTGTTCCGGGCAGAGTTCATCCTAACCCGGCTGCCCGCTCGCTTCCGCAGTGCTCGCGGCGACGATCTTGGCCCTCATCCTGATCCTGCCACAAGGTGCAGGACGACATCCTCGTGAGGATAGGGCGAGGTAGGTTGAACCTGCTTTTCGCCACGACCCCGTCGTTATCGAAAGACTGACCGCGTTCGATCGCGTTACCGAGTTTTCGAACGGGGGCCGGTTATCGACTGGGACGCTGGGGTGGATCAGCCCCGTTCGGCCTTCATCATGCTCTCGAGCATGCGCCGTCCCTTGACCACGGCGACGTCCCCGGCCGTCATCAGATCGCGCAGCGGCCGATCGGCCGGGATCATCCGTTCGATCTCCTCGGTGGCGAAGATGTCCTCCTCGATCACCTTGGCGATACCGGCGGCGATCGGGGCCATCGCTTCCTCGCTCGTCGCCGGCGCGTTGATCGTGGTGGCAAAGAAATAGTGGGCACTGTGGCGCCGGGCCGGCGTGACCGCGTGATAGACGATCGAATCGCGGATCACCTCGCCGGCGCGCTCGGCCGCGTCGGCGCTAATCGAGGTGCGGTTCAGGCCGACGTGCAAGGCGGGCATGTGGAAGGTGAAGTCGATCACGAAATCGACCTTGGCGACGCCGTAGCGCGCGCGGATCCACGGCGAGGAATCGGCGTCGCGAACATGGCGCGCGCTGCGCAGCCAGCGATCGCCGCTGGTGACCTCGTCGGATGTCGTCGCGATCGCCTCCATGCCGATGCTGCTGGAATGCAGAAAGGCGAGGTGGCTGAGATCGAGTAGATTGTCGTGGAGCAGCTGGTAGCGCCCGCCGACATGGTTGTGCGAGAGCGGAACCGAGAGTTCGCCATTCGCGCCCGGGGCGTCGCGCAGGCCGATCGCGGCGTGGTCGGGGATCAGGCTTTCATCGGCCTTGTCCGGATCGCCGGTCCAGATCCACAGCCATTTCCATTTCTCGACCAGCGGATAGGCGCGCAGGCCGAACGCCGCGGGCACGCGATCCTGCGTCGGGATGCGGGTGCAGCGGCCATCGGCGGCAAAGGCGATGCCATGATAGCCGCAGACCAATATGTCGCCCTCCAGCCGCCCCGCCGCCATCGGATATTGGCGGTGCGGGCAGCGCCCGGCCAGCGCCACCGCCGTGCCCGCCTCGGTGCGGAACAGCACCACCGGTTCATCAAGGAACCAGCGTTCCATCGGTTCGCGCGTCACCTCGTGCGAGAAAGCGGCGACGTACCAGGCGTTGCGGACCGCAAAGCAGCCTTCCGAAAAGGGATACATGCGCTCTCCATCCTGACCGTCGACGCTACGCTAGGCGCGGCGGGCATGCCTGCCAATGTCGACCGCTTTGCGCTGGCGGCTGATCGGAATTGCAGTGTACGCAGGCGTACGCGAAACCGCGCGGCACAAGCATGCGTGGGCGAGGGAGAGCGAGTGGATGTACAAGCTGACCGTGGTCTATGACATGCCGTCCGATCCGGACAGCTTCCGCGCGCATTATCGCGACACGCACATCCCGCTGGTACGGGCGCTGCCCGGCGTGCGCCGGATCAACTACAGCTTCGACCTCGAAAGCCTCGGCGAGGAGCCGGCGCCATTCTGCCTGTTCGAAGCGTGGTTCGACGATGCCGCGGCGCTGGGCGCGGCGATGACCTCCCCCGAGGGTGAGCGCACCGCCGCCGACGTTCCCAATTTCAGCGATGCCCTGCCGCTGATGTTCCACGGCCCGGCGACGGAGGTTTGACGATGGACGCCCGCATCGACGCTCTGCCCCGGCCGCTGTCGCGCGCGGCGCTCTATGCGGCACTGGACGGCTATCTCGCGGCGCTGCTGGCGCGCGATCCGGCGCGGGCGCGCTGGGCGGCGCGCGTTCGCCATACCGAGAATAATGTCGCGCTGCGCATCGGCGACGGGCTGTGGAACACGATCACCGGCCTGGGTGACTATGATCTGCGCTTCGCCGATCCGGATACCGGCCAGGTCGGCTTGTTCGGCGTCGTCGAGGAGACCAACAACCGCTCGCCGATCGCGCTGCGGCTGAAGGTGACGGCCGAGGGGATCGAGGAGGTCGAGGCGGTGGTCTACCGCCTGGCCGACAATGCGCTGCGCTTCGAACCGCAAAGGTTCGAGGACAAGCCCGTGCTCAACGAGATGCTCGAGCCCGCCAGCCGGGTGCCGCGGGCGCGGATGATCGCGCTGGCCGACGGCTATTTCGATACGCTGCAGCTGAACGACGGGACAATCCTCACCCGCTTCCACCCGGATTGCCAGCGGGTCGAGAATGGCGTGCAGACCACCAACAATCCCGATTTCATCGTGCCGGTGGCGAGCCTGGGGTGCGAGGCGCAATTCCGCCTGGGCAATTACCGCTACGACGATCGGCTGCGCGGCCGCCGCTATCCGCTGGTGGACGAGGAACGGGGGCTGGTGTTGGCAGCGGCGTTCATCGATCATAGCGGCGCGCTGGGCGAATATCGGCTGACCGACGGCACGCCGGCGACGTCACCGATCCGTTTTCCGCACAGTTTCTACCTGCTCGAACTGTTCAAGATAAAGGACAATGCGATCGAGCAGATCGAGGCGACGTTCATCACCGTGCCCTATCATATGCCGTCGCCGTGGGACGATTGGGCGGGCGGGGCCGAGCGGCGCTGAGCCGCCGGGCCTGCGCCCGCGCATCACAGCAAGGCGTAGTAGCGGATCGTATTGCCATCCAGCTGGCGCTGGCCGATGCCGACGAAGATGTGGCGCATCAGCCAGTCGTGCGGACCCTTCGGGGTTTCGAAGCTGGGGGCGGCGCGCAGGTAGAATTCGTCGAACGGCAC
The DNA here is from genome assembly GCA_028289965.1 of Sphingomonas bacterium. Classification (GTDB taxonomy): domain Bacteria; phylum Pseudomonadota; class Alphaproteobacteria; order Sphingomonadales; family Sphingomonadaceae; genus JAQGLK01. The sequence goes on from JAQGKS010000072.1 coordinate 10,674, forward strand.
TTCCGGGCCGTCGCGGAACATCCAGTCCTGCATCCGCTTGATCGTGTCCGGCTCGCGGCCCCACAGATAGCCGCGGTTGAGCAGCAGGATCTTGGTGCCGTCGTCGGCCTCCAGCATGTAGCGCGCATCGGTCGCCAGCACGTCGTCCGGCCGGAACAGCGCCCAATCCCCGCCCGACATCGGGATCACCGTGCCGTTGAGGCGGGGGCCGCGTACGATGCCGCTTTCGAGCGCAACGAAGCCGCGCCCGGCGCCGCTCGGCATGTCGCCGACCGTCTGGTGGCCGGCGAACTTCAGCTCGATCTCGAACACGAATTCCAGCTTCGGCTCGGCCGGGCCGGATCGATCCGTGAACGGCGTGTACGGATAGTCCATCGAACGGCTCTCCTGATGGCGAACGGGGCTAGCGCCGGCCGGTCACCGGGTTGGCATAATGATAAGGCGGCACGAAGATGTCCGGGAAGCAGCCATAGTCGACCGTCGTCTGCCGATCCGGCTCCATCCCCGGAAGCGGCGGGGCGAGCGGCACGCCGCCATGGTTCCAGCCCTTGTCGAACTCGACATAGTAAGTGGTGAACATGTGGAGCTTGGCGATCTTCCACACGTCGTCCTCGCGGACATAGTCATTCTCGTACGTGCCTTCGCCCCAGCGCGCCTCGCGGCCGAGCCAGCCGATCTGGATGAACACCCGCCAGCGGCCCTTGGCGCTCATTCCGTCGTCGGCGATATGGATCACCGGCTGCAGCTGCATGTGGTTGAACACCGTGCCATATTCGAGCTTGGGCAGCGCGTGGAGATAGGCGCGGACGCGCTCCTGCCCTTCGAAGAAACCGCGTCCGGCGATTTCCAGCGTGCCGTCGCGGGCGAACAGGTCGGCCGCCTGATCGTAGAGCGTCTTGTCGACATAATAGCCATAGATGGCCTGCAGGTTGCAGATCGCGACATAATCCTGCGCCGCGCGCGCCTGACGCTCCAGCGCGGCGAGCCGCTGTTCGATGCCCTGATC
>JAQGKS010000092.1 GCA_028289965.1 Sphingomonas bacterium
CTGGAAGATAAAGCGGACATCATCCGCAACGCGATCGATCTCGCCCACGCGATCGGCATCGCCACCCCGCGCGTCGCGATCCTCGCGGCGGTCGAAACCGTGAACCCGACGATGCGATCGACGCTGGACGCTGCCGCGCTGTGCAAGATGGCGGATCGCGGTCAGATCGTCGGCGGCCTTCTCGACGGCCCGCTGGCGTTCGACAATGCCATCAGCCCCGAAGCGGCCCGAGGGAAAGGCATCGTCTCACCGGTCGCGGGGATCGCCGACATTCTCGTCGCGCCGGAGCTGGAGGCCGGCAACATGATCGCCAAGCAGCTCAGCTTCCTTGCCGGCGCGGACGGCGCGGGCATCGTGCTTGGGGCGCGCGTGCCGATCATCCTGACGAGCCGCGCGGACAGCCAGCGAACGCGGATCGCCTCCTGCGCCCTCGCGGTGATCGTCGCCCGGCAACGCAGTGGCAGCCCGGCGGCAGCGTGCTGATGGCGGATGCCGTTCTCAGCCTCAACGTCGGCTCCTCCAGCATCAAGTTCGCATTGTACGGCGTCGGTTCGACCGATGCGCTGGAGGTGATTGCTGCTGGCAAGATCGAGGGGATCGGCTCCTCGCCGCATTTCATCGCGCGCGATGGTTCCGGCCGGATCCTCGTGGAGCGACGGTGGGAAAACGCGGCGGGGGGCCATGAACTGCTCCTCGACGAGCTTCTGACATGGATCGACAAGACCGCCGGCGCGGAGCGGCTGCTCGGTATCGGCCACCGCGTCGTTCATGGCGGCGCGGGGTTTGCCGCGCCGGTGCGCATAACGGAGCGGGCTGTAGCCGCGCTGTCGGCCTTCATACCACTCGCGCCCCTTCACCAGCCGCACAACCTCGCCGCCATCCAGGCAGCGACGGCGCTACGACCAGGCGTGCCCCAGGTCGCCTGTTTCGACACCGCCTACCACCAGACCCAGCCGCCGGTCGCGACCCGCTTCGGGATCCCGCGGGCTCTCTCGGACGAGGGGATCCGCCGTTATGGGTTTCACGGCCTTTCCTACGAATATGTCGCGCGGGCCCTGGCGCGGCTCGACCCTTCCATGGCGTCGGGCCGGGTCATCGCAGCGCACCTTGGGAACGGCGCAAGCCTTTGCGCGATGGCCGGCGGCCGCAGCATCGATACGACGATGGGGTTCACGGCGCTCGACGGGCTGGTGATGGGCACGCGCTGCGGCGCGATCGACCCCGGCGTGATCCTCTATCTGGAGCAGGCGAAGGGCATGCGCGCGGAGGAAGTGCAGCAGCTGCTGTACGAGGATTCCGGGCTCCTCGGCGTCTCCGGGGTGTCGAGCGACATGCGCGACCTGCTGGCGAGCCCGGCGGAATCGGCGCGGCAGGCGGTCGAGCTCTTCGTCTACCGCATCGCCCGCGAAGCCGGCGCACTGGTCAGCTCGCTGGCCGGGCTCGATGGCCTGGTATTCACTGCGGGCATCGGCGAAAACTCCCCGGCCATTCGCGCGCTGGTGTGCGAGCGCCTCGCCTGGTTGGGCCTGGAGATAGACGCGCAGGCGAATGCCGCCGGCGCGGCAACGATCAGCACTGCCAATAGCCGGGTGACCGTCCGCATCATCCCAACCGACGAGGAACGCATGATCGCGATGCACACACTGGACATCATCACCCCGCACCGAGCCCGCACGGCATGACACAGCTGGTCGATCTCAGGGGCAAGCGGGGGCTCATCGTCGGTATCGCCAACGAGAGCAGCATCGCGACAGGCTGCGCCGAAGCGTTCAAGCTGGCCGGTGCGTCGCTCGCCGCATCCTATGTGAACGACAAGGCCAAGCCGTTCACCGTCGCCGTGACGGAGCGGCTGAAGATGGACTGGGTGGCGCCCTGCGATGTTCGTGTTGCGGGGGAGCTCGAGGGATTGTTCGACCGCGTGAAGGCCGAATGGGGCGGGCTCGACTTCCTTCTCCATTCGATCGCCTTCGCGCCGAAGGGCGACCTTCACGGGCGGGTCGTGGATTGCTCCGCCGAGGGGTTCGCGCTGGCGATGGACGTGTCCTGCCATTCCTTCATCCGGATGGCCAAGCTCGCCGAGCCGTTGATGCGCGATGGCGGCACGCTGCTGACGGTGACCTTCTACGGCTCCGAGCGGGTGGTGGAACATTATAATCTGATGGGGCCGGTCAAAGCCGCGCTGGAAAGCGCCACGCGCTATCTCGCAGCCGAGCTTGGGCCCAAGCAGATCCGCGTCCACGCCGTCTCGCCCGGCCCGATCCGAACGCGCGCGGCCAGCGGCATTGACCGGTTCGACGAGTTGCTGGAGCGAGCAGCGGCGAGGGTGCCGGACCGTACACTCGTCGAGACGTCCGATGTCGGGGCGCTCGCTGCCTTTCTGGTGAGCGATGCAGCGCGCCGCATCACCGGGACGATCATACCCGTCGACAGCGGGCAACATCTTCTCGGCTGACATTGGCGACCGGCCGCAGATGCTGCCCCGCCAAATGCACGGTCCTGCCGTCGCGGCACATTCGCGTCACCGTGCCCGGAGGCGTAACACCCACTTCCGCAGCTCCGCAAACCACAACACCATGCTGGCCATCGCAACGCACAGCAGCCATTGTTCAGCGGAAAGCGGCGTCGTGCCAAAGGCGATATTGAGTGGCCTGAGGTGGACCACGGCCACCTGCAACAGAACGGAAAGCGCCACCGCACCCCATAGCCAGTGGTTGGCGAACAGATGACGAAAGGCGCTCATTGTCTCGGACCGCGCGCTGAAGCAGTTGAACAGCTGGGCCAGCACCAGCACGGTAAACCCCGCGGTGCGCGCCCGATCGAGCGTGTGGCTCCCTTCGATCATGCCGCCGGGAAGCTGCATATCGATGGTGAGCAGCGTGGCGAGCGCCATCACCAGGCCGATCGCGATCACGCCGCGCCACATCAGGCCATCGATAGCGCGCTCATCCGATCGGCGCGGCGGGCGGGCCATCACGTCCTCCGTCTCGGGATCGACGCCCATCGCGAGCGCCGGGCCCGAATCCGTGATGAGGTTGATCCACAGGATCTGCGTCGCCAGCAGTGGCACGACGAGCCCCTCACCTCCATCGGCACCGCGCAGCCCGATCACGCCTGCGCCGACCACGCCAAGGAACACGGTCAGCACCTCCCCCATATTCGAGGACAGGAGATAGCGAAGGAACTTTCGAATATTGTCAAAGATCGCCCGGCCCTCGCGCACCGCTGCGACGATGGTGGCGAAATTGTCATCGGCCAGGATCATCTTGGCCGCTTCCTTGGTAACCTCGGTTCCGGTGATCCCCATCGCCACCCCGATATCCGCGGATTTTAGCGCCGGCGCATCGTTCACGCCGTCACCCGTCATCGCCACGATATTGCCATCCGCCTGCAGGGCATCGACGATGCGCAGCTTGTGGACGGGAGCGACACGGGCATAAACCGACGTCTCGCGCACCGCCGCCGCCAGGCCGAAGCCGTCCAGCGCGTCGAGGTCGGCACCGGTGAGCGCCTTGGCGTCCGGAGGCGCGATGCCGAGCTGGGCTGCGATACGCGCGGCCGTGCGCGGATGATCCCCGGTGATCATCATCACCCGGATGCCGGCGCGGCGAGCCTCGGCGATCGCGACTGCGGCTTCCTCGCGGGGCGGGTCGATGATGCCGACGGTCCCCACGAAGATCAGGTCTCGCTCCAGCGCCTCATCGCCGACCGACTCCTGTCCGGACTCAAGCGGGCGATAGGCAACCGCAAGCGTGCGCAGCGCCTCGCCCGACAGCCGCTCGACGTCGCCTAGCGCCTGCGCGCGCCGGGGTTCGTCGAGCGGCAGGACCTCCATGCCGACGCGCACGCGCGTGCAGCGTGTGATCAGCACGTCGGGCGCACCCTTGGTCACGACGATCAGCTCACCGTCATGCTCCAGGTCGCGCTCGATGCTCGACATCATCTTGCGGTCGGAGCTGAACGGTATCTCGCGGACGCGCTCGAACCGGGCCGAGCGCCGCTCGTCGAGCCCCAGCTTCTTTTCGGCGACGAGGAACGCGGCCTCGGTTGGATCGCCCTGGATTTCCCATGCCCCGTCGCTCGCCTGTCGCAGCCTGGCATTGTTGGCAAGCGAGCCGCCGCTCAGCACCACGATCTGCTCGGCCAGGCCGCTCCCGTCGAGCGGCACGTCGCCGGCGGTCAGCACTTTTCCCTCTGGAGCATAGCCAACGCCCGTGACGCGGCTGTCCGCGGAGGCGGTGACGATGCGCTCGATCGTCATCTGCGAGCGCGTCAGCGTGCCCGTTTTGTCCGAACAGATGACGGTGGCGGCACCCAGCGTCTCGACCGACGACAGGGTCTTCACCACGGCCTTGCGCGTCGCCATGCGCTGTACGCCCAGCGCCAGTACGAGTGACAAGATGGCGGGCAAACCCTCCGGCACCGCTGCAACCGCCAAGGATACGCCAAGCAGCAGCACCCCGACCAAGTCGGCAACCCCATCGATCTTCGACAGCAGCAGGATGGTGGCCACTACGATCAAAGCGATGATAACCACGGCGGTAGCCAGGATTCGACCTATCCGCGCCACCTCCTTCTGGAGCGGCGTTGCCTGATCGCGGGTCTCGTCGAGCATCGTCGCGATCGCGCCCACCTCGGTGCCCATTCCCGTGTGGGTGACGATCGCGCGGCCGGTGCCCTGGACGACTGCCGTGCCCTTGAACACCATGTTTGCCCGTTCGGCGAGCGGCGCGGGCGCGGCGAGCGGATCGGGGTTCTTGAGCACCGCCTCGCTCTCGCCGGTCAGCGACGCCTCCTGGATCCGAAGCACGGCCGCAGTGACGAGCCGTGCGTCGGCACCCACCGCATCGCCTTCGTCCAGCAACAGCACGTCGCCCGGCACTATCTCGGCACTGGGAATGCGCTGTCGTTCGCCGTCGCGCAGCACCGACGACGTCACCGCCGTCATCCGCGCGAGCGCCGCGACTGCATTGGCCGCTTTGCTCTCCTGCGCGAAGCCGATCGCTGCGTTGAGGAGGAGGACGGCCGCGATCACCACCGCATCGACGGGCCAGTCTTCCTGGCCTTCGATGGCCCATGCGGCGAGTGCCACCACTACCGCGCCCAGCAGCAGATAGACCAAAGGATCCTGAAACTGCGCCAAGATGCGGCGCCACAAGGGTGGCGGATTGCTCGCGCGCAGCTGGTTCGGCCCATACTGGACCGCGCGGCGCCGTGCCTCGTCGGAAGAGAGGCCGACCGCCGGGTCAACCGCAAGCTCTTGCGCGACCACCCGTGCCTCTCGGCAAGACGGCTCGTCATCTGCCGTGCGTGAGCCGGTCGTACCCGGAACGCTTGGCTCGCGAGTTGCGTGCATGGCCTCTTTCTCCATCTTGGGGCCGCCTTCGATCAAGCAAGGACCCCGGACGCGTCGCCCGAACGAACGACCGCTTACCGGCAGAGCAAAGAGCGCGATCGAAGTCCCTAAGCCGCGCGCCGCGAAATGGCGGAGATGGGCCGCTTTTTCAGTCGGCAGCTTTTGGACGAAACAATATAGCTTTCGCCGGCGAGACGGATCCGCCCCATCGTCCGGACGTGGTCGAATGTGTCAAAACGGCGAATTGCACGGACGGGTTGGACGGGCCCACGCTGGAAGTCATCAGTCAATCCCCGCCAGGAGCGGGAGCGTGAGCGTGTTCGGCCGCCGAAGCCTAGAAGTCTCTATTGGCTATGCGACGGCCCTAACACGGTTTCTTCCACGCCCGGTCATTATTCGGAAAGCCGATGCGCCCGCGCCGGCCGCGTGGATCAGATACTGGTCCTCCGTCGAAGCCTGCCGGATGTTCATATCTTGCGATCTTCCAGGCGAACCCGGTTCAGTCGGAGTGCATTCGCCACCACCGCGAACGAGGAAAGCGCCATCGCCGCTCCTGCGAACATTGGCGACAGCAGGATGCCGGTTGCCGGATAGAGCACGCCCGCAGCGATCGGTATGCCGACGCCGTTGAACAGGAAGGAGAAGAACAGGTTCTGCCGGATGTTAGCCATCGTTGCGCGGGCGAGGCGCCGCGCGCGGACCATGGCCGACAGGTCGCCTTTGGTCAGCGTCAGCCCGGCGCTCTCGATCGCAACGTCGGTGCCGGTACCCATCGCCACGCCGACATCGGCAGCCGCCAGCGCGGGCGCATCGTTTATGCCGTCGCCGGCCATCGCCACCCGCGCGCCCTTCGCCTTGAGCTCGCCGACAATCCGGGCCTTGTCGTCGGGTTTAAGGTCAGCATAGACCTCGTCGATCCCGCCGATGGCCTTTGCAACGGCTTCCGCGGTGCCGCGACTGTCGCCGGTCAGCATGATGATCCGCAGCCCTTCGGCGTGGAGTGCGGCGATCGCGCCCCGCGCAGATGCCTTGATCGGATCGGCCACCGCGATCAGTCCGGCGGCGGTTCCGTCAATCGCGACAAGCATCACGCCCGCGCCCTCCGTACGATGCCGCTCGGCGGCCGCCGCGAGCGTAATCGTATCGGCGCCAATGCGGTGCATCTGAGCGGCGTTGCCGACCACGATGGTGCGTCCACCGACCTGGCCACTAATTCCCATGCCCGTCTGCGAGTCGAAAGACTCCACAGCGGCGACGGTGAGCCCGCGTTCCTTTGCGCCGCCGACGATGGCGGCTGCCAGCGGGTGCTCGGAGCGAGCCTCGACCGCGGCAGCGAGCGCCAGCACCTGATCAGCTTCGAACGTGCCGGCCGTTTCGATAGCGACAAGCTTTGGCTTTCCTTCGGTCAGTGTGCCAGTCTTGTCGATCACCAGCGTATCGGCCTTGTCGAGCGCCTGGAGCGCCTCGGCGTTCTTGACCAGCACGCCAGCCTGCGCGCCGCGTCCGGTGCCGACCATGACCGACATCGGCGTGGCGAGCCCGAGAGCACAAGGGCAGGCGATGATGAGGACGGCGATGGCGTTGAGCAGCGCGTGGCCGAAGCGCGGCTCCGGCCCGACAAGGTTCCACACGACGAATGTCACGATCGCGACCAGTACCACCAGCGGCACGAACCAGCCGGAGATGCGATCGGCTACCCCTTGGATCGGGGCACGGCTGCGCTGGGCTTCGGCGACCATCGCCACGATCCGGGCAAGCATCGTGTCGGCGCCGACCGCATGCGCCTCCATGACCAGGCTCCCCGTGCCGTTTACCGTACCGCCGGTGAGCGTCGCACCCGGGGTCTTCAAAATCGGGGCAGGCTCGCCGGTGAGCATCGATTCGTCGACGGACGACCGGCCGTCGATAACCGCTCCGTCTACCGGCACCGCCTCGCCGGGTCGCACGCGTAGCCGGTCTCCCTTCGCCACCTCGCGCAACTCGACTTCACGTTCCTCGCCGTCCGCACCAATGCGCTGTGCAGTCTTGGGAGCGAGGTTCATCAGCGCCCGAATGGCTCGGCCAGTCGCGGCGCGTGCACGTAGCTCCAGCACCTGGCCGAGCAGCACCAGCGCTACGACCACTCCCGCCGCCTCGTAGTAGACGGGCACCATGCCGCCATGTTGGTGGAAGGCCGGCGGGAACAGGCCGGGCGTGAGTGTCGCAACCAGGCTGTAGAGGAACGCCGCGCCGACCCCGATCGCGATCAGCGTGAACATATTGTAGTGGCGGCTCTTGAGGGACGCCCACCCGCGCTCGAAGAAGGGCCACCCGCCCCACAACACGATCGGCGCGGACAGCGCGAGCTGTACCCACGGTGACCAGCGCATGGATACCAGATGCAGGCCGGCCATCTCCGCACCCATCGCGATCAGCAGCAATGGCAGCGCCAGCGCGGCGCTTACCCAGAAGCGGCGGGTGAAGTCCACCAGCTCGGGATTGGGGGCTTCGCCCACGCTAGGTTCTGCCGGCTCAAGCGCCATGCCGCAGATCGGGCAGGTGCCGGGCTGGTCACGCCGGACCTCGGGATGCATCGGGCAGGTCCACGCCGATGCCGATGCCGACGATCGACTGAAAGCCATGGCCTCTCTGGCGTCGCCGCCCGTGAACTTGCCGGGAACAGCGAGGAATCTCGCCTGGCAGCCGGCGCTGCAAAAAGCATAGCTTGTTCCGCCATGACGGGCACGATGGACGGAGGCGGCCGCATCGACGCTCATCCCGCAGACGGGATCCCTGGCGGTGCCCGGCTGAGGGGACGTCCCCGAATAGCGGTGGCCGCCCCGGGTGAGAGGATCGTTCATCGTCTTGTTCCTTCGCGCCCGAAAGTGGGGACTGACATGATGTCAGGGTCAAGGCCTTTCGACCTCGACGCCCCTCGAACACCCGCCGCCCCTTTACCCTGGCCTTGTGTTAGATCGTAGGGCCAGTGCCGACGCTTAACGCCCGCCTAGGCGCCGGGCCTCGCGTCGCTGCCTGCCTTGTTCGAAGACGCGAGAGCCCGTGGCGTCGCCTTTTCTGAACAGACAGCCGCAATCAGCCCTAGGGTCAGGACCTATTGATGTGAGTGTCGCGATGTGATTCAGGCTCCGCAAGGAGACTGGGCATGAGCGACT
>JAQGKS010000097.1 GCA_028289965.1 Sphingomonas bacterium
CTGTTCGCCACCGCCAACACGGTCGGCCTGGGCGACACGTCCGGCCTGTATCATGGCACGCAGCAGATCAATCAGGGCCAGATGGACCGTTGGAACATCGTCGTCGGCCTCAACTACCTGCCCGCGCAGGTCGAGGCGCAGATCGTGCTCGCCAAGTCGGGCGAATATGACAAGCCCGACGGCAAGAAGGTTGTCGACAACATGGTCAAGGTCGCGGACATGACCCGCCAGGGCTTCATCGCCGGCGACATCTCGACCGTGATGAGCCCGCGGACGGTGATCAGCTGGGCGCAGAACGCGCTGATCTTCGGCGACATCGGCTTTGCCTTCCGCCTGTCCTTCCTCAACAAATGCGACGAGGCGGAGCGGTCGCTGGTGGCCGAATATTATCAGCGGGTGTTCGGCAAGGACCTGCCCGAAAGCGTGGTCGGCAAGGCGGGCTAGGCGCCTGCGTCGGCCGCCGGCTAGGCGTCGGCGTCGAAGATCGCGAGCAGCTTGTCGATCCGGCGGCCGTCCATGTCGACGACCTCGAACCGCCACGCGCCGAGCTGGAACGTCTCGCCTACGGTCGGCAGGTGGCGCAGCACCGACAGGGCGAAGCCGGCGGCGGTGGCATAATCCCGGTCCTCGGGCAGCGGGATCGCGAGCCGGTCGGCCAGCACATCGGCCGATAGCGAGCCCGACACCAGCCAGCTGCCATCCTCGCGCTCGACCAGCGGCGGATCGCTGTCGCCATGCTGGTCCGACGCGAACACGCCGGCGATCGCCGCGAGTAGATCAGCCGGGGTGACGATGCCTTCGAAGTGGCCATATTCGTCATGGACGAGCGCCATCGGCACGTCGGCCTCGCGCAGCACGCCAAGCGCGTCCATCGCATCCATCTGATCCGGGATGACCGGGGCCGGGCGCATCAGCGCGCGAATGTCGAGGTCGGCGCCGGCGAGCAGCGCCGCGACGACGTTGCGCGCCTGGACCACGCCGATGATCTCGTCGATCGACCCTTCGGCCACCGGCATCCGACTGTGCGGCATCGCCAGCAGCTGGGTCGTCGCCGCCTCGGCCGTCGCCCCGGCATCGATCCATTCGACGTCGGTGCGCGGCGTCATCACCTCGCGCACCGGGCGGTCCGCAAGGCGGACCACGCCGGAAATGATCGCCCGCTCGCTTTCCTCGATCACCCCGGCGCTCGATGCCTCGGCGACGATCATGTGGAGCTCTTCGGCGGTCAGGTGATTGTCCGATTCGCGCTTCAGGCCGATCAGCCGGAAGATCATCGCGCTGGTGCGATCGAGCAGCCACACGATCGGCGCAGTGATCCGCGACAGCCACAGCATCGGCCCGGCCATCAGCGCCGCGATCGGCTCGGGCGAGCGCAAGGCGAACTGCTTGGGGACGAGCTCGCCGATGATCAGCGACAAATAGGTGGTGATGACGATCACCACGGCGAAGCCAAGCTCGGCCGACGCTCCCGCCGACAGGCCGAGAAGCCGCAGCCGCTCGCCGACCGGGCCGCCGAGGCTCGCCCCCGAATAGGCGCCCGCGAGGATGCCGATCAGGGTGATGCCGATCTGCACGGTCGACAGGAATTTGCCCGGATTGGCGGCGAGCTCGATCGCCAGCCGCGCGCCGCGGCGGCCGGCGCGTGCCATCGCCTCCAGCCGCTGCCGACGCGCCGAGACGATCGCCAGTTCCGACATGGCGAACAGCCCGTTGAGGGCGATCAGGGCGAGGATGATCGCCAGATCGAACCACGGGAAAGGGGTGGGTGGGGGAAGGGGAGGCATGCGCTGGACAAGTCTATCGCGCTATTCTTGCGATCCGACAACCTTATCATCGCCCCGGTTTCAACACGGATACGGAACAACCCGTTCGGGCGGGGGTTCTGCGATCCATCAAACCAACCGAATAGGAATAAAAGCATGGCTCTTTCCAACCGCCTGATGGGCGCGGTCGCCGGTGTCGCATTGCTCGGCGCGACCGCCTGTACGACGGACCCGGTGACGGGCGAGCAGCGGCTGTCGAGGGCGGCGATCGGCGCTGCGCTGGGCGGCGCGCTCGGCGCAGGCAGCGGCGCGCTCGTCGGCGGACGCAACAACCGCACCGAAGCGATTGTCGGCGCAGGCATCGGTGCCATCGCGGGTGGCGCGATCGGCGGCTACATGGACCGGCAGGAGCGCGAATTGCGCCAGAAGACCGCGGGCACCGACGTCGAGGTTGTCCGCCAGGGGGACGAGATCGTCCTCAACATGCCGTCGGGCATCACCTTCGCCACCAACAGCTATACGATCCAGCCGCAGTTCCAGCGCACGCTGGACGACGTCGCCTCGACGCTGGCGAGCTACAACCAGACGTTCATCGACGTTTATGGCCACACCGATTCGACCGGAAACGATTCGATCAACAACCCGCTGTCGCAGAATCGCGCGCAGGCGGTGTCCGGCTATCTGGTCACCCGCGGCGTCGCCGCGGCGCGCATCGGCACCCAGGGGTTCGGCTCCAGCCGCCCGATCGCGTCCAACGACACCGCCGATGGGCGCCAGCAGAACCGCCGGGTCGAGATCAAGATCGTCCCGGTGTCCGACACGCAGGGCTGATCCTGCCGCCCTGTCCGGTGCGAGGACAAGGGCCCGGCCAAGCGCCTAGCGCCGGCCGACGAAGAAGCGCCTGAGCATGGCCCCTGCCTCCGCCTCCCCGATGCCGGCATAGACATCGGGGCGGTGGTGGCAGGTCGGTTGCGTGAACAGGCGCGGGCCGTGATCGACCGCACCGCCCTTGGGGTCCGGCGCGGCATAATAAAGCCGGGCGATGCGGGCGAGGGCAATCGCGCCGGCACACATCGCGCAAGGCTCCAGCGTCACCCACAATTCGCAGCCGTCGAGGCGCGAATCACCGATCGCTGCTGCAGCGCGGCGGATGGCGAGGATTTCGGCGTGGGCGGTGGGATCGTGATCGGCGCGCATCGCGTTGGCCGAGGTGGCGATGATCGCGCCATCGCGCACGATCACCGCGCCGACCGGAACCTCGCCGCGTTCGGCAGCCGCCAGGCCAAGATCGAGGGCGCGGCGCATCGCCAGCGGCAAGGGGAAGGGCATGCCGCCCCTTAGCGGCCCGTGGCGCGTGCCGCGAGCCTCAGAATGCGAGGGTCGGGCGCGGCTTCAGCACCGTGAACAAAGCGAAGGCCATCCCGGGGATGAACCCGAGGATGGTGAGCGCCACTGAAGCCCAGAAACTCGGC